>JAAYLN010000138.1 GCA_012521875.1 Lentisphaerota bacterium | reverse complement strand
GTGGCACGGGCATCCTGCCCGTGTTCATGGGCGGGACGCCCATGAACACGAGGAGGGGGCAAGAGCCTGTTAGAGCCTGGTTTCCCAGCCGTTGCGGCAGTAGTCGCGGCGCAGCCAGTGCTCGTCACCGGTGCCGTTGGCAAAGGTGCAGGCTACCGGATCCCAGTCGAAGCCCGAGTCGTAGATGTAGCTGATGTTGCAGAGCTGGCAGAGGATCGACGTGCGTGCGCCGGTCTCGGCCGGCGCGATGGTCGGCTTGCGCGTCTTCATGCAGTCGATGAAGTTGCCGATTTGGTTGGCGCTCTTGTAGAGCTGCACCGGCAGGGTGTCGATGGAGTAGTGGGAGTCGAGCTTGTCGAGTGCCGTGACGAGCGCGTTGTCCTTCTGCTGTACCGCGACCTTGCCGTAGTCCTTGCCGATCGAGGCGGCGATGAGCTTCATGCCGGTGAAGTCGGCCTCGGCCAGTGCCTTGCGGATCTCCGCGGTGGGCTCGACGCCCTTGCCTTCCCAGACGGCGATCTTGCCGCGGTTGACGGCCACGATGCCCTTTGTTCCGTAGAAGACCGTGCCCCAGGTGGAGAAGGGGTTATGGTGGATCACGATGCCGTTCCCGAAGAGGAACTTCATGCCCTGCTGGCGGCGGCCGCCGTGGAGGGGGTTCCTGGAGTGCGGCGCATCGGAGCAGACGATCTTGACCGGACCCGAGCTATCCATGTCGATGCCCCACTGGGCGATATCGAGATGGTGCGCGCCCCAGTCGCCGCAGTAGCCCGTGGCGAAGTAGTCGTCGAAGCGCCAGAACATCGGGTAGAACTCGTTGACCCCGCGCGGTGCGCACTGGTCGGAGTAGGGCGAGTAGGGGGCCGGGCCAAGCCACATGTCCCAGTCAACGTCGGGGTTGGGGGCGCCCTCGGCCTCGGCGTTATCAAGCTTTGAGAAGAAGCGGTGGGGCTGTGACGGGCCGCCCAGCAGCGGTGCATCGGTGCCCTCACCGAAGTTGCAGTCGATAAAGCGGATGTCGCCGGCGACGCCGTTGCGTACCAGCATGGCGGCGGTGCGGAACTCGCGCCAGGAGCGCTGCATTGAGCCGGTCTGGAAGACGCGGTCGTACTTGGCCTGGGCCTTCATCACCTTGACGGATTCGTCCACGTTGTAGGTGAGGGGCTTCTCGCAATAGACGTCCTTGCCGTTCTTCATGGCCTCGACGGCGATGTAGGCGTGCCAGTGGTCGGGAGTCGCGATGCAGACGGCGTCGATCCCGGGGTCGGCGATCACATCGCGGAAATCGGCAACGGCCTTGCAGGTGCCGACTAGCGACTTCAGCTCATCCCGTGCGCCATAGTACTCGTTGACGCGACGGACGCCGTCCTCGCGGCGCACACGGTCGCAGTCGCAGATGGCCGCGACGATGACATCACGAGAGATAAACTCCTTGAGGAGGACTTCGCGGCCTTGGATGCCGATGCCGATGAGGGCGACGTGTGGGCGTTCGGAGAGCGGGGTGCTGGCGTTCATGGACTCTGGTCCTTAATCGGCTTCCGCACCTACACAGGGAACGAGGGCTAATGCCGCTCCGTCGTTCCCGTCCCCGGTGTACGCGTGATGCCTGTTGCTGTTATCCGTGGCAGAACGACGTTGCCTTGCGAGTGAAAATGGAGGCGCGAAGCGGAATTGAACCGCTGTACGAGGTTTTGCAGACCTCTGCCTAGCCACTCGGCCATCGCGCCATATCGTCCGGCTCCGGTTGTTCCAGGGCCGTCGGTTACTTGGTTTTGGTTTTCAGCGCCTGATTCGCACGCTCGCGAACCCGCTGGTTATAGCGTTTCCGACGTGCGCGCTTCAGGCGTATGCTTAGCTGTTGTCCCATAACGAGCGTGTACTTTAGCAGGGTGGGGGCGTTCTGTCAAACCAAAGTGCGGAGATGTTTTACCACCGGGCGGCAAAAGGGCGGCGCAGCGCTTTTACCCTCTAAATTGCGAGCCACTGTGTGGTCGCAATAATCGTCCCTGCCAACTGCCACTGCCTGCTGCTACTGCTACTGCCGCCGCCCTGCAGGGCAGCGGCTCCACTAGTCTGAGACACCGCTGCCGCTTGCTCTTCCGCTTTCGACAAAGCGTAGAAACAAAGTGTGGAGACGAAGCGTAGCCGACAAAGCGTGGAGAAAAAGCGAGGGGACAAAGTGTAAGTGCGAAGCACACACTTAAACCCTCTCTTAATCTCACTCTTAATCGTCACGCTTACTCCACCCGCTTACTCTTTCGCTTTCGACAAAGTTACCGACAAAGCGACAAAGTGGCGTCTCTGGCCTGTTCCAACTGCCTACTGCTACTGCCGCCGCCCCGCTCCGGGGCGGCGGCGTTACTAGTCTGAGACACCCTATGCCAATCTGCGAAAATCTGCGCACATGCGCCTGCGAAGCAGGACATCTGCGGTTAAAACTCTCCGCGCCTTCGCGCCTTCGCGTGAGCTTTCCCTGTAGCTTTCGACAAAGTTACCGACAAAGCTCGCGACAAAGTGGCGTCTCTGGCTTGTTCCAACTGCCTACTGCCACTGCCTACTGCCACTGCCGCCGCCCCGCGGGGCGGCGGCAATACTGAACCCTAAGCTACGCGCGGTCATCAAGGGCTACTACACCCGGCAGGGCCTTGCCCTCGAGGAACTCGAGGCTGGCGCCGCCGCCGGTGCTGATGTGCGTCATCTTGTCGGCCAGACCGCTCTGGTTCACCGCGCTTACGCTGTCGCCACCGCCGATGATGCTCACGGCGCCGCTCGCGGCAACCGCCTCGCAGACGGCCATCGTGCCCTTGGCAAAGGCGGGCATCTCGAAGCAGCCCATGGGGCCGTTCCAGACGACGGTCTTGGCCGTCTTGATCGCTTCGGCGTAGAGGGCCGACGTCCTGGGACCGATGTCCAGCGCCATCCAGCCGGCGGGAATCTCGTTGCCGGTCACCTGCGTGCTGGCATCGGCGGCGAACTTGTCGGCGCTGACATTGTCGATCGGCAGCAGGAACTTGACGCCCTTCTCGCGGGCGGTCTCCAGCATCTCCCTGGCGTAGTCGAGCTGGTCGGGCTCGCAGAGCGATTTCCCCACGTCGTGTCCCTGTGCCTTGAGGAAGGTGTAGGCCATGCCGCCGCCGACGATCAGGACGTCGACCTTGGTCAGCAGGTTGCACACCACGGCCAGCTTGTCGGAGACCTTGGCACCGCCCAGGATCGCCACGAAGGGGCGGTTGGGGCTCTCGACCGCGCTGCCGAGATACTCGATCTCCTTCTCCATCAGGAAGCCGGCCACGTTGGTGGACATGTACTTGCAGACGACGGCGGTCGAGGCATGGGCGCGGTGCGCGCTGCCGAAGGCGTCGTTGCAGAAGATGTCGCCGTAGGAGGCCAGCGTCCTGGCCATGGCCTTCTGCTTCTCCTTCATGGCGGCCTTCTTCTCCTTGTAGACCTCGTCGCTCATGTCGTCGGTCTGCTTGACCTTGCCCTCTTCCTCGGCGTAGAAGCGGGTATTCTCCAGCATCAGCACATCGCCGGGCTTGAGGGCGGCGGCCTGCTCGCCGGCCGCGAGGCAGTCGGGCGCGAAGGCCACGGGGCTGCCCAGCACCTTGGCCAGATACTCGGCCACGGGCTTCAGCGAGAAGTCGGCCTCGTAGCCCTTGCCCTTGGGACGGCCCAGATGGCTCATCAGCACCAGGCTGCCGCCCTGGTCCAGAACATAGCGGATCGAGGGCACGGCCCCCTGGATACGGGTATCGTCGCTAATGACGCCGTCCTTGATCGGCACGTTGAAGTCCACGCGCATCAGCACGCGCTGACCCTTGAGTTCGACATCGCGAAGTGTTTTCTTGTTCATCGTCCTTGTTCCTTAGTGAAAAGTGTTGGCGGAATAGGCGCCCCGGCCCGTCGCGGCATTCCGCGACCGCATTGCAAAAACAGATTGGACGAGATTAGCATACCGACGGCGGCGGTGCAATTATGAACCATTTCGCTTCGTAATCGGCTAGTGACAGGGGCGCGCGGGCGGAGCTTGGAAAGTGGGCGGAAGGCGGATGCTGCGGGAGATTCTCTCACGGAGGCATGGGGATTGATTTTAGACTGCCGCGCGGCTGCGCCGCGAGAAAACCATGGAGTAACTGCGACAAAATGTCCAAGTTATAGGCAAGATTTGTGATTTTAGATTTGTGATTGGGTGGAGCTTCGCGCCGGCTCGTTTGCGATGCGGGGGCTGCTGGGAAGTCTCTCACGGAGGCACGGAGGCGCAGGG
>JAAYLN010000137.1 GCA_012521875.1 Lentisphaerota bacterium | reverse complement strand
GCACCGTATCGGCGTGGGGGGATACCGAGCCGTCTATCTAGCCGAGCGGGAGACGGACAAGCATCCAGTAGCGGGCTTGGTGATGCTGGCGCGGGTGGCAGTTGACGAGGATGCGCGGCGGAAGTTTTCGCAGGAGATCGAACTGCTCAAGAACCTGCAACACCCGGACATTGTCACCATTCTCGATTCCGGTTCAGTCGGCAGCGCCTTCTACTTCGTTATGGAGCACTGCCGTGGCGGCAGTGTCGCCGATTACATGGAGGCCAATGGAGGCAAGCTGGCCCTCACGGTTGCCATGCCGATTATGCTCCAGGCGCTGGAAGGACTGGCTTTTGCGCACGCCAAAGGGGTTGTACATCGCGACCTGAAGCCGTCGAATATCCTCCTGTCAGGGACACCGGCCCAGCCGGCGGCAAAGCTTGCCGACATGGGGCTTGCCAAGAACTTCGACAAGGCGGGGTTCAGCGGCATGACGGTCACCGGCGCGTACGCCGGCACTCCGTTCTATATGCCGAAGGAGCAGTTGACCAATTTCAAGTACGTGAAGCCGGTCACAGACGTGTGGAGCGTAGGGGCGACGTTCTACAACATGCTTTCGGGCGAGACGCCCCGCGATTTCCCGCGCGGCTGCGATCCGATGGAGGTTATTCTCCGGGGCGAGATTGTACCTCTTTCAAAGAGGTCTCCGGGCATTCCCAAAGGCATTTCTGCCGTCCTGGACAAGGCAATTCAAGCCAGCCCAAAGGACCGTTTCCAGGATGCGTCGGAAATGTTGGCGGTGATGAGAAAGGCGGTTGTCTGATGCAGGGCGCCGCCGACACCGCGAAGCCTTTTGTCATCCGTGCCGCGGGCTGCACGGATGTCGGGTGCGTGCGGGAGCGGAACGAAGATTCATACTTTGTTGATGCGGAGACCGGCATCTTCGTTGTGGCCGACGGCATTGGCGGTCATGGTGGGGGCGACACGGCGGCACAGATGGCCACGACACTGTTGCCGGATATCATCAGACGCCGCATTGCCGAATCGCCCGAGCCCCGTTCAAGCGATGATCCAGCCATCCCGTCCATGCTCGCAGACTCGCTGCGGGAACTCGACCACCATATCCGCAAAGCGGGCGCAAGTCGGCTGGAGTACAAAGACATGGGGGCAACGGTCGGCTTGGCGCTACTGACAGCGCACCACGCCCATATTGCGCACATGGGCGACAGCCGTGCGTACCTGCTGCGCAACGGCGGTCTTCGGCAACTTACCGAAGACCATTCCATCGTCGGACTTCTTGTTCGGAACGGGGAAATCACCTCCCAGGAAGCGGAGAATCATCCCGCCAAAGGGCGACTTAGCCGCTTTGCCGGCATGGAAGCGGATGTGCCAGCCGCCACACAAACCATTGAGTTAAAACCCGGCGACCGCCTTCTTCTATGCACAGACGGCCTTTGGGGCATGTTGCCGGATGCTCAACTATTGGCGATTCTAACCGAGGGCTACGATCCGGACATCTCTTGCCGCAGGCTTCTCGCGGCCGGCAAGCAGGCGGGTGGCCAGGACAATTTGACGGTTGTTGTCATTGACGTATTTGCCCAGGATGTTCAGGACGGATGGCTCCTCTACCATGAGTCTCCGGGTCCCAGACGCCTATGGAAGGCAATGACTCTCGACCACGCCCGCGCCTTCATTGACAACGGCGAGTTCTACATGAGCAATCTCAACGTCTATCGCCATGAGCGACCGGGTCCGCGGTGCGATCAACACGAAGGCATCTTGGAGTATCGCTTTCGCGATGCGGGTTTCCGCGTTCATAGCGGGAACCATGTTCATGTCTGGTGCGCGACGACCGAAAACAGTCCAGAGCGACTGTTTGAGCGTTGGCCCGATTGTGACGCCGTCGTGGAAATCACGCAATGCCGAGAGCTGTTTGCCCGCGCCAAGAACGCCTGCGTTGAGCAAGGCGTGAACTGGTGCGGCATACGAGCCGGATACGCGCGGTATGACCGGGGAAAGCCGAGATGGGATTGGCCGGAGTGGGGCCATGGTTGCGTGCAGAAGGCATTGGAATATGAAGAACAGAAGGAATACCGCTTCGTGATCGTTCTGAATCATGGAGCGGCATACCAGAAGGCAATTATTCTCAAACTGGGTGACTGTCGTGATGTCGCACGCCTCGTCGCCACAAGAAGACGGAGTGCATCATGAACCGGACTGCCGTTTTGGATCTCGTGTGGCGCGTTGCACTACAGGAAGCCCTGGCCGCGCGGAGCCAGTTCATTGAGCCGGAGCATTTTCTTGAAGCCCTGACCAAGGGAAAGGACTTTTGCCGCGAAGACTTGCTGAAGGAAGTGAAGGCGCGGGGCATGGACGCAGATGCTCTGGCCAGCGAACTGCGGTTCGTACCCGAGATTCTGGGCGGCGCGGGAATCAATCCCACGCAGTTGCGCCGCGGCATGCGCGCGCTCCTGGGCACCGGAACCTACGACCATGCTCCAGGAGCCGTTATGCATCGCTCGGAACGGGCGCGTACCATGTCGGCATCGGCGGAGCAAGTCGCGGCGGATATGGGATTGGATCACGCGCACGCGGGGGCGTTGTTTGTTGCCATCCTTTCCGAAAAGGACTCCAAGACAGCCCAACTGCTTGCCGGCGGTGGGCATGATGGCGAGAAGATCAAGGCGACCGCCATCGCTCGTTTGAAACAAATGGGAGGTGGCGCGGAACCGGGCCGCGTTGCCGCGCCCGCCCAGCCAGCAGGCGCCGATGCGTCGCCATCTCGATCTATCCTTGAGCAGTTCGGTCGCGATCTCACCCAGGCCGCACGGGATGGACTTCTCTCGCCTGTCATCGGTCGGCGAAAGGAGATTCTACAGATCATTCAGACCTTGGCGCGGAGCACGAAGAGCAATCCGGTGCTGGTCGGCGAGCCGGGCGTCGGCAAGACCGCCATCGTGGAGGCGATTGCCCAGCGGATTGTAGCGGGCAAGGATGCGCATGTCCTGGGCGGCAAGCGTATTGTCGAGATCAGCATGGGCGCGCTGGTGGCTGGCACGAAATACCGGGGGGAGTTCGAGGAGCGGCTGAAACGCCTCCTCGCGGAAGCCAAGTCGGACGCCCAGTTGATTCTGTTCGTTGACGAAATCCATACGATGATCGGCGCAGGCGACCGCAAGGGCGGATTGGATGCCGCGAACCTGATGAAGCCCGCGCTTGCAAGAGGAGAGATCAAGTGTATCGGTGCGACCACGATAGAGGAGTATCGGAAGCACATTGAGAAGGACGCGGCGCTTGAGCGCCGATTCGACAAGGTGCTCGTCCCTGAGCCAACACGCGATGAGTCGGTGGAAATACTCCGGGGTCTGCGTCCGCGCTTCGAGAAGCATCACGGGGTGCGGATAACGGATGAAGCCATTGACGCATCGGTTGACTTGTCCATCCGTTTCGACAACGACCACCGATTGCCCGACAAGGCCATTGACCTTCTGGATTTGGCTTCGGCGCAAATCTGTGTGCCCGGTCTAAGCATTCAAGGGGCGAATGGAAGGCCAGCGCAAGGGGCCAGCGCCGAAGTGACGCCATCGGCAATCGTATCTGTGCTGTCGGAGAAGATAGGCATCCCGGAAGGTGTCATCGCGGGCGAGATCAAGTCGGGCGGGCAGGCCAAGGTTGCGGGACTGAAGGAACGGTTGCTGAAACGTGTGATCGGACAGGAAGCCGCCATTGATCGATTGACGAAGCGGGTACTGCTCGCGCAGGCCGGTTTGGGCGAGCGCAGGGGGCCTTTGGCCGTCTTCCTCTTCCTTGGACCGTCCGGTGTCGGAAAGACGGAACTTGCGCGCGCGATTGCAGATGAATTGTTCGGCTCGCAACGCAACCTTATCCGGCTGGACATGTCGGAATTCATGGAGCAACACAGCGTGTCCCGGCTCATCGGTTCGCCACCTGGTTACATAGGGCATGAGGAGGAAGGGCAGTTGACCGGCAAGCTGCGTTCTACGCCCTATGCGATTGTACTGCTGGACGAGGTTGAGAAGGCACACCCCAGGGTGCTGGACCTTTTCCTTCAGGTGTTCGACGAGGGGCGCATCACGGACGGCAAAGGCCGCACCGTGGACGCAAAGAACGCAATGTTCGTTATGACATCCAACATTGGAAGCGCCATACAGAAACGCGGCACGCCGCTGGGATTCAATGCGGCGATATCCGAGGGGCGAGATACCCCCGATCCTGTCGATTCGGAGATTAAGAAGCATTTCCGCGTAGAGATGATCAATCGGATTGACGACATTGTCCGTTTCGATTCGCTGTCAGACGCTGCCTTGGTCGACATTGCACGGGGCTTTCTTGGTGTCCTCGCGGGCTCACTGGAGAGCCGGCACGGCTTGCGGCTCGAGGTTCCCGACAATGTTGTCGCGAATCTGTGCGACGAGGCCCATAGCGTGGAATTCGGTGCAAGGAATCTCCGCCGAGTCATTCAGGAGCAGGTGGAGATTCCGGTTACGCAGATGATCGCGGATGGAACGACGTCTGGGAAGACGGTACTGCGTTGTCTTGCGGAAAGCGGACGGGTACGGATCATTGCGGAATAAAGAATAGGACATGTCTGTCTGGTCCTGCTATAGATTGACACTCCAGCAACGTGGTCAATGGTGGCCGCGTGAGGCTACTCGGGTACAGTGAGTTATTCAAGGCACAGGTTGTGAGGTTGTTAGGTTGTGAAGGATGTCGGGACGGGAAAGGTTGCGAGTTGATGAGCGGTGTCTTTACGGTACGAGATTCGTGGGACAATGACGGCAGCTTTTGGGGTGTTGAGCTATCGTAGGGGTTTAGTGGATCGCCTTTGCACTGCAGTTGCGAAGACTATCGGACGGGAATCAGACAATTCCAGAGTTTCCGTTGCTTCCGCCAATCGAGGATGCCGACAATCGGGCGGATGTGGGTCTCACGGATCGGGTCGCGGCCTTTTGCGGTGCGAGGCAGGAACAGGAGCGCTTCCTGAATCTCCGGCGCGAGCTGCAGCAGGTTCATGATCTGGGTGACGCGGGCGCGGCTGACGTGTCCCAGCCGCGCCAGGTCGGCCTGGTCCGTGATCTCGCCCTCCTTGATCAGACGGTCGAAGCGGATCGCCAGGGCCATCAGGCGCGAGATGCGCGGGATTCGGCCCTCGGGCACGGGCGACGGCTCCGGCGGCGGGCTGTCCTGCATGACCTTGCGGGTGTGCGGCCCCCGCGTGAAGTAGACCTCCTTCTTGATGCTTATCGGTCGCATGTCGTTGCCTCCTGTCGTTTGAGTTCATCGGCCAGCGTCTTGATGCCGGTGGGGTGGAAGGTGATCTCGACGGTGCCGTTGGGCCCGTCATAGTCCACGCGCTCGATCAGCAGGTGCAGGATGCGGGCCTGCTCGCGGGCGCTCAAGGTCTCCCAGAGTGGGTCGAACAGCGAGCACGCCTCGCCAACCTCGCGGGCGTCCACCAGCTCGCGGGAGAGTGCCAGAATCTGTTCGCGGACCTCCGTGGCGCGTTGCTCGGCGTTGCGGATGCGTTCCTGGACGTCGGCCAGACGGTCGGTCGTCTGGCCGTCCTTGCCGATCAACTTGCGCAGGTCGGCGTTGTGGCGGCCCAGTTCGCGCTCCAGGGTGCGCTTCTCGGCATCCAGCTTGCCGATGGCCTCCTCGCGTTGGCGGCGGCATTCGGCCAGCGTCTCATTGAGCAGATTGGTATCCCGCCCGATGCTCTTGACCTGGTCGACCACGAACCGCTCCAGCTCGGGCGCGGGCACCGACGGCGTCGGGCAGGACTGCCAGCCTCGTTTCTGGGCGTTCGTGCAGCAGTAGTAGCGGTAGACCTTGCCGCCGTTGTCAGAGAGGCGTTTGACGGTGTGCGACGGGGCCATCGCGCAGTCGCAGGTGACGCAGCGCACCAAGCCCTTGAGGAGCGCCCCGTGGCGGTTGCGGACGTGGGCCCCGCCGGTGCGGCCGTTGCGCTTGAGAAGGTGCTGGGCGCGGTCGAAGATCTCGGCGTCCACGATGGCCGGGTGCTCGCCATCGTAAATCTCGTCCTTGTAGGTGATCTTGCCGAGGTAGATGCGGTTCGTCAGTATCTGGAAGAGCGTATTCTTGCCCAAGGGCCTGCCGCCCATCTCGCGGCCTCTTGTCGAGACCCAGCGCTTCGTCGTCCAGCCACGCGTTTCCAGTTCGGTTGCCGTGGCCAGCAGCGACTGGCGGTCGAGGTACAATTCAAAGATGTCGCGCACGCGGGCAGCCTCGTCCTCGTTGACGCGCAGGCGGCCGCCGCCCTCGACCACATCGTAGCCCAGCATGGGGCAGCCGCCGGTCCACTTGCCCTTGCGCCGCGTGGCGGCGATCTTGTCGCGGGTGCGCTCGGAGATCATCTCGCGCTCGAATTGGGCGAACGAGAGCAGCACGTTGAGCATCAGGCGGCCCATCGAAGTGCTGGTGTTGAACTGCTGGGTGACCGAGACAAACGCGACCTTGTGCCGTTCCAGCACGTCCATGATCTTGGAGAAGTCGATCAGCGAGCGGCTCAGGCGGTCGACCTTGTAGACCACGATGGAGTCCACCTGGCCCGCCTCGATGTCGGCCATGAGGCGCTGGAGCGCCGGGCGGTCCATGTTGCCGCCGGTGAACCCACCGTCGTCGTAGCGATCCGGCAGGCAGACCCAGCCCTCGGAGACCTGGCTGGCGATGAACAGTTCGCCCGCCTGCCGCTGGGCGTCCAGGCTGTTGAACTCCTGTTCCAGGCCGTCCTCGGTGCTCTTGCGGGTGTAGATCGCGCACCGGACGGTCGGCGGTTTCTCGGTCGTCTTACTCATCGTCGCCTCCGTTTCGTTTCAGGTTGAAGAAGTGGTAGCCGTTCCAGTGGGTGCCGGTGATGGCCTTGGCGACCGCCGAGAGCGTGCGGTAGACCTCGCCCTCATGCTCGAAGCCCTTTGGCAGGACGCGCACCACGATCTCACGGCCTTTGTAGAGGCGCTTGATGTTCGACCCGGCCATCGGCAGGCGCGAGTCGCTGTCGAAGGCGACCGAGGTCTGCCGGGTGAGCGCGGGCCGGTCCTCGGTCTTCCGGACCTTCGGCGCGGTGGTGCGCAGGTCGGCGTCGTTGGCCAGTTCCTCGGCCCGCCGCCTTGCCTGTTCGGACAGGTCGCCGTGGGCGTTGGCCTGCAACCGCCAGGCGATACGCTTGACGAGGTAATCCCTGTTGCCGGTGCGCGTCGGTTCCCCGAAGGCATCGATGTGTTTGGATCGCAGCTCCGAGACCGTCATACGGCCCAGGGCGGCGACCTCTTTGGGGACGTTCAGCATCATGGTTCGCGTGCTCCTTTCATGTGTTCGGTCGTTCTCTGGCGTGCCTGCCGAGAGGCTGGTCACACGAACACATGAAGGCTCGTTCTCGCCCCCTCATCAAGGGCTTCCCGGCCACTTTTCGAAGTATTTTTGGGGGTGCGAGAAGGACGCGAACCAGACGCGCTCTCGGTACTCTGGCGCAGGCGCAGGACGCCCTTGGCGAGGATCGCCGCGACCTCGCGGCGGCGCTCCTCGGGGGTCATGGCGGCGGGGTCGCGGGTCGCGTCGTGGGCGACGGACGCGGGCTGCTCG
>JAAYLN010000136.1 GCA_012521875.1 Lentisphaerota bacterium | reverse complement strand
GTCGGTAACTTTGTCGCCTTCGTCGAAAGCAACAGGGCACGCTCACGCGAAGCCGCGAAGGCGCGAAGATTTATAACCGCAGATTTTCGCAGATTTGCGCAGATGGAATAGGGTGTCGCAGCGTGCCGATTGAGAGTGAGTTTAAGAGAGGGTTTAGAGTGGGTGCTTCGCACTTGCACTTGCGCGGCCATATTGGGGTAGCTTATGCAAAAGTGCGCAAGCGCAGGGCGACGCCGTCCCGGCTAGCCGCAGTGATGGAGTGATGGAGTGAAATAGCGCCAACGGCGCGCCCTATCCCAGCCTAGGGCGAACCCTAGGAAACCGAGGCAAATATAAACAAGGGCTGAAGGCCCGGCCTATCATCCGGCAAACAACCCTTCTTCTCCGAACTATATCCCGCCCCTTCAGGGCTAGTCATTTTTAGCCCCATTCCTCAGGGCGTTGCCCTGGGCTGGTATATCGCGCCCCTTCAGGGCTTGCATCAACTTTGTCGCTTTGTCGGTAACTTTGTCGAAGGCTAAAGATTAAGCGGGTGGATGAAGTGTGCCGATTAAGAGTGGGATTAAGTGTGGGTTTAAGTGTGCGCTTCGCGCTTACACCTTGTCTCAACACCTTGTCTCAACATCACCGGACACGGAGGTCCGGTGCTACGAGAATGGCCCGGCGGAGCCGGGCGGGGAGCCGGGCGCTTTCTCGTCCTCGAGCCCCGGTACTGCCGGGACTGCCGTGCCTGCCGGTGCTGCGCACGAGGGGCAAGCGTCTGCTTGCCCGCGAGCCCGTGGACGAGCAGACGCTCGTCCCTCCCGTTCGAACGCCCGGTATTGCCGCCTATACGGTAATTAGGCCACCCCGCGCGGCGCACTGCGTGCGCCAGCGGGGTGACCGTACCGGACGTTTTGTATAAGTACCGGCCTTTGCACGGCATACCAGCGACCACTGCCTGCTGCTACTCTACCGCCCCGCGTCCCCTTTCTCCTTTTTACCCTCCTCGATCATACGACTGCGTCGTATGATCAACCTGCCACTGCATACTGCCACTGCCTACCGCTACCGGCATCTGCCACTGGCAGATGCCTAGCTGCCCAGCGCCAGCAGCAGCTTGCGGCGCGCCTTGCGCAGTACGGTGGCATCCTTGGTGTAGTCGTCAAAGGCCCGGATCACCGGCTGCATCAGGCTCTGCGCCTTCTTCGGATCGCGCTCCTGGAGCTGCCGCAGCAGCTCGTAGTCTTCCAAGCCCTCGCGGTGCGCCTCGAAGCGTACGCTCGACCATGGCCCCGAGGTGCCGGGATAGACGATGTGCGTATCGCCGGGAGGCAGCGAGTTGCTGCCGCCGCCCCAGTTGGGGATGACGTTCATCTCGAAGGGATCCTGCTGCTTCTGGTACTGGTTGAAGCCCCAGTGCAGAAAACCATCCAGCCTGAAGAGCGCCGAGGCCCAGCCGATCAGCACCGGCCGCAGCAGTTCCATGTCGAGCAGGCGGTTGAGCCAGGGACCGCCGGGACAGCAGCAGGTATAGGTCCAGACGGCATCGCCCAGCTCCTGCATGTGCTCGAAACGCTCGCAGTTCTGCTGGTAGCTCTGCACCTGCGGACACCACATGTCCACGGAACCCACAAGCGACTCCTGCATGGTGGCGTCCAGTATCGGCACGCCGGGCATGTACTTGCGCACCATGCCGACGAAGATGCGGTAGTCCACAGCGTTCGCGGCGATGGGCTCGTCGGCCACATGCTGGATCCAGCGGTCCCACCAGTCGTTGCGGTCGATCTCATCCATGAGCTGTCCGGCAATCACCGCGATATCGGCATTGCCCTCGGGGCTGGTCGCCAGCGACTTGGTGAGCCCGATGCTGAAGGTCGGTGCCGTCCAGACGCCGTCCGTGCGACCGCCGAAGTGGCCGCCCTCGATGTAATGCAGACCGGCATCGGTGAAGGTACGCACCCAGCGGCGCAGCCGTACACGGTTGAGCACCGGCACGCCGTTTTCGTCAAGGGTGAAGATTTGCGACAGCGGAATCCAGAAGGTGTTCTGCCGCCCCTGGTACATGAGGTCGGCATAACGGCGGATCATGCGCCAATGCGCCTCGCTCCAGGGCTTGAGGCCATGGCGTTCGGCCATGTTGTCCACGCTATACCAGTTGGTATAGGGAAAGCTGGCCGCACCCGCGGGAGGCAGCCTTGCGGCATGAACGGTCAGATCTATCTTCAGCTCGGCAGTGGCGTCGCCGTGCGTCACGGTACAGACCATCTGCTGCTCGCCGGGCTTGGCCGTGCGCTTCACCGGCACATGGATGCGGAAGGCCTGCGTGGCCGCCGTGGCCTTGAATCCGGCGGCGGCAACCGGCTCCATGGCGTCATAGGTGCGGTAGGGAGCCCGGCGTACAACATCCGGGTTGACCTCCCCCTCGGGTTCACAGAAACACACGATACCGGTGTTCTTCTCGACCGCCACATCAACCAGCCGGTAGACCTTCCACTCCCTGGGTGCGGGAGTCAGGGTCACCTTAAGCGGCACACCGGGGGACGCATCGTTGACCAGAACCGTGATCGCCGCGATGCCGCCGCGGGCGACATCCAGCGCAACCCTGGTACACGGTCTGGCACCAATCTCCGAATCGGGATAGAGCCAGACCAGAGAATCGTGAATCGAGCAGCGCATGTGAGCCTCTCCTAATTGTCCAGGAACAACTCGATGACCGGCACGGCCACGTTCGGCTTCTGCGATGGCAGATTAAGGGTCAGCAGGGTGTCGGCCGGCTTCCCGCCCATCTGCTGCACATACCATGAGCCCGCACCGCAGGTGATCTCCGAGGCGTCGTTCAGGAGCTGGGCGTACTTCACGCGCTGCCCCAGGCCCTCGATATGCAGGTGCTTGTAGGGCCAGGCCAGAACATGCATGTAGAGACGGCGGGTCTCGGGATTCCACGTCAGCTTGCAGTTCTCGGGCACCTTGAACTCCTCAGGCGCCGCCGTGCAGCCGTAGATCGAGCGGCTGTGGCGCTTCATCCACTCGCCGATGCCTTCCAGACGGTTCAGGGCGCGCTCATCGAACTCACCGCGACCGGTCGGCCCTACGTTCAGCAGGAGGTTGCCGCCCTTGCTGACGCAGTCGATCAGCGTGCGGATCAGCTCGTCCGTCGAACGCCAGGAGGCCTCGTCGCGATGGTATCCCCAGGAGCCGCTGAAGGTCTGGCACGCTTCCCAGACCACGCGGTTGCCCTCGCTATCCGTGGGCCAGGCGCGCGGCTGGTACTGCTCGGGAGTGCGGACATCGTTGGTGCCCGGCAGGTCGATGCGGTCATTGACCATGATGTTGGGAGCCAGTTCGCGCACCAGCTTGTAGAGCTTCTCCGACTCCCACGCCAGCCGCCCCTTGCCGATCGTGAAGTCGGCCGGATCCTCGGCATTCGGATAGGAGAAGTCGAACCACAAGACGTCGATCGGGCCGTAGCCGGTCAGCAACTCCCTGACCTGGTTGCGCAGGTAGGCGGCATAGCGCGACATGTCGCGCCCCTCGTTCATGCGGGCGCGCTCGGCGGCATCCAGTCCGCGGTAGGGGCCGATGCGGTTGTCGATGATGTAGTCGGGATGGTGCCAGTCGATCACCGAGTGGTAGAGTCCCGTGCGCAGACCCTCATTGCGGAAGGCATCGAGCATGGGCCTCAGCAGATCGCGTCCCGCAGGGGTGCGGGTGGCCTTGTATTCGGTGTACTGGCTGTCCCAGAGGCAGAAGCCCTCATGATGCTTGCTGGTGACGATCATGTACTTCATGCCGGCATTGGCCGCCACCTTCGCCCAGCGCTCGGGATCGTAGAGATCGGGGTCGAAAGTCTTGAAGTAGCGCTGCTCGTAGACCTCCACCGGGATGCTCTCCTGGTTCATCAGCCACTCGTGCCGCGCACCCTGGGCGTACAGCCCCCAATGGATAAACATACCAAAACGGTCTTTAACAAACCAACTGGTGTCGCCGCTGGCACGCAAAGTCTCTTCCGCCTTGTTACTCATTTTCCGCAATACTTTCCTTCCACCCGCCGCGGTACTCGTCCAGGCGCACCGTGCGCCATAGGCAACCGCCACGTCCGGGCTATAAGCGCATTATGGTCTGAAACACGGCGTCAGGTCAATGCCTTTCGCCCGCTCCCCATGCCCCCCTTCCTAGCCGGTCACTCTTTTTTCGCAGTGCCGGTTGCGGAAATAGAGTAGGATATCGGTAAACACCATGCCGCTGTTGAAGATGTAGAGCCAGAGCACAAAGTCGACCCCGTTCAGCACCTTGTTGATGATCCCCGCCACATATCCGGTGAGGATGATCCAGAGGAATCCGATGCTCTTGCCACCCGTGGAACGCGAGCGGATCGAGCGTGCGATCGAGAAGAACCAGGAGACCGAGAAACAGGCCAGCATGACGGCCTCGAAAAAGTGTTTGTGCATACGTTAATTCTTAGCAAAGGTATCGGTTCCTGTAAAGTGAAAGGAACAGCGAAAGGAACGACAGCGTCCACTTTGTCGCGAGCTTTGTCGGTAACTTTATCGCCTTTGTCGAAGGCGAAAGATTAAGCGGGTGGAGCAAGCGTGCCGATTAAGTGAGTTTAAGTGTGGGAGTAAGTGGGTGCTTCGCACTTGCACTTTGTCTCCACACTTTGTCTCCACGCTTTGTCGGATACGCTTCGTCCCCTCACTTCGTCCCTACGCTTTGTCGAAAGCGGCGGGTGGGAGAAGACCGTTTGCGAAACAACTCAGTTGTATCGCAGAAGAGGGTAAAAGGGTGGAGCGCGCGCTTTTCCCTGGTCTTGGCCTTCAGTTCGCTTCGGATGCGCTTTGGAGCCCGCGGTCTCCGCAGTGTATTGATGCGGCGCATGGGTGGCGAACGGTACAGTAAACCGAAGGGTGGGGCGACGCCGTCCCGGCTAGCCGCAGTGATGGAGCGATGGAGCTAATTAGCGCCAACGGCGCGCCCCATCCCAGCCTAGGGTGAAGCCCTAGGACTGCCGACGAATCGAGAAAACGAGGGCTGAAAGCCCGGCCTATCATTTGCAGATAAACCCAATTCCCGGGACTATATCCCGCCCCTACAGGGCTAGTCATTTTTGGCCCATTCCCCAGGGCGTTGCCCTGGGCTGGTATATTTCGCCCCTTCAGGGCTTGCATCCACTTTGTCGCGAGCTTTGCCGGTTACTTTGTCGACTTTGTCGAAGGCGAAAGATTAAGCGGGTGGATGAAGTGTGCCGTTTAAGAGTGAGTTTAAGTTTGGAAGTAAGTGGGTGCTTCGCACTTGCACTTTGTCTCCACACACGATATGGCTGGGCTAACCAGCCCCGGTTCTATACAATGGAACTTCCATTCTGGCAGACGTTGCGCCCTGACCAGAAGACAGCCCAGCCCCCAACCAAGGTTTGAAGACATGACACTCGCCGCCATCCAGGCCGACATCACCACGCTGGCGGTCGACGCCATCGTAAACGCCGCCAACCAGACCCTGCTCGGCGGGGGCGGGGTGGATGGCGCCATCCACCGCGCCGCCGGGCCGCAATTGCTGGCCGCATGCGCCCTGCTGGGCGGATGCAAGACGGGCAACGCCAAAATCACCAAAGGCTACCGCCTGCCCGCCCGTTTCGTCATCCATACCGTCGGCCCCGTCTGGCACGGCGGCAACCGCGGCGAGCCGGAACTGCTGGCCTCCTGCTACCGGCGCTCGCTGGAGATCGCCGCCGAGAACCGGCTCGGCACCATCGCCTTCCCCTGCATCAGCACCGGCGTCTACGGCTATCCGCCCGAACTGGCCGCCGGGGTAGCCGTGGCGACCGTGCGCGGGACCGGCCCCGCCACCGGCATCCGCGAGGTGACCTTCTGCTGCTTCTCCGCCGCCGACCTCGCCATCTACCGGCGGCTGCTGGAGCAGGAGGGCTAGGCACGCAAGCAGCGGAGCACCCCAATGAGCCGTCCCGGCATCGCCGTAATCATCCTCCACTACAACCGCCTCGCGGAAACCCGCGCCTGCTGCCTTTCGCTGCTGCGGCAGACATTGGCGCCGACTGCGGTCATCGTCGTGGACAACGGCTCCACGGAGCATACGCACGAAACGCTATTGGACACCTGTCCCGAAGGCGTGGAGGTGCTGGACGCCGGTAGCAACCTCGGCTTCGCCGGCGGCAACAACCTCGGCATTCGTCACGTACTTGAACGTCCCGGCGTAGAGCATGTGCTGCTGCTGAACAACGACACCGAAGCCCCCGCGGATTTGCTGGAGCGGATGGCTGCGGC
>JAAYLN010000135.1 GCA_012521875.1 Lentisphaerota bacterium | reverse complement strand
ATCGTGGCGGCGCTGGTGCAGACGGCGCGGGAAATGGCCGCGGTCTTCTGACCAGACCGATGTTCGCTGCGGGGAAGTAGCCCCGGGCGTTTTCACAGACATGTAAACCAAGGAACAGGAGCACAAGATGGCTGATCGCGTCATGACCGACAGGCTGCGCACCGAGGCGCTGGGGATGGGCATGGATCTGGTGGGCTTCGGCCCGGTATCGCGCTGGAAGGATGCCCCCTACCTGCTGAGCCCGCAGGCAATTCTTCCGACATCGAAGACCGTGATCGTCTGCGGCATCCACATCACCGACACGTGGACCGAGATGGGCGGCGAACCCGAGCCGCAGGATCGCAGTGTTGGGGGCTGGATGGATCAGAACAGCCTGATGGATCGCGTGGCCTTCCGCCTTGTGCGCCTGCTGAATCTCTATGGCTACCAGGGGATCGCCATCGCCTCGTCCAACATCTGGCGCTACCGCCAGTTCGAGGATCTGCCCAGCCTCTTCACTCCCGACCTGTCGCACATCTGGGCCTCCGTCGCCGCGGGCCTCTCGGAGGTCGGCTGGCACGGCATTGCCATCAACCCCGAGTTCGGCGCCCGCACGCGCTACATCTCGGTCGTGACCGATGCCGAACTGACGCCGACCCCGATGTACGACGGGCCGAAGCTCTGCGACATGTGCGGGGCCTGCGTCAGGCACTGCCCGACTGCGGCGCTCCGCAAGGAGTTGAAGACGCCGCCGCGCGAGGTCACGATCGCCGGCAAGACCTTCCGCTACGCCAACAAGAACATCTGGCGCTGTGCCTGGGCCGAGCACTTCAACCTGGATCTCAACTCGGAGAACCTCAGGCAGATGGATACGGTCGGCGAGGCCGAGATTCTCGGCGAAATCGCCGCCAAGGGGACGCGCGGTCACGAGCGCGGCGTCTGCCAGAAGGTCTGCGTGCCGCCGCACCTGCGGACCGACACCCCGAGCTTCGGACGCCCCGGAAAGATGATCGCCCAGAAGCGCATCAACCGCCGCTATCCCGACAACATGCCGACACTGCGCAAGCTGCGCGACGACATCTCGGCGGCCGCCATCCGCATGGGCGCCGATCTGGTACGCGTCGGACCGCTGACCAGCGATCTGGAGACGACGCCCGGCTATTCCCTGCAGAAGGAGTTGCCGGGGGCGCGGACGGTCATCGGGGTTGTCTGGCGCACGCCCGCGAATACGTGGGATAACGGCCCGATGCATCTGGCGGCAGCCACGGAGTACCACCATACGATGCTGCGCCTGGCGCGGCTGGTCGAGGATTGCGGCTACTTTGCCGCCAGCTACAGCACCTGGCACGAACGGGACGGGCTGGCCGGCGAGCTTGCCGCCATGCTCGATCTGGGCAAGACATCGCCGCGCTATCCGCGGCTCATTGACAGCCCCGAGTTCGGTGATCAAACCTGGCTGGGCGCCATCGTCACCGATGCGCCGCTCGACCCCACGCCGCCGGCCGAGGCCTCGGCACCCACGCAACCGCGGCGGCTCGACGCCGTCCGCCTGCGCCGCCGTCTCGAGGCACTGGCCGACGACCTGCATGTCACCCGCTTCGGCATCGCCCCAGCCACGCGTTTTGACAAGGCGGTCGGCGAGCTCACCGAAGCCCTCGACCTCAAGGCCATCGGCGAATCGGTCGTGGATGTCGGCGCGACCTACCACGGCGTCTTCGAGCCCAGTATCATCCGCGACACGGTCAGGGTGATGCATCCCTCCGACCATCTGCCGGGCGCGAAATCGGTGATTGTGCTGGGCATGGCGTTCCCCGAGGAGATCGTGGCGCATGCCGCCAAGCCCGAGAGCCAGCAGATCGGCCCCTATGCCTTCTGGCAGTACCAGACCCGCAACGAGCTGGCGCTGGCGGCCCTGCAACTGGTCAAGCTGCTGAACGCGCAGGGATTCCGTGCCACGGTTTCGGAGGACATGCTGGGCATCCAGTCGCAGGTGGCCTCGCACCGCGGCATGCTGCCCGACGCGCGCTGCAACGCCATCGAGGCCGTCGCGGCCGGCTTCGGCCGGATCGGCCGCCACGGTGCCCTGCTCTCCCCCGAACACGGCTCGCGGATGCGGCAGATCGTCATCGTCACCGATGCCGATCTCCCCGCCGACGCCATCGCCCTGGGCGACGATCCCTGCGCCTCCTGCACGGTCTGTACCGAAGCCTGTCCGATGACGGCGCTCGGTACAGCGGGTTTCACGATCCACCTCGACGAGACCGCCGTGAGTGTGCCCGGTGTCAACCGCGGCCGCTGCGACTGGTCCAAGCGCTATGCGCTCTGTCCCGAGGCGGGACCGGCCATGATCGGCAACAAGACCGATGTGCCCAAGCCCGAAGGCGACGTGACCATCGAGCAGGTTGCCGAGGGGGTTCTGGGACGCGACCCGGTGATGAAGCGCCGTCCCTGCATTCTCGAGACCTGTCTGCAGATGTGCCCGGTGGGCGCCAGTCGGCAGTAGCAGTAGGCAGTAGCAGTAGGCAGTTATTGCGACCACACAGTGGCTCGCAATTTAGAGGGTAAAAGCGCTGCGCTGCCCTTTCGCCGCCCAGTGGCACACCTTGTCCCCACACCTTGTCAGATACGCTTCGTCTCCACACTTTGTCTCCACGCTTTGTCTCCACGCTTTGTCGGATACGCTTCGTCCCCTCACTTTGTCCCTACGCTTTGTCGAAAGCTGAAGAGGGTGCGAGCGGGGGTGTCTCAGACT
>JAAYLN010000134.1 GCA_012521875.1 Lentisphaerota bacterium | reverse complement strand
GGCGGACTTCGAAAAGCCGCGGCCTGCTGTTTTACAGACTGGCACAATTAGCTGTCGTCACAGCCCCCAACCCGCGATCAAAAATCGTGCCGGCACAAGATGTTGTGTCTGGTTGAGCGAACTGCATACCCGGTTTTCAGGATTTATTTTGATGGCCGCTGCGCGGTTGGAGAAGCTACGGATTGCGCGGATTTCGCGGATTGGAATGGGGTGTCTCAGGCCAGTATTGCCACCGCTCCTGCGGGGCGGTTTGAACAGGTGAGAGACACACTTAGTCTCCACACTTAGTCGCCTTACACTTAGTCTCCACACTTAGTCGCCTTACACTTAGTCGCTGCACTTAGTCTTCCCGCTCTCTGTCCCTGCATTTCGACTAAGTGTCTGGACTAAGCGTGAAGCGACTAAGTGTATTCGACTAAGCGTTGCGACTAAGTGTATTCGACTAAGCGTTGCGACTAAGTGTGGGTGACTAAGTGTACCGCGAGTCGCACCAGAACAAGCTCACGGTACAGCGAACCAAAGGGACGGCTGTGCGGTGTCTCAGACTAGGGTTCAGGGAAACCTAAACTTTGTCGCTTTGTCGGAAACTTTGTCGAAAGCATTAGGATAGCTCACGGCACAGCGACTCGAAGGGTAGGGCGAGCCGTCCCCGTCACACCGGTACGCAGTGAGACCGGCGAGCCGCAAGCGAGTATGTGCCGAAAGAGGCGCAATACCTGCTATACGCTACAGACGCGCGCGCTTGAGGGCCAGCTATTTAAGGTCTTGAGGCCGAAGCCCTGTATGGCGGGCGATGCGGGCAAGCATCGCGGGGCCGAGTTCAACGGAATCGTGGAATGCGAACACGAAATCCGGATAACCATCCCGGGCGAGAATGCAGTGGGATGTTCCGCACTGTCGCTTGACCCTCCAGCCGATGCGCAACAACGAGGCTTTGACGCGCCGTGCTTTGGTTGACGGCCAGACACTCATGCGAAAACGGCAGTAAGAGGGGCGATTTCGGGCGACTGGTCATGCGCCTCGATCTTGTCTGCGGCGATCCGCAGAGCCAGGGCTTGAACGTTCGCGATAGCGTTTTCGCGCGTGTCCCCGTAAGCCATGGCGCCCGGAATATCAGGAAGTTCGGCGATCCAACGACCGTCCTCTTCCTGTTCTGTCTCGATTTTTAAACGTCTGGACGCTTTCATGCAGTTATGATAGCACCTTGGTCGTAAACGTGGCAATTGTGAATTTGATTAGCGGAGGACGCTGTTTGACGTTGTTGTAGCAAATGGCGCGGCGAAAGGGCAGCGCAGCGCTTTTACCCTCTAAATTGCGAGCCACTGTGTGGTCGCAATAATCGTCCCTGCCTACTGCCACCTGCCACTGCCAACCGCCCCGCAGGGGTGGTTGGCCATTTGCCCCCGGCATGGAGTGTGCTATGATGATGGCCTGTCACATTGACTTAGGAAGCACAGCACCAGGATACACAGCATGGACATGCACCGATTCGCCAGAGGCCTTCTTCTCACCGCTTCGCTGTTCCTCGGCGTGACGGCCCTGCAGGCCGCGCCGAAGCCCTTCGTCCTCGCCGCCAACGGCCGCGCGGAGGCGGTGGTGGTCGCCTACGGCGGCGACACCAACGGCATCGGCTATGCCGCCGCCGAACTTGCCGCGTATCTCGGCAGGATTTCGGGCGCGCAGTTCATGGTCGCCAGCAAGCCGGTGCCGGGCTACCGGACGCTGCTCGTCGGCGCGCCCTACAAGGCGTCGCGGCAGGAGGAGCTGAGCGTCCGCGTGGTGAATGAGAACGAGATGCAGTTCACGGGCGACGGCCCGCGCGGCACGCTCTATGCCGTCTACGAGTTCCTCGAGTATCTGGGCGTCCTCTTCTCGGCCAACGACTACGAGTACATCCCGTCGCTCCGCTCCCTCGCGGTGCCGGGCGACTACGCCAGGGTCGATGCCCCCTTCATGACCTACCGCGACGGCTGGGGCGCCATCACCTTCGATACGCCCTATTCGCTCAAGCTCCGCATGCAGGGCGGCTCCAGCAAGCCCTGGCTGCTCAAGTGGTTCGGCGGCGCGACGGCCGACATCGCGCAGACGCTCACCGGCAAGTGGCTCTCGCCCCGCA
Source organism: Lentisphaerota bacterium (assembly GCA_012521875.1). Lineage (GTDB taxonomy): Bacteria > Verrucomicrobiota > Kiritimatiellia > RFP12 > JAAYLN01 > JAAYLN01. The sequence goes on along the minus strand of JAAYLN010000134.1, from coordinate 2,317 downwards.
AGTACTTCAAGGACCACCCCGAGTGGTACGCCATCATCCCCGGCGGCAAGAACGAGCGCGGCGGACTGTGGCCCTGCGTCTCCAACAACCAGATGTACGAGCAGCTCTTCCGCGAGATCGAGGCCGAGCTGAAGGCCCGTCCCGAGATCAGGGAGATCTCGCTCGGCATGACCGACACGCCCTACTTCTGCGATTGCCCCGAGTGCCGGAAGCTCGCCGAGAAGTATCCCGATCCCGACGGTGCCGAGACGGTGGACGTGCAGATGATCGAGGTCTGCAACCGCGTCGGCCGCCACTTTGCCAAGTCACACCCCGGCATCCGCTTCAACTTCCTCAACTACGGCGGCCGCTTCCCCGGCAACGAGAACATCACGATCGAGCCCAACGTCGGCGGCTGCGCGGCCGAGCTCTGGCGCAACCACGCCCTCTCGGCTGACAACAACGAGCGCTCCTCCTTCGCGCTGCAGCGCCTTGCCAAGTACTCCCACAAGACGCCCGGCATGGGCCCCTACATCTGGGAGTACTACTGCAACTTCGCCAGCTACCTGATCCCCTTCCCGAACCTCTACACCTACGGCCAGACGGCGCGCTACTACAAGGATCTCAACGTCTCCGGCTGCGGCGCGCAGATGCAGCTCTGCATCGACGGCGACATGGCCTCGCTCCACTTCTGGCTCTACGCCAAGCTCCTCTGGAACCCCGATGCCGACGAGAAGGAGCTGGTCCGCACCTACATCGGGAAGACCTACGGCGCCGCCGCGCCCTTCATCCAGGAGTATGTCGACCTGCTCGAGTACGCGCGCCTGCGCCAGCGCTTCACCTGGTACGGCGCCTACGTCGACTCCACCGAGCACTACCTCACCACCGAGGACTGCTTCCGCATCAACGACCTCTTCCAGAAGGCCCAGCACGCCGTGGGCGGCGATCCCGACCGCCGCCTCCTCGTCAAGCGCGCAAAGCTCGCGGCGGTCACGATGACGATGTTCCGCCGCTACGACATGCTCGATCCCGCCATCCTGCGCAACCGGCGGCTCCCCTCGCGCGAGCAGTTGATCACCGAGTTTCACGAGATCCGCAACGACACCTCGAACACCAGGTTCGGCCCGCGCGACCACTGCGAGAACGGCTCCGCCGATGCCAACGGCTTCCGCCGCACCTTCGCCAATCCCGACGTCCCGACCATCTGGACCAACCGCCTCGCCAGCATCGCCATTCCGCCCGCCAGGATGGACGGCGGCAAGAAGATGACGATGCAGAAGGATCCCGACGGCACCGAGTACCGCCAGCTCAAGGTCAAACTCGCCGGCGAGCCCGAAGGCATCTGGATGAATCCCAGCTACGCCGAGATCGGCTACACGGTAAAGACCAACACCAACCCCGCGCTCAACGAGACCGGCGAGTGGTACGTCTTCGCCGACGTGCGCCTCGGCGCGACGGTCGAGGACGACAAGGCCGCCGCCTACTTCGGCCACTACCAGCCCTGGATCGTCAACGGCGTCGTGCTGCGCGGCCTGATGGAGACGGCCGACATGCCCGTTCCCGGCCACAAGGACGACCGCGACTGGCAGACGCTCTGCCTCGGCAAGCGCCGCCTCGTCGAGAAGAGCCGCATCTGGGTGATGCCCGGCATCCTGCATCCCACCGACTTCGCCGACGTGCGCTCCTTCACCTTCATCGCGCCGCGCATCCTCGAGAACCCCAGGGCCGCCACACCCAAGGATGCGCCCGCGCGCGTGATCGAGGCCAAGGCCTTCGACAAGGGCGAGGGCGTGCAGGTGCTGCGCGACATCATCGACCGCTTCGACTACGCCCGCATCACCAACGTCACCGACAGCATCGAGTACACCATCCGCAAGGAGGATGCCGGCGAGTGGCACGTGCTCCTCAACATCCGCTCCGGCGCCTCGGTCGTGCTCGATTCCCACGCCGCTACGGCCTCGATCCAGACCCAGAGCATCTGCACCGAGTGCGGCGAGAGGCAGGTGCCCGTCCGCCGTCCCGTCAGCGGCTCGCTCGGCGATGAGGCGTGGCAGGTTGTCTCGCTCGGCGTGCAGAAGCTCGAACCCGGCATGAAGATCCGCCTCGAGCCCGGCACCAACAACGTGCCGCACTTCACCGATCTGCGCCGCATCAACCTCGTCTCGCCCGACTACTTCAGGAAGTCCCTGACGTGGTGACGCAGTGCACACCTGAAGCTCTTGCAAAACCCCTTGCAAGCTCGTGGCACGGGCATCCTGCCCGTGTTCCGTCCATGGGCGGGACGCCCATGCCACGGGCGCATCTGCCGTACACCCTGCTCGCAAGCACGTGGCACGGG
>JAAYLN010000133.1 GCA_012521875.1 Lentisphaerota bacterium | reverse complement strand
GCCGTCTCGATGGCCTGGAGATACTCCTCCTCGGTCAGTTCCGACTGGCTGCGGAGCGTGATGGTGGCCTTGGGCACATCGGGGGCCATCAGCAGTGTGCGTCCGGTGACCTCGGCATAGGATTGAAGGACGATGTCTGCCGGGGCGCCCTCGAACTTGAGCGCGGTGGTATCGGGCCTGCCGTCGGCGGCGCGCGGCATCTCCGCGCCGGCGGTGGTAGCGGCGGCGGCACCGCCCAGACTGGGCGGCGGGATGGGGAGTGCCGGACGGACGGGAGTACGCGTCACACCGGGTGCCGGTATCTGGCGGCGCACCCCGGGCACGACGGCCGGACGCGCCGGGCGCGGGGGGATGGCAGGCACCGCCGGCTCCACCGCGGCAGGTGCGCCGGGTTCGGCGGTCTCCTGCGCAGGCGCGGCGGGCTCGTCCGCGGCGGGTGCGGGCTCCGCCGCCGGGGGCTCGTTCTGGACGGGTGCGTCAGGTGCCGCCTCGGGCGCAGCGGGTGCATCAGGCACCACGCCGGGCGCGGGGTTATCCTGGGCTATGGCCGGCATAAGAGCCAGCAGGGCAATAGTGGCCACACCGGACCAGAAACGAGAAAAGATTGATTTCATGGCGTGCGTTCTCCGCTGGCGGACGCGGCGTTATCGGACGCCTCCCGTAGATAGGCGCAATAGAGGGTGAAACTGCCGCGGAGCAGCGCGGGCTTGTTGGGCACCGGGCGGATGAACATGGAGCGGACATCCAGCATGGCGCCTTCCGCCTGCAGATCATAGAGGAAACCGACCAGACCTTCAAGCGACCCTTCCCAGTCCTTGCAGTCGATCGGCATCTCATAGACATCGCCGGCGAGTTTCTCCTCGCCGACCTGCGGCTTGATGATCGAGAAATTGTTCTTGGCGGCCACGCGGTCCATGATCCCCAGCCAGTAGGTATCGACGCGGCGATTCTGATCGAACACAGGCATCAGATCCTGCAGCTCGGCGTACTGTGCCTCCCAGGAGGCCCGCTGGGCTACCAGCGCCTCACGGTCGGCGAGGAGCGTCTGCTGTTCGCGCAGGGCATCACGCTGGGCGCGCAGACGCTCCAGACGTCCGCGCAGGGTCAGACCCAGCGCCCCGTAGAGGATGGCCAGCAGCGTAATGACGAGCATGACCTTCTCGCGGTTGGAGATCATTACCGGTCCCCCTCCCTGAAGCGCGCGTCGATCTCGAAGCGGAAGCGCATGCGCGCATCACGCGTCGGGCCGCTTAGCCTGGTACGCTCATTGTCGAAGCGTCCCGAGGCATCGATGGCATCCTTGAGCGTGTAGACCAGCGCCGGCTGCGCGGCATCGCCGGCCAGCTTGACGGTATCTCCGCGGCGGTAGGTGACCGACCCCAGCTCGAGTCCCTCGGGCATGAAGATGCAGACATCGCGGAAAACCTCGAGCAGGGAGTCGGAGCGGTCCATGTAGCTGCGGATGAGCCGCACGCGCTGGCGGACATCGGAGACGGCGCGGTAGTCGGCCTCGCCGGCGGCAATGCGGTCGGCAACCGCCGCCGTGCGCATGGCGACGATCTTCGGTGCCGCGAAGAGCAGTCCGGCCAGGCCACACCAGAGCCCGACGGCCGCGGCGACGCCCATCATGAAGCGGCGGCGCTTGCGCAGGTCGCGCTCCTGGCTGCGCCAGGCCTGCGGCACGAGGTCGAGCCGCTCCGGCCCGCCCTCGCGCAGGGCGGTACCGAGACCCGGCGCACCGAGGCGGGCGCGGTCGATCCATTCGGGCTCCAGTGTGCCGGCTACGGCGGTGCGCAGGGCTTCCAGCCAGGGGCTTGCCGGACAGGTCCCGGCGACGACCAGCATGGCCTGCGGCCGGGCCGTCCCGGCCTCCATCTCGTAGTGCAGGAGCGAGAGGGTAACCTCGCGGCCGAGATCGGCAGGTTCGGCGGGCATGCCGAGGCAGCGGGCCAGACGCAGCTCCCCGTGCTCGGCCAGCAGCAAATCCCACTCCCCGCCCTGCTCGAAGAGCACGGCCGTTATGCCCTCGGTCAGCGGCGGCAGGCCGAGGGTGTGCAACTGGCGCCACCAGCCGAGCAGGGCCGCATCGATGCGTGTCAGGCGCAGTCCGGCGTCGGCAAGCTGGCAGGCGAGCTCATCGAGCCGCTCGCGGGGCATGGCGGCGGCGAAGAGGCGCACGCCGTCCTCCTCCTGGGCGACCACCTCGTAGCCGACGCTCAGCTCGTCGCCCGCGCAGGGTGCGATCTTCTCCATCTGCAGGCGGACGATGGCGGCAAGACTCTCGCGGTCGGCGGGCGGCAGGACGAGCACGCGGGTGATCAGGTCGCCGGTAGGCAGGGCCAGTACACACCCGTCCTCGATCCGCAGCTCGGCGCGGGCCCGGCGGAAGGCGGCGGTAAGCGCCGCGGCGGCGTCATGCTCCGCCTTTCCCTCTGCCGTCTCCGCAACCTCGCCGGACTCCGCGGCGGCCGTCTTCACCCCATCGGCTGGGGCGGGAGCCAGCGGCCATGACCGGGCCGTGGCGGCGGAGGTGTCCTCACCGCCGGCGGCCAGCGCGACGCCGTGAAGCCAGTCGCGCTCGATCAGCAGGGCTGTCCGTTCTGTTTCTGCCATTCTGTCCTGTCTTCTCTCCGTGCGGGCATCAGCGCCCTACGGCTCCTCTCGCCAGCGCAGGACGCGCCAGATCCTGCCGTTGGTGTATACCACGGCCCAGATGCGGCGCGTCACGCGGTCGATCATCCCGACCGACGTGATCCGGAAGACCTCCGACCTCGTCGTCACGAAGTTGCGGATGGCCGGATCGTCCAGCTCATCTCCCACCCGCGTCATGAAGTCCTGCACGCTACGGTACGACGTGTCGTCGTCCATCGTGCCGGCTCCCGCGTAGGTGGGCGTTTCGCGTTCCTCGATAATTGCCCTGGCGCCCAGTTCCGTCACGCCCGGCAGCGTCATCAGCACCGTGAGGTTATCCTGCCGCACGGCGTTGACGTTGACCTTGCCATCACCAAAGACGGTAAGCAAGTTCTGTACCCCGTTGGTGATGGTGATCTGGCGCTCCTTGGGCTCTTCCGGGTTCAAGACGCCGCCTGAGAGTATCGCTTCCTTGAACCCTTTGACAAGTAGAAGCTCGCGGATGGTATCGAATGGCGCGTTGCGCGCCTGGTAGGGCGGGTCGAGCGTCTCGTAGTAGTCGGAACTCTCGGCGCCGTCCTGGCGCGGGATGCTGTCGGGATCGATCCAGTCGAAGTAGGAGTCGATCAGCTCGGGCCAGTAGTCCTCGGGCAGGCCGATGGCCTGGAAGATGCGCTCCCAGTCCTCCTCGTTGAGCTTGTTGATGTTGCGCCAGACCTGCTCCGGCTCGATATCGAGCCGGATGGTGCCCTCGCCCAGCGGCTCGACAAGCGTGATCGAGCCGCCGCGCCTGAGCGTCAGGGCGTGCGAGTACCAGCGGTCTTCGGCCTTGGTCTCCTCCGACTCGTTGCCGCTGACGCTGAGCTGCTTGTCGAGGAGCATGCGGGCCACCTGCATGCCGGAGAAGGCCAGCGCCTCGGCCTTGCGGCGCTTGCGCGCGAAGGAGATCACCTTGCCTTCGAGATGGGCATCGAAGGCGAAGGAGACCACCAGCATCGATAGGATGCCGAGCACCCAGAGGACGAGGATCAGCGCGGATCCCCGTCCGGCGGTTCTGGGGGTGGCTCGCGGCATATATCTCCCGGCTACGGGTACACTAGCGGGCGGCCGCGCGGGCCTTGCCCTTGCCCCTGGCGCGCGGCTTCGCCGCCTTCCGAGGCTTTGCCGCCGCTTTCGTCTTCGCCGCCGCCTTCGTCTTCCGGCGGCGCGCGATGCGCGCGTAGAGCCTGGCCTTCAGGTTCGTGCGCCACTCGTGCGTCTTGGGGAAGTCATCGAAGGCCGCCAGCGGTGCGAGCAGCATGTCGTCGCGCTCCAGGCCGGCCGCCTGCAGCAGCGCATAGTCCTGCAGGCTCTCGCTGAAGAGCTCCCAGCGCATCGAGTCGACCGGGCCCTCCGCGCCGGGATAGACGAGGAAGGTGTCGCCAAAGGCCCATCCGGGCCAGCGCTTGCCGTCGGAGGTGACGTAGGGGTCGATCAGGTTGCGCTTCTGCGACTCGCACCAGTAGTTGTAGCCCCAGTGCATGAAGCCCAGGAACGGCCAGCGGTAGAAGAGCAGGCCGTGCATGGCGATGACCGCCAGCGGCGAGTCGAGCAGGTGGTTGAGGAACTTGCCGCGCGGGCCGCAGCAGTAGTAGCACCAGCAGGGAATCCCCTTTTCGACAAACTGCAGCGCGGTCGAGATGCTCGGAATCGGCGTGTCGATCACGCTGGCATACTCGATCTGCGAGATGGCGTCCATGCAGGTGATCCACGGCGCCAGTTCGCGCACCAGTTCGCGGGCGGCCTTGTAGTTGGCCAGCATCTCCTCGCCATGCGGCTCGTCGGAGATATGGAAGAGGGAGTTGTCGCGGATGCCCTCGGCGTCGAGGAAGCGCTTGAGCGACGGCAGGTACTGCGCGAGGAAGTTGCGGTAGACCGGCGAGGTCGCGGCGGTATCGGCGGGCCAGAGCAGCTTCTCGTCCTCGCCCTGCCCCTCGTAGATGCGGATGGCATGGCGCACGCCCCACTGGGTGAAGAGATGGCACCACTCGAAGTGCGTGATGCCCAGCTCGCGGGCCATGCGGACGTAGCGGCGCACATCGCGCCAGTCGAAGCGGTAGCGGTCCCTGCCCTTGCGCGTGACGCGCAGGAGCTGGCTGGGGCGCTTGACGCCATCGAGCGGCGGGGTGAAGACCGGCACGTAGAGCACGTTCTGGCCGTGATCGACGACGTTCTGCACGTAGCGCCTGACGATCTCCCAGTAGCGCTCGTCAAAGAGGTCGGTCTTGTACCAGTCGATGAGCTGGTCGTTGTAGAACCAGTGCGAGACGTGGAAGTCCTTGCGCGGCGGAATGACCACGTCGTGCAGTTTGACGCGCAGCTTCCTGGTCACCGGCCTGCCCTGGCCCTCGCCGGGGGTGGCCGTGACCTCGATGGAGTAGTTGCCGGGGGCGGCCTTGGCGGCGGGCTGCACGCTGATCCAGAAGGCATGCAGCTCGTCCTGGGCCAGCAGCATCTTCTGCTCGTCGAAAAGCGGATCGGGCACGAAGCCGGGAATCTCGCCGAGCCCCTCCTGGTCGAGCGGGTCGGTCATGATCGGGGTGTTGTGGTGGGCCATCGGCACGTAGCCCACGCGCCGCACGCGCACCTGCCAGCCGGCCGGGCCGGTGGCCTCGACCGTTACGTCCATCTGGGAGTCGGAACGCAGCGCCAGTTGGAAGCTGAAGCGCTCGTTGAGCGCCGCCTCGATCTTGCGCAGCGGCTCGGTCGGCAGGGGCTGCCGCGGATAGTGGCGGACGGTCGAGGGGGTCAGTATGCTAGTTAGTGCCATGGTCTCCTCCGGTGGGGTTGTTGGTTGTGGATGCGGATGCCGCCGCCGGACGCGCCTGGTGTTCCCAGGAGGCCGGCAGCCAGCGGTTCAGCCAGTCAAGGCGCCAATAGATATAGAGTACGATGAGCAAGCCCAGGATGATCAGCAGCCAGTTGCGGCCGCGGCGGCTCTCGGGGTAGGCGTCGCCCAGCTCGATCTCCGAGCCAGCCGGCGGATAAGCCGCGCGTGTGAAGGCATGCCCCAGACGGAAGGTGATGCGGATGCGGCTATTCACCGCCCAGCCGCAGGCGTTGAGCACCGGAGCCAGGTCGCGGCCGCGCAGCTTGAACCAGGCCAGCACAACCGAGGGGCCCGAGACGGCAAAGAAGATCGCCACCACCCCCAGCAGTGCCCGCCAGGGCGACAAGCCGCTGACTGCACTGACCAGGCCGCCCACGGCGGAGCCGATGAGGCCAACGGCGATGCCGATGGCCGCCACCGACGAGGCCAGCGCGGCACCCTCCATGCGCGGCGGCGGCTTGAGCACCGGTATCTCGCCCGTCTGGACCGTGGCCGTGGTGGCGTCGAGCTGCTTGGCGGTGGCGCTGAGCATGGCGTCCTGGCGCGAGGTCAGCAGCTTGCGGATCTGGTCGCCGATCATCGCCGAGATCTTGATCCAGGGCGACCAGAAGGCCTCCTTGAGGCTTACGGGACTCTCGGCGATCTTGACGATCACGGCATCCCAGTCGCGTCCGTCGCGGTCGTAGAAGAGCCCGTTGCGGCCCACCCAGAGCGAACCGGCAAAGCCCGCCGTGACCACCACGCAAATCGACTGCTTCTCCTTGGTGTCGGGACGTGTGATGTCGCAATATACGAGGAAGATCTTGCTGGTGGCGGCGAGCGTCGCGTGGCTGGCGACATCACGGACGTTGACGCAGAGGTCGAAGTACCGCCCGTCCATGTAGAGCCGCCCGGCACGGAAGATGGCGGTCTGCTCCGGATCGTAGAAGTCGTTGAAGTTGACGAAGTTGTTCAGCAGGCGGTTGAGGTGGTTGTGGTAGAGGATCAGCTTCTCGAGATCCGCGATCTGCGCCGCCCCCGAGGCAAACGAGAGATCGCGCTCCAGCAGCGCCGCGATGCGCGCATGGCCGTCACCGGCCAGGATCTCCTGCAGGCGCGCCGCGCCGAGGCCTTCCACGGCCGCGCCGGCCTTGGCAGCCATCCACGCCTCGTAGGGGGCGATCTTCTCCAGCACCTGACGCCAGTGCGCCTCGGTCAGCTCCCCGGTCGTGACGCCCAGCAGCGGCTCCAGCGCCGCCTCGGCAAAATGCGCCAGGGCGGCGGCCCAGGCGGGGTTGACTCCGGCACGCAGGGGCAGCGGACGCCCCGCATCGGCCTGTGCCAGCGGCAGGGAGGCGATCTCCTCGCTCCCGGTTTGCAGATCGAGCGGCGCGATGGTACCGTAGACCGCCTCGCCCTGGTTGAGCGGCGCGGCGGCGCACGGGTCGTAGGCCGTCAGGCGGCAGCGCGTGAAGTAGTCGTCTATCTTGGCGCGCACGGCCTGGATGGCCGCGCTGGCTGCTGCCGTCGCCGCGCCCAGCGGCTGCACGCCGGGCTGCCCGCCCTGCTCGATCCACGCGATGTGGGCACGGGCCTCGTTATAGAAACGGTCGAGCTGTTCCCGGCCGATGCCGGACGCGCCGCAAAGATCATCGGTACCGCCACATGCGGCGAGTATCTCGCCGATGAGCTGCTTCACCTCCGGCGCATCGGCTGCGGCCTCCGGGGTGATGATGCCGTCGCCGTTGAAGGGCGTCTTGGCCAGCAGCGCCTGGCGCTTGCCCAAGTCATCCAGCGAAATGGCATCCGCCCCGGGCTGCCCGATGTCGGCGAGGATACGGCGCGCCAGTTCCTGCAGGGCGTGCCCCTCGCCACTCGCGGCGAAGGCCGCAAGCGGCAGTCTGGGCGAGTCGTCCAGCAGCGAGGCCGGATCGCGCAGGCGGTCGCAGGCCCACTTCACACCGGCCAGCAGCTCGGGGAGCCGGATGCGTCCGTCCTGGTTGGCATCGAGCAGCGCCAGCGTGCGCGCATCGAAGCGCACACCCTGTACCGGGCACACCAGGATCGTCCAGAGTTCCTGGGGCAGTTCGGCCAGCGCAGCGATATCCTCGCCGCGGTGCAGTCGCACCTGGCGCAGGCCGCCTGCCTGGAAGAAGCGCCAGCGGTGCTTGACGCGTGAAGCCCCCGGAAGAGGCAGACCTGCGGGAGGAAGAGAAACAGTCATGGTGGAGTTAGCCTCAATCAAACGCAGGCGCGCAGGCGTTCCGCCAGCGCCGCCATCTCCTCCGGCGAGTCATAGGCGCCGGGTTTCCAGGAGATTTCCCGCCCTTCCCAGCGCGGGATGATGTGGAAGTGTACGTGCGGTACCACCTGCGTGGCGCAGCGCCCGTTGGATTGCAACAGGTTGAAGCCGTCGCACGGGAGACCGCGCACCAGCAGGCGCGCCGTCTCCTGCACCAGCGGCATCATGCGCTGCAGCCATTCGATCGGCAGGTCGGTCAGACGATCGGCATGGTACTTGGGAATGACCAGCGCATGCCCCTTCTCGAACGGGGCGATATCCAGAAACGAGAGCGCGTAGGCGTCCTCCAGAAGGATCTGGCTCGGCGACTGGCGGGTGATGATCTTGCAGAAGATGCAGTTGGGATCGGTCATGGTTGTGGGATCTCCGGCTAGCTGCGGTAGTTGGGGGCTTCCTTGATGATCTTGACGTCGTGCGGGTGCGCCTCGCGCACGCCGGCGTTAGTGACGCGGTAGAACCGGCCGCGCCGCTGCAGCTCGGCGATGGTGCGGCAGCCGCAGTAGCCCAGCGCCGAGCGCAGGCCGCCGGCGAACTGGGTCATCAGCTTGCGCACCGGACCCGCCAGCGGCACGATGCCCTCGATACCCTCCGGTACGAGATCCTCAATCGGCGCGGCGGACTGGCCGTAGCGGTCGCGGCTGCCGGCGCCCTGCTGCATCGCGGCCAGGCTGCCCATGCCGCGATAGACCACATAGTGGCGCCCCTCGTGGATGATCTTCTCGCCGGGGCTCTCCTCGGTGCCTGCCAGCAGCGAGCCGAGCATCACGGTGTCGGCACCGGCGGTGATGGCCTTGGGCACATCGCCCGAATGGCGCACGCCGCCGTCGGCCACCACCGGTATCGATCCCCCGAGCGCCCGTGCGGCCTGGTAGATCGCGGTGATCTGGGGAATGCCGACTCCGCAGACCACGCGCGTGGTGCAGATCGAGCCGGGGCCGATGCCGACCTTGATGGCATGCGCCCCCACGTCGCGCAGGGCGACGGCCCCCTCCCCGGTGGCGACATTGCCGGCAATGACGTCGATCTCGGGAAAATGCTCCACCAGCCAGCGCACCATCTCGATGATGCCGCGCGAATGGCCGTGGGCGCTGTCCACGACGAAGACGTCGAGTCCCTGCTCCGCCAGCATCTCGGCGCGCTCGTGGTCGCCAGCGCCGACAGCGGCGGCAACGCGCAGCCGGTGGTGGGCGTCGCGGCTGTAGAGCGGCTGCTTGTTCTCGACGAGGTTCTTGACGTCGGTAAAGCTGTAGAGACCCACGAGGTGCCCCTGGCCGTCAATCAGCGGCAGCTTGCCGATCTTGTTGCGCATCATCAGGCGGTAGGCGTCCTCGAGCGAGGTGCCGGGAGGCGCGGTGACCGCGGCCGTGGTCATCACCTCGCTGGCGCGCGCCTGGGGTCCGCTGGCGTAGCGGGCGTCGGAGCTCGTCAGGATGCCGACGAGGCGGTCGTGGTCATCAAGGATCGGGAAGCCGCCGAAGCGCAGCCCCTGCACGTGCCGCACCTCCTGGATGTGGGCGATGGTGTCGGTGGCGCGGAAGCAGACGGGGCTCTGGATCAGGCCGTTGAGGTGGTTCTTGACCTGGCGCACCTGGCGCACCTGGTCGGCCGCCTTCAGGTTCTTGTGGATCACGCCGATGCCGCCGAGCATCGCCATGGCGATGGCCATGTTCGATTCCGTGACGGTATCCATGGCCGCGCTGACGAACGGCGTGTTGAGCGTAATGCGGGAGGTCAGACGCGTCGAGATGCTGGTCTCGGCCGGTAGAAAATCGGCATACTGCGTCACCAGTGTTACGTCATCAAAGGTCAGGCCCTCGCTGGGATAGCGATCCATGAAGGCCGAAATCTCGGGATTGTGGTACATGCGGACTCCATATCGGCGCATGAATGCGCCCTTCCCCTAGTCTTATAGCGAATTTCATGCCGGAATGGCAAGCAGGGAATCAAACAATCTACTGCCCAGTAGCTGAAATCCTTTCGGTCAGGTATTGGCGGCGGAGCGCATCGACCTCGTGCGCCAGGCCCTTCCAGCGCGGCAGCGCCTCGGAATAGACCCTGGCGACCGTCGCCTCGTCCATGTCGAACTTGACGAGCGCGGCATAGGCATCCAGCTCCTTCTCCAGCGGCTCCAGGCATGCGGCATGGAAAGCGGGATCGCCGATCTCGGGATCCCTCCAGCACTGGAAGAGGTTTTCCGAGACGCCCGGATCACGCGGAACATTCTTGTACCCGCGGTAGGTCCTGAAGATGATCTCCTTGCGGATCTCGCTCAACTGCCGCGGTGTAAGTGTGAAGTGCAGATTGCCCCAGGCCGAGGCGGAGTGGATGCCCTGGCTGCCGCCCCAGGAGAAACCGCCGTAGGGCGTCCAGGCGATACATTCAAAGCGCCAGTCGGTGCCGTTGACCGGGAGCTTGTTGTAGAAGGGATCCCACCCGAAAAAGAGGTGCAGCACATAGTCGTCGTCGGTGAACTCGACCTCGGAGCGGAAGGAGGTGGCCGGCCGGTTCTTGTCCAGGCGCTGCGCATTCTTGTTGTTGTACGTGGTGGGGAAGATAAACGTGATGCCGCTGCGCGAGGAGCCGAAACAGGTGTAGGGCTGGTTCTCGCCGGGCGCGAAGTAGATCTCCGTGCTGATGCCGCGCGCGAAGCCGTGCCTGACGGCACGCGCATTCCTGTTCTCGGCACGCAGGAAGACATGCACGCCGTGGATATCGCACAACGTGGTCACCTCCAGCCGGTTGCTGACCACCCGGGCATCCTTGTCGATCTGCACGTTGCCGCGGTCGCCGGTGGCGACGTCGGTCTCCAGAAAATCCATCGAGCCCTTGTAGCGGATGTCGCAGTACTGCCTGTCCAGTTGCGGATAGACCGCGCGCCATGCGGTGATGTTGTCCACCGGCTTGTCGAAATAGGGCACCTCGATACGGCGTTCGGGCTTTCCGGCATAATAGCGGGCATGTTCGGCCGCGTACTTCTCCGCCAGTTCCGTCATGTTCCAGACGGAAAGGCATTGGCGCGCCGCGCTGCGGATGACCGAGGCCTCCTCCTTGCGGGCGAGCCCGGCCGCCGGCAGGATGCCGTCCGTGGGCTTGCCGGAAAGGATGGCCTCGTAGAACTTGAAACGCGTCTGATCGACCGGTTCCAGCTTCTCGTTCGCGGCATACTCCGCCGCCAGCCTTGCGGCATCCGCCTTGCGCCCCACCCCGCCGAGCGCGATGACCTGAATGAATTGGATGTCACGCTCACGGGACTCCGCCTGGGCCTTGCGCCTCTCCGCGGCAAGGCGGAGCCGCTCCTGTTCGGCCCTCCTTCGAGCCTCGGCGCGTTTCTGGGCCTCGGTCATCGGCTTCGGCTCGGCGGCGGGCTTGGGTGCGGTTTCAGCCTCGGGTACAACTTCAGCCTTGGGCGCGGCAGCAGCCTTCGGCGCAGCGGCAGCTTCTGTGGCGGCGGGGGGGGCGGCCCGTAGCGTGACAGCCGCCAAGACAGCGGCGAGCAGGAGGGAATAGGTTGGATAAGACTTTTTCATGATGAGGCCTCTCTATTTATTTGCTGAACGCCTGCAGCGCGACGATATGGCTGATCATCTCAAGGCGCGCCGCCGTCAGATCGAAGGAGTCCGTGTTCATGTCCGCGAGCAGTTGGAGCGCCTTCTTGGCGGCATAGCGCGCCTTGAAGTCCGCTGCCCTCACGAGCGGATGCGCGAGCTGCTGGAGCAGCGTCGCGTAGCGGATATCGTCCATGCCCTCGCGGAAGCCCTCCCAGGCCAGCGTGTCGATCACGCCGCCGCCGTGGCCATAGACGAAGTTCATGGCTCGGTAGGTGTCGCCGCGCACAAGGCCTTGTAGCCGTCGAGCCAGCCGCTCATCTGCTCCGCCGTCGGCACTTCCACCTGGGCGGGGAGCGACAGCGCCAGACCAGCGCAGATCGCCGCAATCATGGTTTTGAATTTCAATGCCTTCACCTTTCTGATTCAGAGTGGTGCGTTTTTAGCGTGGTGCGTTATTCCGCCAGTCTCACCCTGGCGCGGAAAAACTCCGCCGGAAGCGTGTTGGTCGCCGAAAGCCAGAGCATGTCGCCAGTCCCGGCCGGACTGCGGCGGTCATCAGCAGCAACGGCATTGCCGCCAGCCAGGCACGCGGGCAATTCATACTGTTCATACAACGGCCATCCTTCCAAAAATCAGCGGCCTCATATAACAAGCCACTCAATCGACTTGATTATGTGGTATATGCTATCTGGATGCAAGCTGGAAGCGTAAGCGGTTGGCGACAAGGGGTGCGCATGAAGAGCGGGCTGAATGCAGATGGATCGTCCCCGTCCCCAAAAGAGATTGAACCGCCAAGGTGCCAATAGCGCCAAGAGGAGACGCGAAAGAGAAGACGAAACTGGGAGTAAGCGGGTGGAGTAAGACAAGGTGTGGAGACAAGGCGCGTGGCAGGCAGCCCTGTACGGGCGGCACGCATGCCGCCCCCGCCGCCATGGCGGCGGCCACTGCCTACTGCCACTGCCTACTGTCACTGCCTACTGCTACTGCCGCCGCCCCGCAAGGGCGGCGGCGAAGGCCGCCTGCACCTCGGCCAGCGAGTCGAAGACGGGGCAGCCGGCGGTGGCGAGGCGCTCGCGGTTCTGGTGGCCGCAGGCAACCAGCACACAATCGCACCCCAGCGCATCGGCCACCTCGGCATCGTGCAGCGTGTCGCCGATCAGCAGAGACACTCCGGGCACGGCGAGGCGCCTTAGCAACTGACGTCCCACCTCAATCTTGGAACGTCCATCGAAATTGTCGGTGCCCTGTACCGCCACGAAGGTGCCGGCGAGTCCCTGTTCCGCCACCTGCGTATCAAGCAGCCGTTGCTCGCAGGCTGAGAGGATCGCCTGCGGCACGTTGCGCGCCTGTAGCCAGCCGAGCAGCGCGCGCGCCTCGGAGGAGACCTGTGCCGGTTCGCGGCGGTAACGCTCGTGGAAGAGAATGGCCAGCTCGTCCCAGGCCTGGTCATCCACCGTGATGCCAATCGCGCCATAGAAGGCCCGCACCGGAAAACCGAAGTCGGCGCGGTAGCGCTTGCGGTCGAGGAGCGGCAGGCGGCGTTCGCGCAGCAGGCTGTTGAGAGCGTTAATACTGGCCTGGGCGTCGTCGAGCAGCGTGCCGTTCCAGTCCCAGATGATCTGGCGTGGCAGTTTCACACCTGTTTCGCCTTTTCCGCCTGTTCGGCGTCGAGCCAGGCCGGTGCCTGCAAGAGTGGTGTTCCGGTACCGTGACGCACGCCGCCGCTTCTCTTCATCCAGCGGATCCAGGAGGCAACCACATGCACCGCGAGCTGGAGTTCCAGCAGTTCATGCGCGGGCGCGAGCGAGCCGCTGGCATCGTAGCGTGTGAAGGCGCCATCCAGTACCGCCAGATACCAGACGCCCGCCGCGAAGCGCGGATCGCGCCGTCAAAGCGCGGAGAGGAATCTGGAGGTCGAATCCTGCCGCTCAATGCCATAATGCGAGCGTGCCAGCGTTTCGGCCAGGCTGAAGGCGATGGAGGCCGCCTTGTCGAGTGTGCCGGCCTCGACAGCCGCCTCGAGCGCCACAAGTCCGCGCCAAAGCTCGCGGCGCCGTGGCGCCATGCCAGCCATGCCGGTATCAGCAGCAGCAGCCGGTGGATGACCCCCAGCGTGGCCCAGGTGGGTTTGCGCCGATCGAGTGACTCCATCAGCAGCGAGCCGGGAATCTGCATCAGCAGGGCAAGCTGGCGAAGCGTTCCGTAAAGGCCGATCAGAAAACCCGACGCGCCCAGCGCCTCAAGCAGCATCACGAACGGCATGTTGAGGATGACGGCGAAATAGACCAGCCCCAGGGCACTGGATGTGACACTGATGCGCAGCCCGCGGCGCAGGGCGCCCGAGGAGATGTCCGTGGTGTGCAGATCGTCGTTCATGCTGTCGGTTATCCAGGCAGCAGGGGGGCTAGTGCCGCGCGCAGTTCGGCATCGAGGTCGCGCGTGCGGAAGGCGTCGAGGCGTCGCCGCTGGCGCGCGATGATGCCCTGGCGCAGCCCGGGCTCGTGCAGCACGCGGCCGAGCGTCTCGGCGATCAGCGGGAAATCGGGTTCATCGAGGAGCACGCCGGCGCCGGCCAGCGTCTCGGGCACGGCCGCGGCGCGGCGGGCCAGGACGGGCACATCGTGCAGCATGGCCTCGATCAGCGGGGCGCAGAAGCCCTCATGCTCGCTGAGGCAGAGGAAGGCGTGGGCTGTGGCGTAGCAGGCGTTGAGCTGCGGCTGGGTCACCGTGCCGAGGAAGCGGATGTCGCGCAGCCCCAGCGCGCGGGCGCGGGCCACGAGCAGGCTGTAGTAGGCCTCGGCACCGTGGTGCGAGCCTACATGCACCAGGCGCGCGGAGGGCTCCACGTGGCGCTGCAGGTAGTGCATCGTGGTCAGCAGATCCTCGATCCGCTTGTTGGGCACGCAGCGCCCCACAAAGAGCACGTTGAATGTACCGTCATCCAGCCGCCGGCGCATGGCCGGCTCGGCCTGGCGCGGCGAGTAGGCTTCGATATCGATCGTCAGCGGCAGCACGCGCACGTCGCGGTAGCCCATTTCGCGGAGTTCGGCGGCGTTGTAGGCGCTGTCAGCAAGGGCCACCCCGGCCACGCCGGCCAGGGCGGCGGCCTGCTCTCTTCCGGCCTGCAACTCGCCAGCCAGTGTGGGGTTGCAGAAGCGGAAGTAGTGCGACGGCGTGATGTTGTGGTAGAGGATGGCCTTGCGGCACGGCAGGGCGGCGAAGGCCTGGTTGACCGGCGTGCCGATGGAAAGGTGGAGGATGGCGATGTCGTCGGGGCGCGTGACGGCGGCGACCTCGGCCAAGTCGCGGATCTCGTGGCGCACCTGCGGGGCTGTGCGCCGCGCCTCGCAGACGATATCCGAGGTGTGCCCCCAGGCACGGAAGTGGCGCCGCATGACAGATGCCGCGTTGCTGATGGCGTCGCCCTGGCGGAAACCGGCCACGTACTGGTGGATGGCAGGCAGACTCATTCCGCCGCCTCCTCCTTGGCGGCGGCGTGCTGCCGCAGCTTCTCGGCGACGACGGCGTTTTCGGGATCAAACCGCAGGCTGCGCCGCCAGCAGAAGAGCGCCTCCTTAAGACGTCCCAGCGCCAGATAGACGTCGCCCATGTGGTCGAGTATCGTGGGGTCGTTGCGCTCGCGGCGCACGGCGAGCGCCAGTTGCTTCAGCGCCTCGTCGTAGCGCGCCTGCCGGTAGTAGATCCAGCCGCGCGTGTCGAGAAAGGCGCCATTTTCCGGCTGTTGCTCCAGTGCCCGGTCGGCGAGGCGCTCGGCCTCCTTCAGCCTGCGGTTGGCGACGGCCCAGAAGTAGGCCAGATGGTTCTGGAGCAGGGCCGAGTCGGGATGGACTTCCAGCGCCTCGAGCAGCAGTTGCTCGGCCTCGGGCCCGCGTCCGGCCTCGTCGAGAAAGTGGGCGTACAGGGTGTAGAAGCCCTCCGCCAGCGGAACTGCGCCGTCGCGCTCGAGCGCGCGGCGCCCCTGCGCCACGTAGTGGCAGGCGTTCGAGTAGTCACGGTGCGCCGCGGCCACATGCGCAAGAGCCAGCAGGGGTGCCGGTTCCGGACGGCGTGCCGCGGCGGCACGCAGCCAGGAGTTGGTGACCCCGGGTCCCATCACGCCCAGCTCGAAGCGCGTGAACTTGGCAATGCGTCCCATGTCGCCCGGCAGCGCGCGGACGGCCTGCAGCACTGCGCGGCGTGCGCCGTTGGTGTCGCCGCCCAGGATCGCCACTGTGGCGAGCGCCTCGTGGGCCAGTGCACGTTGCATACCGTTGGTGGCGCATTCGAGCGCCAGTTCCAAATAGGGACGGGCGCGCACGCCGGCAGGCTCCGCCCGCCGCAAATGGCAGCCCCAGACCAGGGGCAGGTCGAAGTCGCCGGGCTTGCGCCGCCCGGGCTTTGCCAGCCGGCGCATTATCCGCAGGGCCCGACGGTCATCACCGGCACGGATGAAGGAGCGTGCCTGCATGACGCGGAACTCGCGGCTGTCATCCGGCTGGCGCTCAGCCGCCTTGCCGAAGTGCTCGGCGGCTAGGGCATGCTTGCCTGCGGCTTCAGCCAGACTGGCCAGTATCGCGTGGTTGGCGGCGGAGTCGTGCCGTCGAAGCTGCTGCCGGATTTCCTCGATCGCCGCCTCATGCTCCCCCTGAAGCCAGAGACGCCCGGCGAGCACCTGGGTCAGCAGGGTATTGGTGGCATCGAGAGCCGCGGCCTGCCGGAAGGCATTGAGGGCCGCGGCGCTGCCGTCCGGCCCCAACTCGGCATCCAGAATCAGGCCGTGCGCGAAATGTGCGAGGGATTGAGAGAACTCGGCATCGGCGCGCGGCAAAGGGGGGGCATGCGGCGCGGGGGTGGCCGGAAACGTTCCGCACCCGGCGCCGAGCAGCAGCAATAGCGCGCCCGCGGCGAGTCCGAGTAAGTGCATGGCCGACCCCCGGCGCGTCAATTCTTGTGGCGATTCGCCTTCAGGCGCTTGTCGTGCTTGTGCTTCGACATCTTGGCGCGGCGTTTCTTCTTGATGGAACCCACTTTGTTCTCCCTAGATGGTTGTTGTCCGGTAGCACCTGCCCGTGCAGGTGCTAGAGAATGATCTTGTTGATCGGCAGTTCGATGATGCCCTGGGCACCCGCCTCGCGCAGTGCGGGGATCAGTTCGCGCACCAGGTTCTCCTCGACCACCGTCTCGACCGCATGCCAGCCGTCGCCATTGAGCGAGCTGACCGTCGGCGCGTGCAGCGCCGGCAGCAGGGCGACCACGGCAGCGAGATTGGCGCCCGAGACGTTCATCTTGAGCAGCACGCGCGTCTCGGCCTCCAGAACACCGCTCAGCAGCATGGCGAGGTGCTCGAGCTTGGAGCGCTTCTCCGGATCCGCCCAGGCCTTGTGGCTGCAGATCAGGCGCGTCGTCGAGGTCAGCACGGTATCTACGATGCGCAGATTGTTGGCCCGCAGCGATGAGCCGGTCTCGGTCAGCTCGACGATGGCGTCGACCAGGTCGGGGGTCTTGACTTCCGTCGCGCCCCACGAGAACTCGACTTCCGCCGTGACGCCGTTCTGCTCCAGATAGCGGCGCGTCATGCCAACCGCCTCGGTCGCGATGCGCTTGCCTTCCAGTTCCCTGACCGACTGGATCGGGGAGTCGTTCGGCACCGCGAGGACCCAGCGCACGGGGCGCAGCCCCTGCTTGGCATATAGCAGCTCGGCAACCTCGACCACGTCGGAGTTGTTCTCGTAGATCCAGTCGTAGCCTGTGATGCCGGCATCAAGGAGGCCAAGCTCCACATAGCGACTGATCTCCTGCGCGCGGATGAGACGGCACTGTAGGCCGGGATCATCGCACGTAGGCATATAGCTGCGCGAACCGACCGATAGGTTAAAGCCGGCCTTGCGCATCATGTTGAAGGTGGCGTCCTGCAGACTGCCCTTGGGCAAACCAAGAATCACGCTCATGCTCAGGTTTTGTCCTTGTAGAAACACAAAAAGGGAAGTGTAGCATGGAGACGGGCATTTTAACAAGTCACAAATCATACTCGCGTCACGCCCCGCAAGGTGCTAAACTAGCTCTTTAATGGAACTGCGGGCCAGAGGCGCCGCAGCGGGTTTTGAGAAGCAGTCGACAGAGGCACGTTTCATGAAGATTCTAGTGACGGGCGGCACAGGATTCACCGGCAAGGCGCTTGTCAGGCGCCTGCTTGACATGGGGCACCAGGTTGTCGCCATGGACTACAAGGAAGGCCTGAAGACCGAGGAGCTGCGCACCTGGGGCGCCGAGGTGGTCATCGGCACGGTAACCGACCGCGAATGCGTACGCCGCTGCATGAGGGGCTGCGACGTCGTCCAGCACATCGCCGCCGCCTTCCGCGAGATGAACGTCCCCGAACAGCACTACTGGGATGTCAACGTCGGCGGCACGCGCATCTGCCTCGAGGAGGCAATGGCCGCCGGGGTCGGCAAGTTCATCTACTGCAGCACCTGCGGCGTCCACGGCAACGTCAGGAACCCGCCGACCAACGAGGACAACAACATCGCCCCGGCCGACTACTACCAGCAGACCAAGTACGAGGCCGAGCCCGTCACGATGGAGTTCGTCCGCAAGGGCCTTAAGGCCACTATCGTCCGCCCCTCGGCGATCTACGGACCGGGCGACCCCGAGCGTTTCCTGATGATCTTCAAGCGCGTCGCGCGCGGCTATTTCCCGATGTTCGGCAGCGGCAAGACGCTCTACCACCCCGTCTATATCGACAACCTGATCGACATGTTCATCCTCGCCATGGATCCGGCGAAGGGCAACGGACGCACCTACCTGGCCGCCGATGCCGAGTATGTGTCGATCGAGGATCTCGTGCGACGCACGGGCAAGGCCATGGGCATCGACGTCAAGATCAGGCACTTCCCCATCTGGCCCGTGATCGTCGCGGGCCATGTCTGCGAGAAGCTCTGCAAGCCCTTCAAGATCACCCCGCCGATCTTCCCGCGGCGCGTCGACTGGTACCGCCAGAACCGCGCCTTCGACATCACCCGCGCCCGCGAGGAGCTGGGCTACGAACCCAGGGTGGGGCTCGACGAGGGACTGCGCCGTACCTACGAATGGTACCGCGACAACGGCTATCTGTAAGAAGCGAACCATAAGAGGCCCACCATGTGCGGCATAGCAGGCATCCTCAAGCCCGGCCACGCGGACACCGTCCGCGCCATGACCGCGCTGATCACGCACCGCGGCCCCGACCATGAGGGCTACTACACCGACGAGCACATCTCGCTGGGACAGCGCAGGCTCGGCGTCTTCGAGCTCGCCATCGGCGGCCAGCCGCTCGTCAACGAGGCCGGCAACCTGCAGATGGTTTGCGACGGCGTGATCTACAACAGCCAAGGCCTGCGCCGGGAACTGGAGAGCCGCGGCCACCAGTTCAGGAGCACTAGCGGTACCGAGGTTATCCTCCACCTCTACGAGGAGGAGGGGGTACACTGTGTCAGACGCCTGCGCGGCGCCTTTGCCTTCGCCATCTGGAACCGCGACGACCGCAGCCTCTTCCTCGTCCGCGACCAGATGGGCCAGAAGCCGCTCTTCTACGTCGACGAGCCCGCAGGCTTCGCCTTCGCCTCCGAGGTCAAGTGCCTGCTGGCAACGGATCTCGTCAAGCGCGAGGCGGACATTGACGCCCTCTGGCACTACATGTCGCTGCGCTTCCTGCCCGACCGCTACACCTTCTTCAAGGGCGTCTGCAAGCTCCCCGCCGCCACCTGGCTGCTGCGCCGGGGCGACGGCACACTCCAGTCGGAACGCTACTGGGATCTCGACTTCACCCGCAAGCTGGCATGCAGCGAGGACGAGGCCGTCGAGCAGCTCGACAAGCTCCTCGCGCAAACCGTCAAGCTCCACATGCAGAGCGACGTGCCCGTCGGCTCCTTCCTGAGCGGCGGCATCGACTCGAGCGTGGTGACGGCGCTGATGGCCAAGGCCGCCGACGCCCCCTTCCCCACCTTCTCGATCGGCGTCAAGGAGCAGAAGATCAACGAGCTGCCCTATGCGCGCATGGTCTCGCAGCAATACGGCCTGCTCGGGCGCGAGAAGGTGGTCGAGGCCGACCTCGTGCGCCTGATGCCGCGCATGATCCACCATCTGGACGAGCCCTCCGACCCCTTCGGCGTCGGTGTCTATCTGGTCTCGCGCGAGGCCGCCCGCGAGGTCAAGGTGGTGCTCAGCGGCGACGGGGGCGACGAGAACTTCGCCGGCTACGACCGCTTTGCCGGCCAGCGGCTGGTTGACTATTACGCCTGGCTCCCCGCCTGGCTGCGCCGCCAGGTATTCGGACGCCTGATCAGCCTCGTGCCCGAGTCGTTCGGCTACAAGAGCGCCGCCGCCAAGCTCAAATGGCTCCACGCCATGTCGTTCCACGACGCCGGCAGGCGCTATGCCGAGAGCATGAGCTTCCTGCGCTTCACCGACGAGCACAAGCAGAACCTCTTCACTCCGGCCGCGCGCGCCGCGCTGGAAGACCCCGACTCCGTCGCCAAGATCCTGTGCCACTTCAACAGCAACCGGGCCGGCGAGATGGTCGACCGCATGCTGAATACCGACCTGATGACGCGCATGCCGGATCATCTGCTGGCAATCTCCGACCGCATGGCGATGGCCCACTCGCTCGATGCGCGCCCGCCGCTGATCGACCACATGGTCACCGAGTTCGCCGCCTCGCTGCCGGGGCGCTACAAGCTCAAGGGCCGCTCGCTCAAGCACGTGCTGCGCCGCGTCGCCGCGCGCCACCTGCCGCGCGAGCTTATCGAGCGTCCCAAGCAGGGCTTCGGCTTCCCGATCGCCATCTGGCTGCGCACCGACCTCAAGACCTTCACCCGCAACCTGCTGCTGCGCGACTCGCGCTTCGTCGCCAACGGCACCTTCGACGGCGCCTACGTGCGGCGGCTGGTGGACGAGCACCAGGACGGCAAGGCCGACCATAACTTCCGCCTCTGGATCCTGCTCAACCTCGAAATCTGGCACCGCCTCTACTTCGAGGGCGAGACGGTCGACTCCTGCGGCGCGCAGATAGACAGGCTGATGCGGTGAAGCCGACAATCGGCAAGCACCAGGAGAGGCGCAAGGCACACTTGGTCGCCGCTCAATGTGGTGCAGACATTCCTGTCCGCACGGGGCTACGCGGGCAGGCAGGAATGCCTGCCCCACACTGCCCGCCCCTCGCTTCTGCGCGGCGAAAGGGCAGCGCCGGGCTTTTACCCTCCAGATTGCACGCCACTGAGTGGCGAAAGGGCAGCGCCTAGCTTTTACCCTCTCAATTGCGATCCACTTGGTGGTCGCAATAACCGTCCCCGCCTACTGCCCCTGCCTACTGCCACTGCCCTGCAGGACAGTGGCTCCACTAGTCTGAGACACCATCAGCCGCCCTGTCTTTCGCTTTCGACAAAGCGTAGGGACGAAGTGTGGCGGCGAAGCGTAGCCGAGCAAGCGTGGAGACAAAGTGCGGGGACAAAGTGTAAGTGCGAAGCACACACTTAAACCCTCTCTTAAACTCGTCGGGTGCCGGGGACGCTCCGGAATAGGCGCGCCAGCACAGGTGGGGCGACGCTGCCTGTCCTACGTAGCCTTGGCGAAGTAGGATCCCGGCTAGTACATTGTTGCGATTAAAAAACAACCAACTAGCGGCTACACAAACACAGGGTACAGGTGCTTGAGCTTTATCCTCGCGTCCGCCGTTTGAAACCGCCAGTCAACCTTTGCGCACCTCTTGT
>JAAYLN010000132.1 GCA_012521875.1 Lentisphaerota bacterium | reverse complement strand
GGACGTCCAAGGTGGTGGTAGCAGAGCAGGCGGTTGCGGACGGCGTCGCGCTCGACCCAGACGTGCGCGTGCCGCGCGATGTTCTCGAAGCAGGCCAGCGCGCCCTCGTAGTCCTGCCGGTCCATAAAGATCCTGCCCGTATCGCGCAGGATCGCGTTCTCGTTGGAATAGGCGGCATGGTGGTTGGCGAGGTCGCGCTTCACACGCTCGAAGTCGTCGGCCGCGAGGTCGGCGAGCAGCAGTTGCAGGGCACCGAATTTGGCCTCGCCCGCATCCTTGGATTGCAGGAACGACTCCGCGAGAGCACGGGCGGCGGCGAAGTCACCCTTGTGGCGGAGCGCCGTGAGCAGCGCCGTGTTGAGGTCGCGCTGCTTCGGCTTCATAGCCTCTTCCGCCAGCAGCTTGCGGGCGTCGCTGATCGTCGCATCATCCTTGCGTTCCAGACGGCGTATCCCGGCGGCGGCATTGAAGGCATGCATGCGGTCGTTCACCGGCAGCGTGGCATCGCGGTAGATGCTGGCGTAGCCGGCGACTGCCGCATCGTATTCGCAGAGCCGCTTGCGTAGGTTGGCCGAGCCCGAGGCGATACGGCCACGCTGCGCGGGCGTCAGGCCGGGAGTCCGGGCAAGCTTGTCGTAACTGTCACGCGCGGCATCCACGGCACCACGCGCGAAGTAGAGTTCGGCAAGCTGTTCGACCAGCGTGATGCGGTGGTCGAGGTTGGTCATCGCGGGCTCGGCAAGGAGCGCTGAGACAAAGTTCGTCCCCTTGGCGAAGCCCGCCTCGTCCATGCCACGGTAGCACTTGTTCACGAGCTCGCGGGCGATGCCGGCGCGCCTGGCATCGGAGAGTCCCTCGACATTCACGGCGACGAGGAAGTTGGACTCGACCATGCCGGGCGCACGGCCACGGCTCCAGTAGATGTCACCCTTGCGGTAGAAGGCATCCGCCTGCTCGGCAGGCGTACCGGCCAGGGCGATGGCCGCGTCGGCGGCGGCAAAGGCCTCGTCGAACTTTTTCTGGTTGCGCAGGGTGTTGGCAGCGCCGTAGGCGGCGGCGAAGCTCTCGTAGGTCTCCTGCGCGGAGGCGAGCGAGGCCACGAGGAAGAGGCAAGCGAGAATGTGTCGGGCAAATTTCATGGTGGCGTCTCCTGTCTTACTTATTGTCGCCGACGAGGGATGCGAGGGCGCCGATGTGGCGGATCATCTCGGCGCGCGCGGCATCGAGCCCGCAGGCCTCCTCATCGAGCAGCGCGAGAAACTGTAACGCCTTGCGGCCCGCGTAGTACTTGTCCGTGGCCGCCGTGCCGGCAGCGATGGCCCGGTTGGCAAGCTGCTGCAGGAGCGTGGCGTAGCGGATGTCGTCGATGCCCTCGCGGATGCCCTCCCAGGCCAGCGTGTCAATGAAGTCGTCCTTGGTGGCGTAAACCAGGTTCATGTTGCGGTAGAACCCGACAAGGTCGTTCCAGCCGGCATCCTGGTAGCCGTAGTTGTACATCATGTCGTAGTCCTTCTTGTAGAGGTTGAGTCCATGCATGCGGCGCATGTAGTCGGGATTCTCGGGACCCGTGTGGGGTCCGGCGTAGTTGCCGATCTTGCCCTTGATGCGGTGCATGAAATCGGCTTCCCACTGGCTCGCAAAGCCGCCGCCGACGCGGAAATCGTCGTTGTAGCCCGCGAAGTGGCGCCGGTCGTGACCGTTGCACATCACGAACATGCCAAGCTCGTGGACGGTGCGCCAGTTGGGGCGCGAGTTCACGACGCTGTTGTAGCCCGGCTCCTCCCCGCCCGCGGGGTAGATGCGCGTGTGACCGAGCAGGCGGCCGTACTCGCGCCGGGCCTGCTCCGCAATGTAGCGGTTGGCGTAGTAGCGTTCCGTCGCGTCGCCGCCGCTGCAGCCAAAGGCCTCGAAGAAGGGGTCGAGCCTCATGCCGACCGACCTGGCCTGCGCAAGCGCGGTCTCGACCTGCGGGAGATTCTCGAGCCCCGCCTTCCACATGCCGAAGTAGAGCGGATAGCGGATGTTGTGGTCATGCTGGTTGCGCAGGCGGGCGAGCTGCTTGGCGTCGGACTGCGCGCGGTCGCGCCCGTTGCCCCAATAGTAGCCATCAACACCCGGCACACAGTAGAGCATGGTATAGAAGTCGGCCGTGGGATCGTAATAGGTCTTGGGTTCCGGCAGAACATAGGGCAGGACGCGCAGACGCACGGGAATCCCACCGGCTGCCCGCCCGTCCAGCGTGAGGCGCAAGGTGCCGGTATAGAGCCCCGGACGGGCATCCTTGTCAACTCGGATGGTGACCATGAACTGCTTGAACTGTCCCGCCTCTAGCGTGACCGGCTGCAACGTCGCGGCATCGTTCACCGGCGCGCTGGCGGAGTTGAGGCCGGGATCGATGGCTTCGGGCGCGGAGATCCACACGTACTTCGAGCCGGATGGAAAATCAACGCGGAGGTAGTTGGCCTGTGCCCTGGTATCGACCTTGATGAGGTTCTCGTCGTTGACGAGCAGTTCCGGCACGAGCTTGAGGCCGACATCTCCGAAATAGGAATACCAGCCGTTGCCGTTCTGGTACCAGACCTTGACGAGCTTGACGTCCACCTTGCCGGCCGGAATCGTATGGCCCTCCGGTGTGCGCAGGTCGCCCGCCGTCACCTGCAGCGCCTTGGCATCCGCAAAGGGATAGACCACGAAGGAGGCGGGCTCGAACTCGTCGCGCGCCGCCACGACGCGCAGCGGTGTGCCGAGACTGCCATCAACGGGGAACTGATCCGGCAGCCGCTGGATGTTCGAGAGCGCGGGCACCGTGTACCAGACGAAGGATGCCGCCGGTTCGCCATCCTTCAGGTCCTCGGCCACGCGCAAGGCATTGTAGCGGAAGACGGCTCCGCGATCTTGTATGCCAGCGAGGCGCTTAAGGTGCGGGTTCTTCACGGCAGCGGTGGTGGCGTCGGCGCGCGCGACGCGTGCGCCGATCTCATCGGCGGAGGGCATCTGCGCCTGTGCGGCCAGTGCCGGCAACAGCGCGGCGCAAAGGGATGTCAGTAGTAGGTGGTGTTGTGTTCTCATGGCATGGATTCCAGCAGATAGATGCCAGTGCCTTGCGGCGGCAGTGTGATATCGGCCTGGCCCTCGGCATTGAAGGTCAGATTGGCGGAGGCGCCCTCGAGCAGCGGGCCATAAGCCAGCGTCGCGGTCTTGCCGGCCGCGGGCGGATAGACGACGCGGCGCGTTTCAGTCTTGAAGAGATCGGAAGCGATGAAGAGGTAGCGGCGTCCTTTTGCCCCCTGCTTGGCGCAGGTGAAGAAGCCGCGCGGCACGGCAGGCTCGATGAGCGGACGCTCCGCGAGGTTCGGCGATGCGAGCACCGGGTTCAGCTTCTTCAGCTCAGCCAGTAGCCACCGGAAGTTCTCGACGACCTCCGGCATGTTGCGCGACGAGAGTGCCGTGTCAGGCGTCTCGCCCTCGTCCCAGGAGTAGTAGGCCACGGCACTCGCACCCGCGATCACCCCCAGATAGGTCTTGGTGCGCAGTTCATCGGCGGTGGAGTGCTGGAAGGCCTCGCCGTAGTCATCAACGATGGTCATGACAGGCTTGAGGCCATCCACCTCGCGGATGGCGGCACGGGTAGCGTCGTAAACAAACCGCAGCGGCGAGGCGCCGCGGCAGTAGGGATCGACCGCCAGAATGTCGCATGCCAGTCCCGTCTCGCGGTAGCGCTGCCAGTTGTTCTGCGTGACCACGATCGGCAACTCGGCCGGACGTGCCCGGGCGGAGCGCAGCTTTCGATAGCCTTCGCGAATGTGTTCGAGGTTGTAGCCCCAGGGCTCGTCGTAGGCGAAGATGAAGCCCTCGCCGGGACGGTCATCCGCGCTGCGGTCGGCAAAGAGCGTGATACCGCGTGCCGCGGCCTTGGCATAGTAGTGTGCCGTGTCGCGGCGGAATTCCCAAAGCGGGATTTTGCGGTTGTCCTCGCGCAGACCGATCATGGTGAAGCCAAGATCGGCGGCAAAGTCGAAGTCGTTGGTGCGGACGAAGTAGATGCCGACCGGAAAGACGTTCGTACCGTGATGGGAGATGACGTTGTTGTCATCGATCCACCAGGCGGGGCGCTTCGGCCCGTTCGTCCACGGGGCACCACGGAGGAAGCGCCAGGAGGCCGGCGACGTGACGGCGGGGTTGATCAGCGGCGCATCGGCCTTGAAGACCTCGCGTCCCTTGTGGAAGACGCGCACGACGACATCGGAGCGCACATTGCGGTAGATATGCGGCGGAATCAGATAGTTGTGCGGCTCGCGGTCGTTCAATGTATAGCGGTAGACGGCATTCTGCGAGGGCGTGCTGATGTTCATGACCGTCACTTCGGCCGGCAGGGGCAGCTTGTCGGAGGTCTGCGTGAAACGCACGTAGCTGCACTCGCGGTACGGCAGCTCGGCCACGTCAATGCGCGCGGGCGGGACGTCGCCGATTTCGGATGGCAGGGTGGAGAAGTGGACCTGGGCGACACGCAGGCGCATCGCCCCCTTGAAGAGGACGAGCGGCGAGTCGGCATCCTGCACCACCTCGGAGGCCACCTCGTGCCACGCGTTGAAGGCCTCGCGGTCGATACCGAAGTCCACCCATGTGCGCAGGAGCCGCCGTTTGCGGTCGTAGGTGAAGGCGATGTGCGTCCACTTGCCCGCCGCGAAGCGGTTCAGGCCGTTCATGGTGTTGCCGGGCGTCGGGTAGGCACTCTTAGCCTTCAAGCGCTTCTCGCTCGCGCCGGCGACCGGAGCGGGCTCGATGGACTCGGGTATCAAGGCGAGCGAATCGAGCGTCAGGAAGGCGCCCGGACGGATCAAGAGCCGGAACGACTCGCGCCCGCTCCAGCGTTTCCCCTTCTCCGCGAAGCCGAACGATGATCCGGCCGGCACCGGCTCGGTCAGCCGGATCCAGGCCGCGATTAAAAAACCATCGCCGATACCCGCCAGCTTGCCGCGATCCTCGATAGTGATCGATCCCGCAGTGCCACCGAACTCGAGCACGTCGAGTCCGCAGGGATCATCCACAATCGTGCCGTTCTCGACCTTGATAGCCAGGGCGGGGATGCGCCCGGTGACGTCAACAAAGTCAATCCCATCCGACTCGAGCATGAAGAGCGTACCCGCATCGGGCTTCATCCTCGTCACGGTACCGGGCGCGACCGTGGCGACGGGACGCTCAATGACAGACGGCAGATTGACCGGCACATCCTGTGCCAATACAACCGCCCCAGCGCATGCGGCCAGCAGAATGAGAGATATGCACTTCTTCATCG
>JAAYLN010000001.1 GCA_012521875.1 Lentisphaerota bacterium | reverse complement strand
CCTCGCTGCGCGGCAGGGTCTGCGGCTTGACAAACGTGACCGCCGCGCGCAGGCCGGTTGACTCCAGGATGGCACCGCTGATGCGCTTGTGGAGTTTCTCCAGCGTGCTGATGTCGTCCGAGAAGAGTGCCGAGGTCAGTTCCACCTGCACCTCGAGCGTGTCGAGGTTCCCCTTGCGGTCCACCACGATCAGGTAGTGCGGGCTCGTCATCTGCGCCGCCAGCAGTGCTGACTCGATCTGCGACGGGAAGATGTTCACGCCGCGGATGATCAGCATGTCGTCCGAGCGGGCGCTGATGCGCCTGATGCGCCGTATGGTGCGCCCGCAGCGGCAGGGCTCGTCGATCAGTTGCGAGAGGTCGCGCGTGCGGTAGCGGATCATCGGCATGGCCTCCTTGCTGAGCGTCGTCAGCACCAGCTCGCCGATCTCGCCTGCCGGCAGAACCTCCAGCGTCTCGGGGTCGATGATCTCGGGATAGAAGTGATCCTCGAAGATGTGCATGCCGGTCTGGTAGAGGCACTCGCCCCCCACGCCGGGGCCGATGATCTCCGAGAGTCCGTAGATGTCCGAGGCATGGACGCCGGAGATGTCCTGGATGCGCTGGCGCATCTCCTCGGTCCAGGGTTCGGCGCCGAAGATGCCGATGCGCAGCTTGAAGTCGCGCTTGAAGTCGAGTCCGCTATTCTCCGCCACATCCAGCAGATGCAGGAAGTAGCTCGGGGTGGAGCATACCACCGTCACGCCCATGTCGCGCATCAGCATGAGCTGGCGCTCGGTGTTGCCGCCGGAGGTCGGCAGCACGGTGCAGCCCAGGGCCTCCGCGCCGTAGTGCAGCCCCATGCCGCCGGTGAAGAGACCGTAGCCGTAGGAGTTCTGCAGAATGTCGCCGCGGTGTACACCGGCGGCGGCCAGGGCGCGGATGACCACCTGCTTCCAGACGGTCAGGTCATTCTGCGTGTAGGCTACGACGATCGGCTTGCCGGTTGTGCCGCTGGAGGCGTGCAGGCGCACGATATCCTCGATCGGGCTGGCGAAGAGGCCGAAGGGATAGGTTTCGCGCAGGTCGTTCTTGATGGTGAAGGGCACATGCGCCAGATCGGCCATGCTCCGTATGTCCGCCGGCTTCAGGCCCTTGGCGTCCATGCGCTCGCGGAAGATGGGGACATGCTCATAGGCCCGGCCGATCGTCACCTGCAGCCGGTGCAGTTGCATCAGCGTCAGTTGCGCGCGCGGCAGGAAATCCGCGGCACTTGCCGGGTGTACGGGATTGCCCGCGTCGTTCCAGAAGCAGAAATTCTCTTGCATGACCCTGTTAACCTGGTGTAAAGGCGCCCGGCCAACGGGAGCCGGACGTATCTTTTCAGCTTACCAGAGCCGCCGCCGGACGGCAAGCACAGCGCCAAGGCACATGAAAGGTCATGGAATCAGGAATTCAGAAACCGGATGATTGACAAGCACCTTGTAAAAGGCTATAGTAGCGGCTGTTTTCAAGGCATGCCCCCTTCGTCTATCGGCTAGGACGCCAGGTTCTCATCCTGGTAAGAGGGGTTCGATTCCCCTAGGGGGTGCCACTTGTTCCCGATACGGTGGCACTGGGCAGGCGTTGAATGTTCCGCACCCGTGGTGGAATTGGCAGACACGTAAGATTCAGGTTCTTATGGCGAGAGCCGTGGGGGTTCAAATCCCTCCGGGTGCACCACTTTTAGAGAAAGGCCCTTTTAGAGGGTCTTTTTTTGTTTGGTTAATATCCCTTAATAATCGCCTGCCAATCTGCTAGAGTTTCCGCATGGCTCATGAATGGAATATCCGCCCGCGAGGGCGCGTTTGTACCTCCTGCAACTCCCGGTTCACTGACGGACAGGAGTGCGTCTCGGCGCTTTTCGAGACAGGGGACGGTTATGAGCGCAGCGATCTCTGCCTGCACTGCTGGGGGCGGCGGGCCGACGGCAGGACGCCCTTCAGTCTCTGGCAGGGCGTCTTTTCGGCACCGGAAGAGACACGCGCCAAGGCTGAACCGTTGCATCGCGAGACGGTCGAGTCGCTTTTGCGCCGTCTCGTGGCGCTTGAGGATCCCGCCAACGTCAACGTTGTCTATGTGCTGGCGGTCATGCTTGAGCGCAAGCGCATCCTTGTGGAGCGGGATGCCAAGCCCAGGGAGGGCGGCGGCATCCTGCGGGTCTACGAACACCGCCCGACCGGTGACACTTTTATCGTGCTCGATCCCCGGTTGAAACTCGACGAGATTGACGTCGTGCAGCGGCAGGTTGTCGAACTGCTCTCGCCAAGTGTTTCGCCGGATGAGGAGAAGGCACAGGAGACCGAGGAGACAGTTATGGTGGAGCATGGACGTTCGGACTTTG
>JAAYLN010000131.1 GCA_012521875.1 Lentisphaerota bacterium | reverse complement strand
TAAGGAACTGGTGCGCTGGGTCCTGTCGTGGATGCCGGACGTGAAGGTGCTCGCCCCGCAGAGCCTACGGGATCGGATTGCGGAGAAACTGCGGGATGGACGCCGCGCACAGCAATAAGATAGGATACCCCAACAACACGCTGCTCACCTACACCTTGCCCGCGGACGGTCAAGGTGAGGGAGAGCGTCGTCGTGTACGCCCGGCATGGGCGCTAACTAATGGGGTGAGAGTCCCCTGCGAGTAGACCACCATGAAAATCGCCAGCCTGTGGCAAGGGCGTCGCCGCGAGGCGGGGTCTGGAGAAAGCATGAGGCAGAGCTGGGAGCCGACGAACAGAAACCTCATAAGAAAGGCCACGACACCGGGTCAGCCGGCACGACACGGCGATGCCCAGTGGTTAAGGTGTCGGGGTAAATGAGGCGGTTGTCCAGTGAGAGTTAGCGTTCTTATCCGGGGAGATCTGTTCGCAATGCGGTCCCGGACGCTTGCGTGGAGGACAGCACGGCGCGGAGCAATTCGTGTCGGGAGCGGGCAGAAGTCAGCAGAGGTCATAGTAGCCGGAAGGCAGGCGAAGCTAGTGAGGCACTCCAATGCCGAAAGGCGGAGCGAACGGATAGGCCGAGCCGCAAACCGGAAATGAGAGCGGGCTGAATAGCTGATGGACGGGGGCGGGATTTTAGTCAAGCTAAGCGATGGACGGTCGTTGGTGTCCATCGGATAGAGTGAGTAGGAAGTGGGGCCGACCTCAATTCTTCGTCAATTGTTTTATCGGCAATCCAAACAGGAATGGGCCAGCCATGACCACGATCCAGATGAAGGACATCCTGCCGGCATGGACGCCGGGCACTGCCATCGGCCACCGCAACCTGACGCTGGTGCCCCTACGGGGGGATGGGCATCAGGCACGCTTCCAAAACTACCTTCTGGCGTCCGAGGCCATCGACGCTGGCGTACTGACTGTCACAGAGGTCGATGAGTCCGGCACCGTCCCGGAGCTCCTGGCGGTCAACGACGACGACCGGCCCATTCTGCTGATCGACGGCGAGGAACTTCTAGGCGCGAAGCAGAACCGCATCCTGAACACTAGCGTTTTGCTGCCGCCGAAGTCGAAGACGCGGATACCTGTCTCATGCGTCGAGGAAGGCCGGTGGAGCCACGTCAGTCCGACCTTCAAGGCTGGCAACTACGCCCCGAGCAGCCTGCGGCAGCGCAAGAGCCGCGACGTTCAGCACAGCCTCCGCACCCGTGGCCGAGCGGAAAGCAACCAGGGAGCCGTCTGGGACAGCGTGGCCGACCATATTATCCAGAAACAATCGTTCCGCCAAACCGACCACGAGCTTCTGCAGCTTCTCGCTCATCTGCGGGAAGCAGCCCGATCATCTGGCGAACGGCGGCTTTCAAAGCTTCGAAGTCATTACCAGTAATTGCCCTTTGCGCCTGCATGAAAAGCCTGTCAGCGGCTGCTTGATCTCGCATGTGGCTGCGCCGTTCCTCCAAATACTGAAGGTATCCCACCCAGAAATCGGGCTGCCGCACAACAACGTTAGCGCCCAGTTCTCGCAAGTCTTCTAGGCGTGCTTGGAGAAGCTCCAGGCGTTCAGCTTCAATCGCCTTCTCTACATCAGCCGCGAGTTTGTTCACTCGATCCTTTTCGCTCTCGTGTCCATGTGTCTCCACGACGTCCCTAGTAGCGAGCACCTGTTCCCTGGCCTCTTGAACGAGGGATGGCCACTCCATCGCACCCTCAACCGAGTCTACTGCAGCCTTCAAATCCAGAAGCCTTCGATCGGCTTCACCTTGAGCATCGGGATCACCCTGTGCAGCCGCAACCTGTCGCTGCACTGTTTCAATAATCTGCTCGCCTTCAATGCGACTTAGCGCATTGTGTATCTTGCTGTCAGCGACATCATCTGCCTTTGCCCGAAGGGAATCGAGCCGTTTGAGTTCGGCGTTGAATTCTCCTTCCAGTTCGTTCGGCGATTTGGCAACAACCCCCGGCCTGAACACATCTGTGAATTCCTCGTCGACGATGGGGATGAACGCGCGCGTCGTGGTCGTCCGCGACGTGTCGATTTCAATGCTCACTTCAATTTCGCTGCCCAGAGGGATGTCGCGTTTAACCCGCTTGTCATCAGGTTGAATTTCGAGGTGTCCGATCAGGCGATTACGATCCGCCTTGCTATCATTCGTGCCCTCAACGATTGGGATGCGAATGACATTGTCGTTCCCAGCCTTTTCGCCTCTCCGCAGATGCACAGCAGTGTAAAGCACGTGCTGTTTGCGTCCCGGTAGGGCATCGCCTTTGCGGAAGAACCACAGGGGCTTGTTATTCGCCATCGCTACCCCCAGGTTATGGGTAAGCGGCGGACTGGTGATGACCATGCCCACGGTGTAGGCAAAGCGGTCGGGGCTACATGGCAGCCGCTTTCCCGTGGCATCGGACAGAATGATTTCGTATTCGCATTTACGGCCTTTCTCCGCGTGTACCTCTGTCATGAACGTGCCATTCTCGGCCAATGCAATGGTGCCGCTTCGCCATTGGCTACGCACGTCAACGATCTCCACGCGAAGTCCAGCTGCCGAGGCCCCAGCAGGTGCAGTGACTTTCCCGCCCACCATCGGCTCGATGTCGCTGCCAACAGGCTCGTATTCCAATTGCAGGGAATAAGCACCTGCTGTTGTGGGCTCTGCAGGAGCTTCAAGTCTCTGTGAACCGGCGAACACCGCAGCGCCACGCGCAACAACGGTAATCGGGTCGATGCTGAACTCGACTGCGGTGCCTAGATCGGTTGCTACGCGCTCCTGGACGCTCGGAAACAGGCTTGAGCCACCAACGAAGATGACCTTTTCGATATCCCCGCCGGACAAGCCCTTCTCGCTCAACGCCTTCCTGCATAGCGACAAGGACTGCTCAATCCATGGCTCAAGAATAGTGTCGAGCGCTGAGGGGGTCAGAACAAACTCGAAATCAATGCTGTCGCCCGAATCATCGGTGCAGAGATCTTCGATCCACAGCTCCAACGGCTCCTTCGTCCGCGATACCTGAATCTTCGCCTCCTCAGCGTGATACTTGAGCTTGGCGAATGCAGCACGCCACTGTGGATTGGTGCGATTGAAGTCAGACAGACGACGGTCGGCGGTAAGCTGTGGCACAAGAAGCTTCTCGACAATGTCCCAGTCGATGTTCTTACCACCCAGATAGTTGTCACCGGCATGGTTGACGACCTGAATGACGCCGTCACGAACCTGAATCACTGCCGCATCGAACGTGCCGCCGCCGAAGTCATAGACAAGCCAGAACACCTTGTTGGATGCCGACTGAAAACCGTATGCCAGCGCGGCAGCCACAGGTTCCTGCAAGAGAGGGCTCACCGTAAGGCCAGCGAGAGCGGCGGCGCGACGAGTTGCCTCGCATTGCGGAAGCTCGAACGCCGCTGGGACCGTAATTACAGCCGCGTGCAGGTCTTCACCCTTGTTCGTATGCACATCCGCCTTGAGCGATTTAAGCACCTCTGCGGACATCTCCTCGGGCAACATCGAGTTACCACTGCGCTTAAACGGCTTGCGCCAGTCCTGCCCCATGCGCAGCTTGAACTCGACGGCAGCATTCTCTTCGTCATCGAGATGCCGCGACTTGGCGTCCTTTCCGACATAGAGCTTGCCTCGTTTGTCGTACCAGATCGCCGAGGGAGTCATCAGCGAGCCGTCCTTGTTCGGGACTACTTCCGCAAGGGTGTCCGTAAGAACGGCGATACTGCTGTTGGTCGTTCCGAGGTCAATTCCGTAATCAATCGTTGTTCGGGCCATCTGCGTTCGTTCCTTTCTGTTCTGGGGCTTCGTGATCGCCCGAATCTGGTTCTCTACTATCATCATCGCCGACCGCGTTCTGGCTCGTCTCGCCGGTCGGTCTGGCAATGATGACATCGGCGCGTTGAATCAACATGTCGTTGAAGTACACGGACGGCTTGATCGTCTCATGAATGACTTCAAAGGTGATGCCTTCGAGAGGCTGGATTGTCAGCGTGTTCACTGCCATTCCAGGGACATACCGACGCCCTGTAGGGTCATCAACCTGTACTTTGCCTGCTTCGAGTGCATCCCATGCCGACTGGACATGGCGAGGCACGTTGCGCAACTCGTCTGGAAGTTCTGCGTCGGCCTCAGCATCCAGCTTGTTCTTTGCTCGCCACACCGCCGTTGCGACAGCAGCGATGGTTTTTAGGGCGGTGTTTAGCTGCTCCTCCGTCGAGGCCGGTGTGGGGTCGCCCGCGTTGCTCGCGCAAGGCTTCCGTTCAGACTCGTCAGGCGCTGCAATTCTGAACGCGGCGGGCTGCATCAGCTGCCGCATGGATTCCACGCCATGTTGGAGCATGTCCTTCACTGGCGGCTTCTTCGGTTTTGTTGGTTCGTCTGTACTCATCGTGTCGTCCTATCGCTCGCCACGGTTGTAGCGGTTTACCATGTCATTAACGGAATCGATTTCTTGCTCGTACTGGCTGTATTTCGCGTTCCGGCGCACGAGCAATGCGTTGTACTGCTCAACCAGGCGATTATGGTTTGCCAATGCTTGTTCGTAGGAGTATTGGTTGACCCGCAGTCCAGATTGTGCCTGACGCTCGTAGCCTTCGATCTCACGCTGGTACCGCCCGATGCTTGACGAGAGCGACTCAAGCTGAGAGTCCATCTGGCTGATCTCCGATTCCAATGCTCGGGCACGCGCTTTCCCGGCATCTATGCGGTTCGACAGGCCGCTGTAGGATCGAGAGGGCGTGGACTGTCGCGGCGGCGTGTAGGTTGGCGATGGCGTCGATGAGCGCGGTGGTGAGTAACTACGGGTAGGTTGGGATGGGCCACGTTGCCAGCTGTCTTCCTTGACCGCGTAGATAATCGATTGGCCGATGCCCCCGAGTATTACCGCTACGATGAGCGACAACACCGCTCCTTTTCCGGCCAAAATATACGAGCCGCGTGTAGGCTTAGTCATCTGGCGTGTTGTTACAGACACACCGTTTGAATGAGCAAATGCCTCGGCATAGAGAGGGTTGTGGAAGCGAAATACCACGTGGCTGTCAGACGCCTTCGGCATCTCTACTGCTTGATCGCGACAGGCGTGCTCCTCCGGCAACACCCGAAGTCGAATCATTGCGCTGAATATGAATGCCAATACGAGCGTGAGTGCGCCGCCGCCAAGAACGAAGTGCAGCCACTCGGGCTTCTCAATGCCACCAGCAACAAGATACGCGATGCCGATTGATATGCCCGCTGCCAAGAGGACGAGAACCGCGCGCTTACGCGAATACTCGGCCTGATGCTGCAAGCAGGCATTGCAGATCGGGAACTTGAAAGAGAGTGATCGCTTGTACCGAGAAATCCCGCGAGTTTCTTCCCATTCATAGCTGACCGGCTGCTCCTGGGTTGCTGGTCCCAGGCAGCATGTGCAGAGATTCGCCATGCGTATCTGGCCGCCATGGATGGTGACCGCGTACACACGGTCAGCAGTCACTGCCTGTTTTAGTTCTTCGACGTGTTTCTCTTCCGCCTGATTCTTCTGAACCTGCTCAACGTCCTCTCGAAGACGAGCTTGCAGACCTTCATCAAGCGCCAATCCTGCCGCATGCTTCAATAGCGGCACACAGCCGTTCCAGTCCTCAGTGGCGTTGCCGTAATCGATCATGCAACCACGAACGGTCGAGGCTACGAGATCGAAGGCGGTCTGCCGCAAGTGATGTTCTTTCCCGAGGATCGCGCGAATACCCGTGAGCAGAACCTGACAATCGCCTAGAACCGACTTCGCCAGTTCATTCGCCGTTTCGGGCGAGGCCTTCGAGCGATCCGCGACGGGCTCGCAGATGCGGCGAACTTGCTCCACCAGTGGCGACGCTTCACGCTCCAGCAGGGAAGCGGCCAAGTGAAGGTCGAGACCGCTGTTCCGAACGTACAGAAGGTGGCGCTTCGCTTCATCCACGTCACCGCGCTTAGCGGCACGCACCGCCAGGTTGACGTTGATGGACAAGATCGCCTCGGGCAGCGATTGCCGCAATCGCCTGACAAAGCCGGAGGTCAATCGCGGATCGTCAAGTGCCTCGGCACGAGACAAGATGTAGCTCCAGCCGGACTCGCTATCCGCAAAGTGCGCCCAGTGTTCCAGGGCAACAGCCCAGTACTTGTCGCGGCGTGCTTGGACCTTTGGGTCTGCTGGTTCATCACCGCCATTCCCGTTAAGCGAAGCGTGTTCGATATCGAGTGCGAGGGCGTGGTGCAATACCGCGAGATTGTGGACGGCGACAGCCTCCGTAGCAGGTTGTTCTTTCTGCTGACACCACAGTTGATGCGCATCACGGAGCCGACCTTCACCTGCCGCCTTGTATGCCGCATCCACATCACCGTTTCGATGATCAGATGGCCAGAACCAGAACAGCTCATCTACAATCCGGGATTGCATGTCGTGGAGGCGTTGTCCGGCCTTCCGCAGTTCTTCCGCATCAGGGGGCGGCGTATGCGGCAAAGCACCCGAGTGGTTCTGCGTAGCCGCACCCCCAAGCTTCTCCAGCATCTTCAGCTTTTTCTGCTGGCGGTTCATCTCTGCGCCGTC
Organism: Lentisphaerota bacterium; assembly: GCA_012521875.1. Taxonomy (GTDB): domain Bacteria; phylum Verrucomicrobiota; class Kiritimatiellia; order RFP12; family JAAYLN01; genus JAAYLN01. The sequence continues at coordinate 1,684 of JAAYLN010000131.1, read as the reverse complement.
GACCGTGACCGACAGGCCGAGTACTCGGAAGGCGTTTGCCCTGTAGAGCTGCGGGGTCGCGACATCCCTCAGAATGTCGTGCCGGTGGTAATCGTGATGTCCAGATGCGGTCGCCATGCGGTTCCCCGTTTACATGCATACTCCACGTCGCCACAGCTTCAGTTGGCTTTCGTACTGGTCACGCAATTCTGGTGCTTTGTTGATTGCCTCCTCGAGCAAGTCCGCTGCGCTCATGAGACTGCCCGGCTTCTTTGAAGCCGCCAGTGCGTCATTGATCATCCGTCTCGCGGCGTCCATGTCAGACGACGACCGCTGCCCGAAGATGCTCTTGGCTTGGGTGCCACCTTGCGAAGGCGTCGAGGAGGACATCGTTGAGGATCGCCCGGGACGCCACCGCGAAAGCTCGTTCAGCAACTCGGAGGCATTCTGGTAGCGATCTTCAGGTTTGCCAGCTAAGCACCGTGACAGAACGGCATCCAGTGCTGGATCAACATTCATGTTGTAAACGCTGGCCGGTCTGAGTGGCCTGACGAACCTGCTGGCGTCAGCGATGTCGCGTTCATCCAGATCCGGATACGGCAGCGTGTCAGTCAAGAGCAGATAGAACGTCGTCCCAATCGCCCAGACATCCGCTGCCGATGAATCGTGGTTCTGGAGCGACGCTGGCGGCTTGAAGCTAAGGGTGCCTTTGGCGCTCACCAACAGCGTCATGGGGTTGGCGTGCTTGGCGAGGCCGAAGTCACTCACGCGTACCCGGAGTCCGGTCCCGTCATAACCAACGAGGATGTTCTGCGGCTTGATGTCCCGGTGGACGATCGGCGGGTCTTCAGCGTGCGCCACGGCAATGCCAGCGCAAACCTGCTTCATGATCTCGACCGCTTCAAACACTGGCATGATCGAATCGCGATACGACCGCCAGAACCGATCAAGGCTGCCCCCGGCGATGTACTCCATGGTGAAAAAGCCGTGCCGAGCACCTGTGATTTCGATGATGTTGGCGTCGAAGACTCGCACGATATTGGGATGACCGATCCGCGAAAGCAGAAGGGCTTCCGCCAATAGAGATTCGATTTCCTCAAGGCTGGCCCCAGACAGTTTCAGAACCTTCATCGCTTGGCGACCGAGGAAACGGTGCTGAACGCGATATACTTCAGCGAACGCCCCCTCACCGAGGAATCGCTCCACGGTGTAGGTGTCTCTGATAACCTGTCCTTCTTCCAGCAGCGCCATTGATCATCTCCGCATTCGCGCATCCTTCGAGTTGATTCTTGACGTTACCATTCGTCGTCAAGTAATCCGGCCGAATTGCCAGTTGCTGGGCTTCCGATCAACGCGCCCAGTCCTTACACAATACCTCAGCCTGTTCGAGCACGAGCTCCGTCGCACGCTGCTGTAAGTCAGGTGGATAGCCGAACTTTCTCAGCACGCGCTTCACCAGCACCCGAATCTGGGCGCGGGCGTTTTCTCGCACCTGCCAATCGATACTCACGCTCTGCTTCACCCGCTCCACCAGCATTATTGATAAGAAATCGCTTTTCAGGCGGCACGGGCACCCGCCCGCTGGAACCGGTCTGAATGAGCGCTTTCATGGTGGAAATGTAGCAGGATCGGGCTGGTGATGTCAAGTCCGACGTCAAACGCGATTCGAACGCCAGTCAAACCACGGGCAAAAAGTCCGAGTGAC
>JAAYLN010000130.1 GCA_012521875.1 Lentisphaerota bacterium | reverse complement strand
GATTTAGATGGAAATATGACATGGGACGGGCGTTTCAACTATACGTATGATGCCGAGAACAGGCTAGTTGCCGCATACTCAAACAACGTGTGCGTAGTCTCCAACGCTTACGACCACCTTAGCCGCCTGGTGCTGAAATTCACCCCCACCGCCACGCATACCTATCTATATGACGGCTGGAATCTGGTGCAAGAGACCGTTTCAACCGCATCAGGTACAACCACCAACCACTACGTCTGGGGTAAGGATATTTCCGGCACACTGCAGGGCGCGGGTGGCGTGGGTGGGCTACTGGCTGTACAAATGGACGGCGCATGGTACTTCCCGTTCTACGATAATAACGGCAACATCACCGCCTATGCCGACGAGACCGGCGCAATCGTCGCCGAGTACACCTACGACGCCTTCGGCCGCACTATCTCCAAGTCCGGCACAATGGCCGACTCATTCCGTCACCGCTTTTCGACCAAATATTATGACACCGAGACTGGACTGTATTACTACGGTTACCGGTTCTACGTGCCGGAACTGATGCGGTGGCTGAACTGGGATCCGATGGGAGAGATGGTGTATGTCACAACAAGCACAAGCGCAGAGAAAGCTTCAAATCCCTCAGCCGAACCTGAAATCTTAAACCTTTACTTGTTTACTCTAAACAACCCAATACAGAACATGGACTATCAAGGACTCACGACGATAGGCCATGTTCTGGATGAGTTTTTCTCGTGGTTCAATCGGTATCCAGACCTTTGGGTTATGGGGCAAAACGACCCTTATACGGCTATTGTTCGCAATTGGGCTCCCGTGCAAGCGAATGTCGAGCGACTAAAGCAGGCTGTGGCCACGGATCCGTCGGACTGGGAACAAAACCACATCACGAGCCCGTCGTGGATTCCGACAAAGAGTTTTTCTCCTGATCCAAAGCATGGTTGGAATTCGCTAGTTAGAGATCCGCCAGGAACCGATCCTGCTACTGCCAGAAGGGGGTTTATCCTCTATTTGCTCTCACTGATGTTCCACCAAGAGAATTGCACACTAGCGCGATCGGATCCTTCCGTATCATTGCGACAGCGGACGAGGTGAACATTTCGCAATGCCGCGTTAAGTTGAACATCTGGATGTACAATGAAATGTCACGCAATTCTTTCGGGCGGTTCGCCGATCATCCGCTGTTCAGACACAGGCCTATGGCATCTCAATTCATGTGGTGGAACTGGAAAGAAGAATTCGAGTTCGATGCTAAAGGGAATATCACCGATATTCCGAGTGGCAATGGAGGATGGTGACATGCGTTTGCTGGCAATATTATTTGCTATTCTTGCAGCGGTGCTAGGTGTCTCGTGCCACGAGCGTTCTATTACCCAACCTGGTGCTGTTCAAAACCACAGCCAATCCGAGAAGTTAAGCAGAATACAGAATGAAACCGGGTTGGTATTCCCGACTAATGCGGTACTAGTTCAGTTTTCCCAGCCTGATGTGGCCGTAGATCCCGTATGGGTGGCTAAAGTCGTTATTCCTTCCGCGACCTACGAACCCTTTGCCCATATCCTCGCTCGCAAGCCTGCGGACAGCACGATCTACGATGGTGCGCTAGCAGATTCAACTAGTTGGTGGTTGCCGACGAATGTTGTAATGACGAAAAAATTTCTGCCCAATCGCCAAACATTCGTTAATGTTGTTGTATCAGAAGATGCCGAGTGTTTTGCCATATACATCGAATGCGCAATGTTCTAAAGTTTAATACGTTACCCGTCCCGCCTGTTGTCACAATTGCTTGGACACGAAAAGGGAAGCAAAAGGAGGCGCTTTTCCTTCTGAATTCTGAATTCTGAATTCTGGATTCTGGGTGCGCATCCGCTATTGTGGAGCGCACCCGAAACTGGCCGATAATGCCGATTAAGATGCCGATTAAGATGCCGATTAAGATGCCGATTAAGATTGCCAGACGGCGGCAGGTAGGGTAATCTGTACGCTTGTTTTCTTGGAGAGGTGACCGAGCGGCCGAAGGTGCAGCACTGGAAATGCTGTGTACCCCACGGGTACCGGGGGTTCGAATCCCCCCCTCTCCGCCAGTTCTTTTCGAACGAACCCTAATGACGGTGTGCCGGTTACGGGCACCGTCGAAGGAGCTTGTCTGTGAGTTTTATGGAACCGCTACTTGCGCTCCAGGAAGTGGATACGCAAATATACGAACTGCAAAACGAACTTCGCGACATTCCGCTCCGCAAACAGCAGGAGACCTCCCGGTTGCAGGATGCGCAGGAGCGCCTCAGCGCGGCACAGGCGGAGTTGATGGCCTTTCAGACGCGCGTGGCTGATTTCGAGCTTCAGGTGAAGGCCATTCGCGAGAATGTGGCCAAGCTTCGTCAGCAGCAGATGTCCTTGAAGACCAACCGTGAATTCCGTGCCATGGAGAGTGAGATAAACAACAATCTCCATGAGATTGAAATCCTCGAGGGGCAGCAGATCACGGCCATGGATGCCGTACCACCGGCCCAGGAGCGCGTCGAGGCAGCCCAGGAGCGCGTGAATACCGAGACCAGCGGCATGGAGCAGTATCTCGCCGAACTGGACAGCCGTCTGGACGATGTCAAGGCACGTCTGGCACAGCTTGAACAGGAGCGCGTCGAGGTCGCCAACCGTGTGCCGCCGGCGCACCTGCGCCGCTATGAGCGCCTGCGCGTGGCACGCCGCCCGACGGTTGTGCTTCTCAACGACGGCGTCTGCAGCGGCTGCCACCTGCAGCAGACGGCGGCGACACGCCATATGGTTCTGCGCAAGAACGCGCTGGTGAACTGCGAATCCTGCGGGCGCCTGCTTTACGTGCCGTAGACTTTCGTAGCCCCGGGGCTGTCGAAACGCAGCCCTAGGTAAGGCGCGAGTAGAATAGTGGCCTGAAGGGCCGCCAAAAAAACGCCCCGCCGAACGGGAGTGTTGACTTATTGCGAACCCTTGTGTTTTTGAATCAGGAACTCATGAAATCAGGAGTTGTTTGTGGAAACCGTGCATTCTTGCACCCTTCTTGAGTTCTTGAGTTCCTGATTAATCCGCACTGCGAATCGTTTGTTCCGCCGAAAGGCAGGGCGTTTGCCGTTGTCGCTATTGTGCGTATCAGGAGCGTACGCGGTCGACGTACTCGCCATTGCGGGTGTCGACGCGGATGATATCACCCTCGTTGACGAAGAGCGGCACGGGCAACGTGTAGCCGCCCTCCAGCGTGGCCGGCTTGGTCACCTTGCCGCTGGCGGTGTTGCCACGGGCGCCGGGGTCGCATTTGATCACCTCGCGCTCGACAAAGTTCGGGAGCGTGACCTCGATAGGGGCGCCCTCGAACATCAGCACCTCGCAGAGCATATCGTCGACCAGGAAGAAGCGGTTGTCACCGAGCACATCCTCGGTCATCGCAATCTCCTCGTAGTTCTCGTTGACGAAGATATACTTGTTGTCGGCCTCGTAGGAGAAGCGCACGTTCACGTTCGTCAGTTCCGGTTTCTCGAAGCGGTCGCCGGAGCGGAAGCTGCGGCTCATGGTTGTGCCGTTAAGCATGTTCTTGAGCTTGCAGTTGTAGATGGCCTGGCCCTTGCCCGGCTTGCTGAAGTCGAACTCGGTGATGATCAGGGGCTGGCCATCAAGCATGATCTTGAGCCCCTTGCGCAGGTCGGATGCTGTATACATAATGTGAACCTTAGTGGGTTGGTTGGCCGTGCCGGGGGCACCTGCGGCGCACCCCGGCGCGGTTGGCACTTCTTAGGCGCCGTAGACGGCGGCGTCACCCAGCAGCTCCTCGATGCGGAGCAGTTGGTTGTACTTGGCCATGCGGTCGGTGCGCGACAGCGAGCCAGTCTTGATCTGACCGGCGTTGGTCGCCACGGCGATGTCGGCAATCGTCGCGTCCTCGGTCTCGCCCGAGCGGTGGCTGACGACGGCGGTATAGCCGGCCTTGTGCGCCATCTCGATGGCGTCGAGGGTCTCGGTCAGGGTGCCGATCTGGTTGACCTTGATGAGGATCGAGTTGCCGCACTTCTCGTCGATGCCCTTCTTCAGGAACTTGACGTTGGTGACGAAGAGGTCGTCGCCGACGAGCTGGCACTTCTGGCCGACCTTCTCGGTCAGCAGCTTCCAGCCCTTCCAGTCGTTCTCGTCCATGCCGTCCTCGATGCTGTCGATCGGGTACTTGGCGATAAGCTCGGCCAGATACTCGGCCTGCTCCTCGGAGGTGCGCTGCACGCCGGGCTTCTGGGCGCCGCGGGCCTGGGTCTCGAACTTGGCGTAGTCGTAGACGCCGTCCTTGAAGAACTCGGAGGCGGCACAGTCGAGCGCCAGGGAGATCTCGCCGCCCTCGCACTTGCGGCCGGGCTTGTAGCCGGCCTTCTTGATGGCCTTGATGATTGTGTCGAGCGCATCCTCGGTGCCGTTGAACACGGGGGCGAAGCCGCCCTCGTCGCCGACGGAGGTGCTCAGTCCGCGCTCCTTGAGCAGCTTCTTGAGGTTGTGGAAGACCTCGGCACCCATGCGCAGCGCCTCGCGGAAGCAGCAGGCGCCGACCGGGCGGATCATGAATTCCTGGAAGGCGATCGGGGCATCGGAGTGCGAGCCGCCGTTGACGATGTTCATCATCGGCACCGGCAGGGCCTTGGCGTTGGTGCCGCCGATGTAGCGGTAGAGCGGCAGGCTGAGATAATCGGCGGCAGCCTTGGCGCAGGCCAGCGAGACCGCGAGGATGGCGTTGGCGCCCAGATTGGACTTGGTGGGGGTACCGTCGAGCTTGATCATCAGGGTATCGATGGCGACCTGGTCGGTCACTTCCATGCCGATCAGTTCGGGGGCGATCTTCTCGTTCACGTTTTCAACCGCCTTGAGAACCCCCTTGCCAAGATAGCGCTTCTCGTCGCCGTCGCGCAGCTCGACCGCCTCGTTCTCGCCTGTGGAGGCACCGGAGGGGACGGCAGCGCGGCCTACTACGCCGCTCTCTAGGTAGACATCGGCCTCGACCGTGGGGTTGCCACGGGAGTCCAGGATTTCACGTGCGATGACATCAACAATGGTGGACATGCTTTCTTCTCCTGCTACATTACGCTACAATACGGGCGTCACGATGGAACAGAACCAGCACTTTAGAAAAAGGGCCCCGAAAATGCAAGCTAGTATTCGTCCTCCGGCAGCCGATTCTCCGCTTTTCGAGAAGACGCTGGGCAGCAGAACCGTCTTTCAGGGACGGGCTCTGCGGATTGATGTGATCGATATAGAGATGCCCAACGGTCAGCCCGCGTCGCGCGAGGTGGTCCGCCACCGCGGGGCGGTGGCTATTCTGGGACGCGTGCCGGATGGGCGTTTTCTCTTCGTCCGCCAGTACCGCAAGGCGATCGAATCGGCATTCATCGAGGTCGTGGCGGGTGGCCTGGAACCCGGCGAGGCGCCTGATGTGGCCGCCCACCGTGAACTGCGCGAGGAGAGCGGCTACCACGCCACGCGCCTGCTGCCGCTGGGAACGATTGTGGCCTGTCCCGGCTACTCGGAGGAGCGGCTGCACCTCTTCTTCGCCGAGCTCGAGGCCGTGCCGGGGGAGACCGACCCCGATGAGGAGGAGTTCGTCGAGACGCTCCTGATGGGCGAGGCGGAGGTGGAGCAGGCCCTGCTTGACGAGACGATCAACGATGCCAAGACCATGGCCTGCTGGCTGCTCTGGAAGATGCGCGGCCCGCGGTAGGAGTGGCAGTAGGCAGTAGCAGTAGGCAGTAGCAGTAGGCAGTAGCAGTAGGCAGTGCCGCCGCCGTGGCGGCGGGGGCGGCATGCGTGCCGCCCGTACAGGCATCGGATTTTGCCAGAGCCTCTAGGTTATAGGCAGGCATCCGGAATCGATATTGTCGGCGCGTAGCGCGGCCTCCAGCCGCGCCGGTGTAATTTCGGGACACTGTGCCAGCGTGCCGGCCAACGCCCGCGCCCATGCGCCACGGCCAAGGGCATGTACCTGGCCCTCGCGGGCGTACACCTCTTCCGCCAAGGCTCCGACCGCGGCATAGGGCGAACGGTTGCCGGCCTGCCAGAGGAGCGGCAGCGTATGACGGAAATGTCCCCGGTTGTGCAGGCGGTCCCAGACGTGTGCGAGACGCTGCATGCGCGTCAGGGCCGCAAAGTCGAGGCAGTCGGTATGTAGTACATCATAAGGGGGTAGGGGACTGAACGCGCCCGCCAGTGCGGGAAGGCCCAGCAGGGGCGTGCCCGGCAGTCCCTTGAGGCGGTTGATCTGGATCTCGGGAACACCAAGCCCGACCAGCCGGTCAAACCCGGCAGCGAATGAGCCCTCGTCTTCACCGGGCAGACCGAAAATCAGGTCGGCATGCAGCGCGGCACGGGTTTCATCGAGCAGGACGTGAAGCGTGTCGAGTACCTCGTCACGACTCTCCCTGCGCCCTATGTGCCGGGCCACCTTTTCGTCTAGAGTCTGGATACCGACCTCGAGATGCAGCGCATCGCTTGGAAAGGCTGCCAGTCGCTCCAGGAGTGGCGCCCCGAGACGTGACGGCGTCAGCTCGAGGTGGATCCGCAGCCCCTTGGGCAACCGTTGCAGGAAGAAGTCGAGCACTGTAACGGCATGACTCTCGTCGGCATTGAAGGTGCGGTCGAGAAAGCGGAAGTCGCGCAGCCCGCGTTCCAGCAGCGATTCAAACGCGGCAAAGAGCCGGTCGGTCGGGAAACGGCGCCAGTGAGTACCGCATGAGGTGCAGTAGAGGCAGTGGTGCGGACAGCCGCGCGTGGACTCCACATAGACCACACGCCGACCTAGGTCGTCATTGCTGTATAATGCGTAGGGCAGGGCGAGCGTGTCGGGATCCTCGCCCTCGCGGTTGATGATGAGTTCAGGAGTGGCGGGGCGGGTGCCCGATGTCTGCTTCTGCCCGAGCCTGTTTGCACACCAGTTGCGGAATGCCGTTTCACCCTCGCCGCATATTAATGCGTCGGCCAGGCCATCCCATTCCGCCGCGCCCTCCGGCACAATCTCGGGGCCGCCCAGTACGATGGAGATTTGCGGTGCTATGCGCTGCAGCAGCGTGAGGATTTCGCCTGCCAGGCGCCGGTTCCAGAGATAGACGGAGAAGCCGGCGACACGCGGCGCAGCCTCCAGCACGCGGGCGACCACCTGCAGCGGCTGGGTTTCCAGATCGAACTCCATCAGCGCGGCCCGCTCCGCCATAGAGCCGAGGTTGGCCAGCAGCGTCCTTCCGGCATGGCTGCAGTGGCTATGGCGCGCGTTGATGGCGATGACTACGATGTCGGCCTGCATGGTGCTTAATCCTAACCGATATGCGCCGCGCGCGCAACTGGGCAAGCGCGGTTCTGCTTGAATTTTGCATGGGGCTGTGGCAGGATTCCACGCATGTTTCCTTAAGCGGGCAGGGTGACCAGCCAGCCCGCTGTTTTCCGAAGAATAATGAACCAAGTCTCCAAGTCGAATCGCTCCCGTCCCCTGCTGCAATCGCTGATCCAGTTGCTTCATCTGGATACCATGCCGGAAGCGGCGCGGCGCTTCCTGGCCTTCCTGTTCCTCAATGTTCTCTCCTGGCAGTGCCTGATCGGAACGGTCATGGTGCTGCACGCGCGCGCGATCGGCATCGGCGCCGGCGCGGTCGGCCTGCTCTTCTCGCTGCTCTACTTCGCGGGCGTCCTGGGGGTGGTCACCAAGCCGCTGGCCGAGCGCTTCGGCTCGAAGCGCGTGCTGATGACGGGCTGGACCGCGCGCAATCTCCTCGTCCTGCCGATTGTCTTTACTCCGGTAGTCTTCCGCTACTGGGGCAAGGGCGCCGCCGCGGCGCTGCTCTTCACCACGCTCTCCCTCTTCTGCATCACGCGCGCGCTGGCCGGCATCGCCTGGTCCAGTTGGCTGCACGAGATTGTTCCGCCGCTTAAACTGGGGCGCTTCTACACATATGAGACGGTGATGACGCGTCTGCTGACGGTCGTCTTCGGGGTGATTGCCTTTTTTGTCCTCGGTCACAATCCGCCGCTCTGGCGCTTTGCGGTGATCGCCGCCTTCGGCGTGGCGTTCGGCCTAGTCAGCCTGCAACTGCTGCGGCGGGTGCCGGGCGGCGAGCCGGTGACCGATAGCAAACACAAACCCGTGCGCGGTGGCTACCTGCTGGTCTTCCGCGACCGCATGTTCATGGGCTTCCTGCTCTGTTCCACCCTCTTCGGCATCATCTACACGGGACTCTCGCTGCTGGTCACACTGACCCTGCGCGACCAGTTGGGCATCGGTGCCGGCACCATTTTGCTGCTGACCTCCTGCGGCAATGTGCTGGCGATGTTCACGACGCCGCGCTGGCAGCGGATCGCGGACCGGCACGGCAGTCCCATGGTGATGGCGGCCAACGGAGTGCTGATCGTATTCTCCCTGCTTGTGCTGGGCTGGCTGCGTGAAGATCGCGCACCCATGGCGCTGGTGGCACTCGCCTGCGCCCTGATTCCAATCGCCGAGAGCGGCAACTACATGGCCACCAGCCGTGGCTACATGCTGCGTATGAAACCCAGGATACGCCACGCCTACAATGCGGTCTGGAGTGCCTTGAACCAGGTCTTCTACGGCATCTCGGCCGTCTTTATCGGAATCTGGCTGCAGGAAGGCTCACCCGCGCGTTTCCGCAGCGCTGCATGGGGCTATGCGCTCCTCATGGTGATCGCCATCTGGCTCGCCCTGCGCCTCCCCGTACCGCGGCTGGACTCTTCCCGCGGCCCCAGTCCCGTCTATAATCCCGCACAGCCCCTCCGCAGTCTCGGACGCATGCTGCGCTATGTGCTGCGGCCGGCACGCTCACTCACCCGGCTTCCGCCGGATTTGGATCAATTATGACTCTCTGGCAAACAGGTTGTACGCTGGCCGTGCTGGTACCATTGTGCCTACTGGCCATGCGGTCGTACCGTCAGTGTGCCACAGTGCCCGGTTCCCGCCGGTTCGGTACGCGGTGCCGGTTGGCGCTGGCCTTGCTGGGCCTGGCCGGCAGCATATGGCTGGTCACGCACAGCCATGACGACACCTTTACCGGACTCGACAACAGTGCCTACCGCAAGATGGCCCATGATTTTGATGAAGGCAGCGGCTTCTTTGATCCAGACCCGCTGCTTTCGGCGTTGCCTCCCGGACTGCAGCGCGCCGTGCTCTACCGTTCCGGTTCCGGTACACGTCCTACGCGCGACCTGGTCTTTCAACTCGATGCGCCCGATGGCCGCGCGACGCGTCCCTTTTTCATGCCCGCCTTGCCGCTGGCGGCCGCAGGCCTTCCGTGGCTCGCTCCCAATGTCCTGCCGCCCCTCATCGCCTCGCTGGGTTGGTGGCTGCTCCTGCTGGCCGGTACGGCGGCAGGCGGTCTCTGGGGGCTGGGTGCATCCGTGGCGCTGGTGCTGGCAACACCCTGGCCGCTCTGGTTCGCGCGCGGCTTCTATCCCGACGGTACCGGCAGCTTCATTCTGGGCGGCATCATCGCGGCAATCGCCATCCGCCCGCTTGACCGTGCCTTGACGCGGTTTGTGGCAGGCTTCGCGCTGGGGTTTTCCGCCGCGCTGCATCCCACCCTGTTGCTGGTGGCCCTGCCGCTGGCAGGCGTACTGATGCTCGAGCGTCAGCAGGCACGCGAGGCCGTGCCGCTCGCTACCGGATGCCTGCTGGGGGTGCTGCCCGTCTGGTGGATGACGCGTACCATCTGTCAGCCCTATGGCGACTGGACACGCCCTGAAATACTGATCAAGTTGCTTGGTGCCACGCGCGAGCACATGGCGCTGGGTGCATCGCTGCTCCTGCTGGTGCTGCTCTCATGCGTGGCGCTGGCGCTCGGTTTCCGCCCGTCGGTACGCGCCCGCCTGCGGCGGCTGGATACGCGCTTGCACCCCTGGGGATGGGGGGCGCTATGGCTCACCCCACTGCTGATCATCGCCTTGCAGCCGGGCCAGGCAGGGCAGACGTTGCGTGACGGCGCGCGTGCCGTCTGGAGCGGCATCCGCATACCAGGCGCTCTGCTGCTGCTGACGGGGGGTGTCGCCGTGCTGCGCCCGGTCCGCCCGCTACGCGAACGGGTCATGCTGGTCCTGCTGGCCTGGCTGTCGCTCTTCTTCCTCTTTCTCAAGGGAGTTGAAGTGCCGGCCGGCATCTGGAGCCTGCGGCGCTTCCTGCCGGTGATCCTGCCGCTGATCGCGCTGCTGGCGGCACCGCTGGCCAACGCCTGCGCCTCTCTCGCCACATCCACCGCCAGACGCGCAGGAGTGGCGGCCTTCCTGCTGCTGGGAGGAACGCCCAACCTCGCGCGCTGGCCCGCGGCATATTTTGGTGTCAACGAGGCTGGCGCCACAGCCTGGACGAAAGAAGTGGCGCAGCAGATCGGCACGGAGCGTCTCGTGGCCTTCGACTATTTCCCCCATAGTGTTCCGTATGCCGGCAATCCGCGCATGCGTGTGCTGGGACTGGGCGAGACATCCCGTGATCAATGGCCTGAACTGGCCGGCTGGCTGGCCGGGGTCGCCCGCACCAGCGAGGTGTGGATCGCCACTTCCTACGCACCGGTAGGCATCGAGGATGGCCTGCGCCTGGAACCCGTAACCAGCGTGACGGGACGCTTTCCGATCATCAAGGCGCGCCACTTCCTGCCTGCTGATCGCGGGGAGCGGTTAGTGGCACATACATTCCTCAAGGCCGTGCCCGTTACGACCGATGACCCGCCGATGCCGCAGAAGATGGTGCTGGATGGCGGTCCGCTCGGATTGCGCGGCCCCTGGGGTGCCGTGCGCGGGCACGGCAGATGGACGCGGCAGGGGAGCGCGATCATCGGGCCGTATCCCGCCGCCGGCTCGGTGGTGCATTTCGAAGCCGAGGCAGAGTGGACGCCACCCGTGGCGGAATGGGAACAGCAGCGCCTCTTGGTGACACCCCCCTGGGGCGGCACGCCGCTTGTCTGTACCGTGACCACAGGGGTTTCAACGGTTTCCGGCCACTGGACAGTGCCGGATGTCTCGGAAAGGACACCTACCGGCCACTATAGCTTCACGGTCGAGAAGCCCTACGATCCGCTGGCATACGGCCAGCGCGGCTACGATACCGACCTGGGTGTGCTGCTGCGAAGTGTAACCATCAGCGCACAATAAGCCCGCTAAATGTCCCTGGCGACCGGTGGTCGCCAGGGACATTATTAAATGCTATTCGGTCACAATCCGGAAGAAGCGCCGCGGATAGGCAGCGTCAATCGGGATGGTGTGGCTCGTGGTTCCCAGATTGGTGGCACCCGGCACGGTGGTCCATTCGGGGTTGGTCAGGCTCGGCGTAGCCTCGATGCGCACACGCCCCGTCGAGTTGCTCCATGTCATCTGGATGGTGTTGTTGGAGATGGCGATGCCGGCAACCCTGGCAGGTGTGGCGGGCGCGCTGGTTTCACGCAGCATGATGCCGTCGAAACCGTAGCTCTTGTTCGGAGTGGGACCCGCGCCATCCTCGGCCTTGACAGTGAACGAGCCGTCCTCACCGCACCGGATCTTCCGCCAGCGCGCCACATAGCCGTTGACCGTGTTGTAGCCGGTGTCGAAAATGACCGACATGTTCGCGTTGGTGACGATGACGCCGGGCGTGCTGGCCTCAACACATGAGTCCACGCCGGAGATGGTGAACTTCGTATGGCGGCCCGGATAGTCTTTTGTGTTATTAGCGCGATCGCATGAGGTGACGAACTCGTATTCCTTTGCCGGATCAAGGCCTGTGAAGGTGACAGTCGCCCACCAGGGCCCCGCACCGCTCTTATAGGCGAGGCAATTGTTGAAGGGCACCTTGCCGTTGAACACGTTATAACAGTCGGTGCCAGTCGCGATGGCGGCGTTCTCCCTTTTAGTACGATAGCTGACGTTCGCGGCTGCCAGCGTGATCGTCACCGGTGTCGCGAGCCCTGAGTCGAAGTCGCGGAGAATGCCTGTCTTTGCTGCTTCCGGCTCGAATTGGGTCGTATTGGCCGGAGTGGGGTCGCCCGGCGAGCAGTCGTTGTAGGCCGTGAAGCCGATGTCGGCCGAAACCGTGACCGTCACCACCGCCGAGGTGGCGACGTAGCCGTCGTTGTCCCTTGCTACTGCGAAGACCTCATGGCTGCCGGCTCCGGGGGAGGCCCAGCCGTGGTTAAATGGCGCGGCGGTATCGGTTGCCAGCAGGTTGCCGTCGCCGTAGAAAGCGACACTGGCCACCTGGCCATCCGGGTCGGAGGCCGTGGTCTGGATGCCGAGTCCGATGCTGGCGACGGTAGTGTTGTTGGTGGGACTCGTGATGGCGATGCTGGGCGGTTTCACTACCGCCGTCACGTTGACGACCGCCGAGGTGCTGCAGAGGCCGGTGCTGTCCCACGCCACGGCCTTGACGCTGTGAGCTCCCGGCGACACGCCCTGCATCACCATTGAGAAGGGTGACTGGGTGTCGTCAGTGCCGTAAATGGCATCGTCGAGGCAGAAGTCCACCTTGGCCACTGTTCCGTCCGCATCCGAGGCATTGGCGGTGACGGTGAAGGTGGTGCCGACTGTTGTGCCGTTGCCGGGGCTGCTGATCGAGACGGTGGGTGGCATATAGGTGATGGTGATCTGGACTGGCGTCGAGGTGGAACACATGCCGTCGTTGTCCCACGCCACGGCGGTGAGCTCGCAGGCTCCGACCGGAGCGCCGCTCCATGTAAAGCTGTAGGGTGCCGCGGTGTCTGAACCAAGCAGCACGCCGTCGGCGCGGAACTCCACGTTGGTCACCGTGCCGGCCACGTCAGCGGCCTCGGCCTCGACATGAAGGTTGTCCCCACGGTAGCGTTGTTGGCGGGACTGATAATCGCGACAGTCGGCGGCTGGGGCGCGACCACGGTCACGGTCACCGGAGTGGAGGTGGTGCAGAGGCCGTCGTCGTCCCAGGCTACGGCATAAAGCACATTCGTCCCGACTGGTGCGTTTACCCAGTCCCAGGAGTATGGCGCACCGGCATCCCAGCCCAGCAGCTCGTCGTTGGCGTAGAATGCGAGGTTGGTGATGGTGCCGTCATCCGCGGCTGCGGCCTCGATCGCGAAATTGCGCGGCAGGACCGAGCCCTCTTCCGGAGCCGTAATCGCGACCTGCGGGGGCATTGGAGCCCCGGGGGTCTCGCGCAGCATGATGCCATCGAAGGCATAGCCTTTCTTGACCGTGGTGCCACCGTCCTCGACCCGCACCTTGAAGATGCCGTCGGCGCCGCACTTGATGTTAGTCCAGCGTGCCACATAGCCAGTGTCGGTATTGTTGCCCGAGCAGAAGGTCACCGACTCGTTCGAGTGGATGGTTACGCCGGGCGTGCTGGCCTGCACACAGAAGTCGGCACCGGAGATCGTGAACTTCGACATGCGCTGGTTGTAGCCGCTGCCGCCATCGCGGTTGACCGAGGTCACAAACTCGTACTCCTTGGCGGGATCGAGGCCGGAGAAGGTCGCATCCATCCACCAGCCCGAGGTCTCGCTGGTGTACCAGATGGCATTGTCGAAGACCACCTTGCCGTTGAAGACATTGTAGGCGTCGGTTCCCTTGGCGCACATTGGCCCGCCGGTGCCATTGTAGGTCACATTATAGGCGGTGATGGTCAGCGTCACGGGCAGCACGGTGCCGGTGTCGAAGTCCTTGAGAAAGCCCGAGGTCGTCCCATTGCCGCTGTACTTGGTGGTGTTGTCGGGGGTTGTGGCACTACTCAGCGAGCAGTCGTTGTAGGCGGTGAAGCCGTCGCTGGAGGGTGCCGCGATCGTGATGCTGACGACGGACGAGGTCGTGCAGAGCCCGTCGTTGTCATACGCCACGGCTGTCAGCGCGTGGGAACCATCGGGGGCATCGCTCCAGACAATACTGTAGGGGGAGGTGGCATCGTCGCCGAGCAGGGTGGTGCCCGCGTAGAAGCTGACGTTCGTCACCGTGCCGTCGGCGTCGCCGGCGGTGGCATTGATGGTGACGGGTGAGGCAAGCGTCGCGCCATCGGCGGGCGAGGTGATCGACACTTCGGGTGGCAGCAGGGCCGCAACGCCGGAGTAGGCCAGATCCTGCGCTGCGTTGATGGACGAGCCAGGTATGGCGTAGAGACCGAGAAGATCGAGTGCGGTGTTGGCAGCATCGCCATTGCGTATGGGCTGGGGGCCGGTGTAGGGGGTGTTTTCCGACGTGCCGGGGCTGCGTCGGGTGGTTGGATTCAGGCTGTAGAGATCGGCGCCGGCAGTCACCCCCGGCCCCCAGATGTAGAAGGGTATGGTGTAGTCGAGGGGTTCCGACATGTCGCCGTGTGTCTTGTCGTGTCCGCCGTGATCGGCCGTGAGGATGATGGCCGTGCGGCCATTCAGCACCGGCGAGTTCCCTATCATATCCAGTACGACGCCGATGGCGTTGTCCACCTGCTTCAGTGTCGTCGCGAAGGCGCTGGCTGGATTAGTAGACCAGCTTGAGCTGTGACCCGTCGCATCCGGATCCTGGTAGTGGAGCAGGGAGTAGTGGCAGGGGGCGGTCGTCATCTCATTCGTGAAGTTGATCGTGATGTCCGTGGCCGAAATGCCGTTGTTGATCAGGTTTACGTCAATCTTGTTGTTCCCGTTGTCCACACCGTTGGTGTCCGCCGCGCCGGTCGTCGCGCTATAGGATTGCTGGAAGAGGATGAACTTGGACTTGCCGGACCAGATTCCGGTGCGCAGTCCGGCGTCATGGGCGACTGCAAATCCGCTATCAATGTATTTTCCCTTGTCGTGGAGCGTCTGCGTGGGGGTGACATTGCCGTTATCCGTCCATCCGTGTCCGTCGGTTCCAGATACGCCGCGGCTGGTCATCATGGTGATGTGGTTGGGCAGCGTTATGGCGTAGTTGTGGTCGCAGCGGGCATTGAGCGTGCCGGCGCCCTCGGTCATGATGCGCTTGATGTTCACCAGTTCGTTGTTCAGCCCCTCTTCCAGGAAGGGTGTCACGTAGTAGGAGCCCATGCCGTCGACGCTGATGATGACCACGTAGTCGGGCCGGGCTGGTTCGTAGTGGAAATAGGCATTGTCCGCATTGCCTTCCAGTTTGACGTAGTTCTTGAAGCTGGGGTACTGGTAACTGCTGGTGAAACGCGAGGCAGGGGCGCTGTAGGGGGCCAGGCTCGAGTCGGCGATGGTACCGACATAGGGCGTGCCGGTAGGCTGGCCCGAGGCGTCGAGTTCGGTGAGCGTGCCCGTAATCGCCGCGCGCGTATCGCCGAGCTTGGTGAACCGCACATGGAAACGGTACCAGGTGGAGGCCTTGATGCCGGCCAGCGCGTTCAGCACGGTACGGTTGGAGTCCCAGTAGCAGACCATGCCGCCCTCGGCGGTGTCGAGCTGGAGGGCGAACTGGTTGCCGGAGCTCGCGTTGGAGGCGACATCGACCGTCCAGCCGACGCGGTCGTCGTCGAACATGCCTGCCGGACTCGACTGGAAGTCCAGGCCGATGGTCACGCTGTCGTTCACCCCCATGGCGCTCCACTGGAAGGGCTGCCCCTGCCAGTTGAGGATGAAGGAGCTTGACGACTCGGTGCCGATGCCGTTCGAGCCGGCCACGCCGCCGCCGGCCACGACCGCATGGGCACCATCCGTCCACCACACACCGCCGCCGCCGATGGTAGAGAGGGAAGTGCCGCCGGCATAATCATCGAACGTCTCAATGACCGGTGTCGCGCTTGCCAGTCCCATGGACATGGTGACGCAACAAATGACCCGCATAATAGTGCTAATGGTCTTCATGTTGTCAGTCCTGCGTTGTGTTGATCCTAGGTTGTTATTCCTTGAACACGGGTTGTCCTTCGGCATACACGGCCAAAGGATAGTGGGCGAGGTCGAAGGGATCGCCGTTCCAGCAGACGAACGAGGCCCACTTGCCCTTCTCGAGGGTTCCAAGGCGGTCGTCGACACCCAGGAATGTGGCCGCCTTGCGGGTCAGCGTCTCCAGTGCCTCCTGCTTGCCGAGTCCGCAGCGCAGCAGGTTGTGCGTCTGCTGCAACAGCGTGCATGAGGGGAGAACCGGATGGTCGGTCATGAGGAGGAAATCGACACCCGATTCCAGCAGCAGACGCGCATTGCGCCAGGTCTTGTGCAGCAGTTCGACCTTGCCACTAGTGGATTCGATCGGGCCGTAGATTACCGTAATCCGCCGCCGCTTCAGCTCCGCGAAGATCTCCGGGCGGTTGACGTCCATGGCGTGCTCCACGCTGACGCGCAGCTTGAACTCATCCACAACCCGCAGCAGCGTGGCGATATCGTCGATCTTGTGGGCATGCACGCGCAGGAGAGTCTTGCCGTCCAGGATATCCTTGATAACCTGCTCTTCGGCGGTCAGCGGATCGCAATCCTCCCCGGCCTTGGTCTTGGCCATGATTCCGGCCGCCTTGTCGCGGACGGCATGGAATCTGGCCCGCAGTTGCGCCAGCGCGCCGCGGCGCGTTGTGGCACGCGTCCCCTTCCAGCCGCTGCAGGACATCAGATTGTAGCCCAGCGCCGCCTTGACTCCGGCGCGGCCGATGAGGGCTGCCGTGCTGTGAGGTGCATAGTGACGCACAACCGCCGAGAGACCGCCCATGAGGTTGCCGCTGCCCGGCACCACGCAGGAGTAGAGAATGCCGGACTCGGCGGATTCCTTGAAGGCAAGATCGTCCATCTGAACCGAGTCGAGCGCATCGGGCAGGGGTTGGATAGCATCGAGATGGTCGTTGCTCTCGCCTTCGCCGGCGGGTTCCCCGTGGCGGCGGAGACCGATATGGCTGTGAGGATCGATGAAGGCCGGCGTGAGCACGGCATACTCGCCCACCAATTCCCCGGCGGGCTTTTCGGAAATCCCGATGATACGGTCGTTTTCAAAGACCAGAAACGCATTTTCACGCCTTGTCTTACCGGTGTAGATCAACTCGCCACGAACGCATTGCCTCATTGCCCCATTCCTCAGGTTTTTTCCTCAAGCATCGCATGCCTGCACCGGGCATCCAGCCCCGTTGTGAGACACAATTTACCATGTCCGCCGGGATTGGCAACCACGTTCTGGTAAGCGGAGAGGGTGCGCGGGGAGAGCATGTAAAGCAGGTGACCGCAGCAACAACTTTGTCGCGAGAGCTTTGTCGGATACTTTGTCGAAGGCGAAAGAGTAAGCGGGTGGATGAAGTGTGCCGATTAAGAGTGGGATTAAGTGTGGGTTTAAGTGGGTGCTTCGCACTTACTCTCTCACTTAATCGGTACGCACTTACGCTAACCGCTTACTCCGTTTTCGCGCCCGTTCATCCATTTGGCGCTCTCCTTGGCGGCCTTGGCGTCTTGGCGGTTCAATGGCACGAGCCGATTACCACATTCTGTTCACAGATGTCTGCGTTCCGCTCGACAACGGGACGGACTGATGATATGGTCTTGATGTCAATCCCCGCGGAGGACTCCTTACAACACCATTGAGCGAGGCACCATGACAGCATACCGGGCAACGCTTCAGCCATCCGGCCAAACGGAACAGACACAACCCGTCCGTTACGGGCTGATCGGATTCGGCGGCATCGCCGAGAACCGGCTGGCCCGCGAAGGCTTCGGCTGCGACGCCGCGCGCGTCGCGCCGCCGCCAAACGCCGTGCTGACCGGCGCCACCGACATCAATCCCGACCGCCGCCGCGCCGCCCGCGCCCTGGGGCTTCGCTGGTACGCCAGCGCCGCGGACTTGCTAGCCGACCCGGCCATTGACGCCGTCGTGGTGGCCACCAACAACCTGACCCATGCCCCGCTCGCCAGACAGGCGCTCGAAGCCGGCAAGCCGGTCATCGTCGAGAAACCGCTGGCGGCAAACGCGCGCGATGCACAGGCGCTGGTACGTCTCGCCGCGCGGCGGGGACTCAGCCTGGCGGTCGACCACATGATGGTCTACAATGTGCTGAACCGGCGCGCGCGCGCCCTGATCGCGCAAGGCGCCCTCGGCAACGTCAACGATGCCTGCTTCCACATGCAGTTCGCCTACGGTTACGATCCCGCCGAGGCGGCCTCGTGGCGCTGCAGCAGCCGGGCAGAGATGGGCGGGCCGATCGGCGATGTCGCCAGCCACTGCTTCTACATGATGGAGTATCTGCTCGACGACCAAATCCGCGCCGTGCGGGCCGTCTATTATCCCAAGCGGATGCCGATCGCCGTCGAGGACGGCGCGCTGATCCAGTGCGACCTGGCCAGCGGCGTAACCGCCACCGTCAACGTCTCCTTCTGCGACCGGCGCGGCGGCCCCGGCGGGACGATCGGCAACCTGGGCTATGAATGCTATGGCGACCAGGGCGTTCTGCGCGGCTACGGCACCCTCTTCCAGCTTTCCGGCTATCCCGACGAACCATTTCCCATCCGGCTCGAGCTCGACACCTTTACGCGGCAGCGTACCTATCGCGTCAAGCGTCCCGAGAACATCTACCAGGGTGTTATCCGCGCGCATGCCGCCTCGATCCAGTCCGGCCAGCGGCTGAGCGGGGAGGATGGCCTGCGCAATGTGAGGCTTTGCGAGCTGGCCCACCGCTCAGCCCGGCAGGGCGGAAAGTGCGTCAATGTGTGACATGCGCCATCCGTGCGCCTTCCCCTGTCGCTAACCGATTACGATTGCCCGCTTGACGCGCAGAGCGGTCATATGCTAGTTTATCAAGCATGAAAATAAACAATCTCGAGACCTTCCTTGAGAAGACCCGGCGGCGCGTGGCCGTGGGCACGGTGATCACCTTCTCGGATCCTGCGGTGAGCGAGCTGGCTGCCGATGTGGGCTTCGACTTCACCTGGATCGATGCCGAGCACTCGCCCTTCACGATCCAGGAGATCCACCACCACATCATGGCGCTGCGCGGCACCTCCTGCGCGCCCTTCGTGCGCGTGCCGTGGAACGAGCACGGCATCATCAAGCCGATCCTCGATCTGGCCCCCGCCGGGATCATCATTCCGATGGTCAACACCCCCGAGATCGCGCAGACTGCGGTGGCTGCCTGCCGCTACCCACCCAAGGGCAACCGCGGCTGCGGCACGCGGCGCGCCGTAGGATATGGCAGCGTTCCCTTTGACGACTACCTGAAGATCTCCGAGCACGAGCCGCTTGTGATCGTGCAGATCGAGCATGTCGAGGCCGTCCGCAATCTCGACGCGATCCTCAAGACCCCGGGGCTCGGCAGTGTCTGCATCGGCCCCTACGACCTGTCGGGCTCGATGGGCAAGCTCGGCCAGGTCGATGATCCCGAGGTTGTGAAGGTCATCGAGGAAATCTGCACCAAGACCATCAAGGCCGGCGTGATGCTGGGCGGCTTCGGTTCGCCCTTCCCGGTATGGCGCCGCCGCGGGCTCAACTGGACAGCCATCTGCGGTGACGCCGGCTGTCTATTCAGCCACGCCAAGGGATTGCTCGACGAGGTGCGCAAGGAGCAGGGCGAATGATTGTCG
Source organism: Lentisphaerota bacterium (assembly GCA_012521875.1). Taxonomy (GTDB): domain Bacteria; phylum Verrucomicrobiota; class Kiritimatiellia; order RFP12; family JAAYLN01; genus JAAYLN01. The sequence continues at coordinate 3,928 of JAAYLN010000130.1, read as the reverse complement.
CCATGATCAGCCGCGATCCGGGCGAGCTGCCCGACTGGGTGGAGCAGGGGATTGCCGGGGCGGGCATCACGCTGCGCTGCCGGCGCTGTGCCGATCCTGATGCGCTGGTCGCCTTCGCCGCCGACGCCGAGGTGCTCTGGTTCTGCGGTCCCAATCCCTGCATCACGCCCGGAGCGCTGGATCGCCTGCCGCGCTGCCAGCACATCTTCCGCAGCGGCAGCGGACTCGACGCCGTCCCTGTCGAGGCGGCCCGCGCGCGCGGCATCGCGGTACACAACACGCCCGAATCTATCGCCGAGTCGGTGGCCGAGCATGCCGTGGCGCTGATTCTGGCGCTGGTGCGCCAGGTGACGGTACAGGACAGGCGGGTGCGCGATGGTAAATGGGACGGCAGCGAGGAACTGCAACAGTGGCACCTAAGCCGCCGCTGCCTCGGTCTGGTAGGCTACGGAAACATCGCACGCCGCGTCGAGCACATGCTGCAGGGCTTTGAGCTGCGCGTTTTGCACCACGATCCGTTCTCGCCGCAATCCACTCCGCTGCCGCATCTGCTGCGGCAGGCGGATGTGGTTTCACTGCATTGTCCGCTGACAAACGAGACCCGGCACCTGATCGGAGCGCCTGAACTGGCGCTGATGAAACCCGGCGCGCTGCTGGTCAACACGGCGCGCGGCCCGGTGGTTGACGAGGCGGCGCTGGTCGAGGCGCTCCGCAGCGGGCACCTCGGTGGGGCGGGGCTCGATGTGCTCGATCAGGAACCTCCGCCGCCGGACCATCCGCTACTGGCGCTCGACAACGTGATCCTCTCGCCGCACATCGCGGCCTTCTCGGCCGATTTCGAGCGCAACTTCTGGCAAGCCTCTATCGACAAGCTGGTTTCCCTATTTCCCACTCCCCCAGCACCTGGCGGTACTCGGCGATGATGTTCTCGACCAGCGTGCGACTGCGCAGCGCGGGTGGCAGCACGGCGAAGGTGTAGGTCTCGATCTCGAAGTGGCGCGCGCCGCAACGCCGTGCCATGGTGTAGAAATCATTGGTCAGCAGCGCGCTGGTCGAGGCCAGTTGGCCGTGGCCGGCAAAATCCAGCGGCACATGGAAATGCACGCGGCAGGGCCGCCGCGGGGTGCGGGCCGTCCAGGTGGTCAGGTGTGCGGGGGTCAGATCGTTCCAGGCCTCGAGTGTACCGTCGGGCTGGCGAATCTTAACCTGATGCAGGTAGACGTGGTCGCGGGCAAAGGGGAAGAGCGCGTAGACAGCCTGTTGCGAGGTCACGGTCTCCAGCGCCGCGCTGAGCTGGATCTTAGAGAGGCGGATGTGGTGACGGTGAAGGGCCTCGAGGCTCCCGCTGAGCGACTCGAAAGCGACCGCCAGATGGCACGTATCGAGGCAGATTCCGATGTGGCGGTAAAGCACCTCTTCGGCCTGCTGTCTGGTGAGCCCTCCGTTGCGGCAGATCCAGGCCGTGCCGAGCGGCAGTAGCGTCTTCTCGAAGAAGCTGATGCATTCCTGCGTGTTCTCGATCAGGCAGTCGGGCTCGGGCTCGATACCGAGATGGATCAGCCTTCCCGTGCGGCGTTCCAGTTCCCGCAGATGCAGGGCGGCATCGGCCAGTTGCGCGCAGACGCGGGCCAGGCTGGCGGTGGGAAGCGGCGGCTCCTTGTAGGCAATGGGCAGGGTGCTGATGCTGCCCTCGACGCCTTCCGGCAGCAGCGCGGCCAGAAGGTCGGCCACCTGCAGCGTGTAGTCGAGCCGCTCGCGCTGCGACCAGTCCGGCAGGTAGACGCTGGTCTTGACCGCCTGGTTGTGGAAGGTGCCGTATGGAAAGGCGTTGATGGTAAAGACGTAGAGGCCGTGCGCGGCGAGCAGTTGGCGGAGATCCTCGAGCGCGGCCGGGGCGGCGAGCGCCGCCGCCGCCCGGCGGCCGAGACGCAGGCCGAGCCCGAAGGGGCGGCCGGGGGCCAGCGCGGCCTTGACCGCACACGCCTCGTTGACAATGGCGCGCCGCTGATCCGCCCACTCCTCGCCCGGGTGGACGTTCATGCAGTACGTCAGATGGCAATCATCCGTCAGATGCACGGCGGCGCTCCGCGGTGCCTTTTAGGCGCTTGCGGTTCCGAGGTCGGTGTGCTCCTTCAGCTCGATGCGGCAGCCGGGACCGGGGGTATGCAGCTCCAGCACATGGCACTCGTTGCGCCCCTGGCGCAGCAGGGGGCCGGGCAGGTAGAGCGCCTGCTGCGGTCCGCGGTTCCAGAAGCGCCCGAGGTTGAAGCCGTTGATCCAGACAGCGCCCTTGGTCCAGCCCGGCAGATGGACGAAGGTGTCCGCGGGCTTATCGATGTTTATGGTACCGCGGTAGACGGTGGGGCCTGTAGTGGATTCGCCCACCGGGGCATAGCGCAGACGGCGCAGGTTATCGAGCGGCAACGCAAAGTGCTCCCAGCCGAAGTGGAGCTGGTAGCCTATGCGCACATGCTCGGTGATGCCCTTGCGGTCATGGAGCCGCGGGCCGTAGTTGATGCGGGCAAGGTTCTCGACGAGGATTTCAAGCGTGTGCCCGCCCGGGCCGACCGTGATGTTGACGGGCGAGGGGGTCATGTCACGCTCGATCACGCCCAGCGGGACGCCGTCAAGGAAGACCTGGGCGCGGTCGTGGCACGCCTTGAGCGTCAACGGCTGCTCGTTCAGCGGGCCATTGATCGTGGTGCGGTATAGCACGAAGCCGTGTCCCTGGCCCAGCGCCTCCATCGTCAGCGGTCCCGGACTGAAGACGGGCCTGGCCAGGCGTTCGGCCTGCCCGATCAGCGGTGCGGCGCGGTCGAGGGTCACGGTACCGAAGGCACGGCGCGGTATCGGCGGCGGCAGCTCGAGCGGGGGTAGGGGAAAGTAGCGCGCAATGACCTCGCGCGCGGCATGGAACTTGGCGGTCGGCTCGCCCCACTCGTTCAGCGGGGCGTCGTAGTCGTAGCTGGTCACGTCGGGCTGGAGCCCCTTTTCGGTATAGTTGGCGCCGGCCATGAAGCCGAAGTTGGTACCGCCGTGGAACATGTAGAAGTTGACCGAGCCCCCGGCGGCGAGCATGGCATCGAGTTCGCGGGCGACATCCTCCGGCGAGCGCGTGTGGTGCGGCGCGGCATCGCCCCAGTGGTCGAACCAGCCGCACCAGAACTCGCCGCACATCAGGGGGCCTTCGGGCTGGTGCTCGCGCAGCTTGGCGAAGGCTTCGCCGGTACGCGAGCCGAAGTTGGCCACCTTGAAGATGCCGGGCAGCGTGCCGCCCTGCAGCATCAGGTCTTCCGGCCCGTCGGAGGTGAAGAGCAGGACATCGCCGCCCCGGCGGCGCAGGCCGTCGGCGAGATGGCGCAGGAAGGTCTCGTCGTTGCCGTAGCTGCCGTATTCGTTTTCGTCCTGCAGGGCCACGATCGGTCCGCCGCGTGTGGCCATCAGCGGTACCAGCGGTGGAATCAGGGCATCGAAAAAGCGGTCCACGGCCTTCAGGTAGGGCTTGTAGGAGCAGCGCAGTTGCATGGATGGGTCGCGCAGCAGCCAGGACGGCAGACCGCCCAGATCCCATTCGGCGCAGATGTAGGGGCCTGGACGCACGATGACGTTGAGCCCCAGCTCGCCCGCCAGCCGGCAATAGGCGGGCAGGTCGAGACCGCCCGAGAAGTTGAAGCGTCCGGGACGCGGCTCGTGGAGGTTCCACGCCACATAGGTCTCGACCGTGTTGAGTCCCATGGCCTTGAGCTTGAGCAGGCGGTCGCGCCAGTATTCCGGCACGACGCGGAAGTAGTGTATTGCTCCGCTGAGCAGTTGGACGGGCTTGCCGTTCTGGATGAAATCGTTGCCGCGGATGGTCAGTGTCTTGTTCATGGCAGGATCCTGGTGATGGTGGTGGGGGAGGAATCGGCAGCCTTGCCGGAGGCGGCGG
>JAAYLN010000451.1 GCA_012521875.1 Lentisphaerota bacterium | reverse complement strand
TCAGAATGCTGGCCTGAACAACCCGCGACGGACTACACACCCCGAAAACCCGCCAGCGACCGGTCGGGAACGGCGGAGTCTGCACGGAAACAGCCTAAAAGCAGGGGAAAAGCCCTGTTTCGCCCGGTTGTTCGGCGGCACCCCGCCGCATCATCGAAAATCCAGCAAAAAATCTCCCAGATGCAAGCCTGACGGCTTGTGTCCGAGAGGGTTTTGCAAGAGCCTCTTAAGTGAGAGATTAAGTGAGAGATTAAGTGGGTGCTCCGCGCTTACACCTTGTCTCCACACCTTGTCTCCCCACACTTTGTCTCCCCACACCTTGTCGAATGCGAAAGCGCAAGCGGCAGGGGTGTCTCAGACTAGATCAGCCAGGCAGGGATGGCCATGGCGCCGGATGTCAGGGGCATCACGCGCGGGAACTGGCTGACCAGTGCCCCCATGCCGACCTTGGCGCCCAGGGTGGCGAGCTTATCGAAGGTTTTGACATCGCCGGCGTCCAGCCGCGCCCCCTTCTTGATCTCGATTGGTGTGAGGGTGTCGTTCTCGTCCAGCACCAGATCGATCTCGTGCTGCTGCCGGTCGCGGTAGAAGAAGACCGGCGGTTCCAGCCCCAGATTGCGGTACGAGGCACAGATCTCGTTGACACACCATGTCTCGAAAAAGGCACCCGCCATCGCGCCCGCCATCAGGGTCTGCGGCGTGTTCCAGCGCGTCAGGTAGGCCGCCAGCCCCGTGTCGCACAGGTAGCACTTGGGCGTGCCGATCAGCTCACGCGAGCGGTGCCGGGTCAGCGGGCGCACAAGCCGCACCAGACCCGAGGCCTCGAGCACGCGGAGCCACGATTTGGCCGTGGGCTGCGAGACATCGGCATCACGGGCGAAGCCGGAGTAGTTCACCAACTGCCCCGTCCGCGCAGCCACGGAGCGGATGAAATCGTGAAAGCGCCCGAGATCCGACACGTTCGCCAGTGCGCGGACATCGCGCTCGAGATAGGTCTGGACGTAGGAGGAGTAGAAATCGCTCCAGAACGAGGGGCCGCGGGTGATGACTTCCGGGCAATTGCCCAGCCAGATGCGTGTGAAGAGCGCGTCGGGATCCAGGGGCATGGTCTCCGCATCCGGCGTGTACCGCGAGGGATGGAACGGCGGCGCATCCAGACGGCCGTCCTGCTCGCGCTGGGTGATGCCCGGCAACTCGTAGATGCCGATACGGCCGGCCAGCGACTCGCTGACGGCGTTCATGAGGTGAAAGCGCTGCGAGCCTGTCAGCCAGTACATCCCGTTGGCCTCGCCGGGACTGGCAAAGCGCATCTCGTCGACCCTGTGCTTGATGTAGGGGAGAAGTTCGGGAACATACTGTATCTCGTCGATGAATACCGGCGGCGGGTAAGTGGCCAGGAAAAGCCGCGGATCGGTCTGCGCCAGCCGACGGATATCCGGCTCATCAAGCGACACAAAGCGCCGCTCCGTTCCTGCCAGCCGCCGCAGCATGGTGGTCTTGCCGACCTGGCGCGGCCCGGTCAGCAGGAGAACAGGAAACAAGGCCGACTTCTCAATGATCGTCCTCTCCATGATGCGTGTGATGTACATGCCGGCCTCCGTGGTTGGGGGTGGTGGTGCGGGGGTGGACACGGATGTCCACACTTAAGATAATGACCCAGCGGTGCCGAGCTGGGGCTGGGGCTGGGGTTATGGTCAACTTAGCCTATAAACACCTTTATAGCAACCAAAACCGTACAATTCAAAATGCGGCTTTGAATTTGCGAAAACCATGCACATAAAGGAGGATACTCTTTAGGCTCACGGGCAGGATGCCCGAGCCACGTGCCCGCAAGCAAGGTGTCCGGCAGATGCGCCCGTGGCATGGGCGTCCCGCCCATGTACGGCCCACGGGCAGGATGCCCGAGCCACGTGCCTGCCGACACGGGGTTTTGCAAAAGCCTAACCGTCAATGGGGTCAATAAGGTCAATGAAGTCAATAAGGTCAAAATAAACGCCGCACCCAGCACTGCACACCATCACGCGGGGGGACGCTCTCCACCTAGGCTGACATTTCCCTATCTGGACGTTAGGGCAGTAATCGGCTAGTGACAGGGGGTGCTCCCGAATGGATCGTGTACTTTGTCCCTACACTTTATCCCTACGCTTTGTCGGAATCACTTCAGCCGCCAACTTTTCGACAAAGTGTGGAGACAAAGTGCGGGGACGAAGCGTAAAGGGACAAAGTGCGAAGACAAAGTGTGGAGACAAGGTGTGGAGACAAGGTGTGGAGACAAGGTGTGGAGACAAGGTGTGGAGACAAGGTGTGGAGACAAGGTGTGGAGACAAGGTGTGGAGAC
>JAAYLN010000129.1 GCA_012521875.1 Lentisphaerota bacterium | reverse complement strand
TGTGCTGCTCGGCGGCTGAGCGGCACCCCGCCTTTGGCTGTCGACGGTCTGACCAGCGTCCTGAACGCCTTCCAGATGTCGGCCGGCCAGGCCGGGCATGTCGCCGACGTGATGTTCCAGACGGTCAAACGGGGCAAGCTGACGTTCCCCGACCTGGCCGCCAATATCGGAAAGGTCGCTCCGATGGCGCGGGCGGCCGGCATGTCGATGGAGGACATGATGGCGGCCATCGCCTCCATGACCCGCCAGGGCCTCAGCGCCGAGGAGTCCACGACCCGCCTGGTGAACATCCTCAAGCAGGCGCCCAGGCAGGCGGGCGATCTCGCGGCGTTGATCGCCAAGTACGCCGGCAAGAGCCTCTCCGACATCCAGATCGACTTTCCGGAGGTTCGCGCCGCAGGCGGCATCGCGGCCCTGGCCGCCGACATCGGAGGCTTTCGGAAGGATTTGGTACTGATGCAGAGCGCCGCCGGGCAGGCTGATGAAGCCTTTGCGCGGATGACCGGCGGCCTGTCGGTTGAACTCAATAAAGCCCGCATGGCGGTGATGGATCTGATGACCTCGATTGGCGAGGCACTGGCGCCTACGCTCAAGGCGGCAGGTGAATGGTTCAGGAAAGCCGTCGCGTCGGCGGGCGAGTGGGGCAAGCAGAACCGGGGTTTTATCGTCAGCACCCTCAAGGTCGCCGCCGCGATGGTGGCCGTGGGCATCGGCATGATGGTGCTGGGCACGGTCATCTCCGGACTCGGCACGGCGTTCGGGGTCTTGGCGACCGTCGTTGCCACCGTGATGGCGGTTCTCAAGACGCTCGCCACCGTCATCGTGTTCCTGACTTCCCCGGTCGGGCTGATCGTCACGGCCGTGGTTGCGTTGGGCGCCGTCCTGCTGCACGTCACGGGGGCCGGGTCGAAGGCGCTCGCGTGGCTGGGCGACAGGTTCAAGGTGCTCAAGGAGGATGCGCTGGCCTCCTTTGGCGGCATCGCCGACGCGCTGGCGGCGGGGGATATCACGCTCGCCGCCAAAATCCTGTGGCTGTCGCTTAAGATGGAATGGACGCGCGGCGTCAACTTCCTGGAAAAGGTATGGCTCAATTTCAGGAACTTCTTCATCCGCATCGGCTACGATGCCTGGCACGGTCTGTTGGCCGCCGTGGAGACAGTCTGGCACGCGCTCGAGGTCGGCTGGATGGCGACCGTGGACTTCTTCGCCAGCATCTGGGACGGATTCACGGGGTTCTTCGCCAAGACCTGGCACAACATCAAGGCCGGGGCGCAGAAGGCCTGGAACTGGATCAGGAGCCTGTTCGACGACTCGGTCGATCTCCAGACGGAAAACCGGATGGTCGAGGAGCAGAAGCAGGCCGCGATCTCCCGCATTACGGACGAGCAGAAGCGCCGGGCCGCCGAGCGGGAGTCCGAACGACAGAGCGCCAGGCAAGTCCACGAGGGAACCCTGGCGGAAATCGGGCGCGAGAACCTCGACAAGCACAGCCAACTCGACACCGAGTACGCCGAGCGCATGGCTGCGAACGAGGCCGATCTGGCCAGGGCCCGGCAGGAATGGCGCGAGGCCATCGACACGGCCAAGCGCAAGCGCGAGGAGAAGGCGGCCGAGGGCGGGCTGGAGGGGCCCGACGACATCCTCCAGAAGGCCCGCGACGCGCTGGCCAGCCTCGGCGACATCGGCGATCTCGTCCAGGCCGAGGCGGCCAAGGTCGGCGTGCGCGGCACGTTCAACGCCTCGGCGCTCCAGGGACTGGCCGCCGGGAATGCGGCGGACCGCACGGCGACCGCGACCGAGGAGACCGCCAAGAACACGAAGCGACTCGTCCAGGCCGCCCAGACCGGCGGGCTGACGTTCGCATAGGAGGTTTGAGATGGCCATCGTTTGCACGGAGAAGATCGATTCCCGCCAGCTCACCGACACCCAGTCGGCGGAGCTGATCTACAAGATCACGGGCACCGCCGACGAGGCGGCGGCCCTCGCGGCGCTCAAGTCCACCGCGCCGACCGTCCTGCACGGGCTGAAGCGTCAGCCGGTGACGGTCGAGCCGGTCCACATCGACACCGCGCGGCCCGACACCTGCCTCTGGACGGGCACGGCGAGCTATGCGCCCTTCGAATACTCGGAACCGCCGCAGACGGGGGAGTCGGTCTTCAACTTCGACACCGGCGGCGGCACGCAGCACATCACGCAGTCGCTCCAGACCGCCGGTCGCTATCCCGGCAGCGCCCCGGACTTCAAGGGCGCAATCGGCGTGACGCATGACAACGTCGAGGGCGTGGACATCACCGTGCCGGTCTACACCTTCAGCGAGACGCATTACCTGGCCGCGTCGCAGGTCACCAACGCCTACAAGATGACGCTCTTCAATCTGACCGGCAAGGTCAACAACGGCTCGTTCAAGGGCCTGGCACCGGGCGAGTGCCTGTTCCTCGGCGCAAGCGGATCGAAGCGCGGCGCGGACGACTGGGAGATCACGTTCCGCTTCGCCGGGTCCCCCAACCGCACCGGCCTCTCGGTCGGGCCGATCAGCGGCATCAGCAAGAAGGGCTGGGAGTACCTCTGGGTGCGCTATGCCGACGCCGAGGACACGGCCAGCCACACGCTGGTCAAGCAGCCGGTCGCGGCCTATGTCGAGCGGGTCTATGACGAGGGCAACTTCGGCTCGCTGGGGATCGGAACATGAGCGACCCGCTGCGCAAAGTCCAGTCCGGCCAGCCGCTGGCGATCCCGGCCAGCGCCTACAACGCCTTCATCGACGCGGCCGTCGACTACCGTCAGCGCACGGCGCACATCGGCGGGGGGGCGCAGCCGTCCTTCGCGCAGGCCAGCATTGTCCTGGTGCGGAACGATTCCGGCGGCAACCGGCAACGGTTCGATGTGCTGGGCGTGGACGCTCCGGTGATCGACCCCGCGTCCAACGAGGAGGAGTTCAAGAACCGCCTGGCGCTCGCCTGCGGTACGCCCGCTGCCGACACGCACGAAGGGCGGTTCGTCGTGCTGGCCGAACCCATCGCCAGTGGCAAAATCGGACGGGCGTTCGCCGCCGGAGTGTGCGCGGTCAAGATCGACGTGCCCGACGAGGACCACGAGTGGCGCTTCGTCGAGATCGCGGGAAGCACGACCGCGAACCTCAAGGCGCATCACCGGGGATCGGCGATGATCCTGTGGCGGACGGGCGGCACGGGCGTGCAGTGGGCGGTCGTGCGCCTTGGCAAACCGCTCCCGATGCATGTCTTTCCCGTGGAACTGTCGCAGACCGGCGGGGATCAGGGCGACGAGTCCTACCCGGCGACCTGGACCTACGAGGTCAAAGACGTGGAGACCGGCACGACGCTGGAGAGCGATGTCGACCCGACCGCGACGCCGCACAAGTGGCAGCGGCCCTCTATCGGCCAGATGATCGCGGCGACCTACGGCTATGCCCATTACGAGGACGACGGGTCGGGCGGCCAGAAGCTCGTGCTGGGCTGGATCAACGAGACGGTCGACCAGGAAGCTTGCGAGTCGGCCAGCGAGTCGGAGTAAGGAGGCGGCGTGGGCGCACCCGGAAAATCGGTTGTCATCAGCGGCGGCAAGCGCGGCGTGCTGGTCGGCGGCAAGTCGGCCGTCTACAACGCCGAGGAGTCGTGTCCGGCGTGCTGCATCGAGTTCTCACGGAAGTGGTCGTTCACCGATCAGGGCTTCATCGACGGCGGCCAGGGCGGGGCCTATCGCGCCTATGACGACCCCGACGATGTGTCTGCCAGCCCGTGGACGGTCCTCAACAACGGCCTGGGACTGCGGCTCGACTGGGAGGACGACAACAACTGCCGCTACCACAACCCCTACACGCAGTATGCAACGGCAACCTGTGAGATCACCGTGCCCAAGGCCATGATCATGACAGTCAACTGGTCGGGGATGGGCGAGACGCAGGACCCGAACTACGAGCTGATGAGCCTCTACGTGAACGGGAACCTGGTTGGATCGGCCCATGCGCCGGGCGGCGGTCGGGGTTGTGCGGCCATGGGGCCGGTGGTCTCCAGCCCGCCGCCGCCCCAGCAGGTCACGCTGAACCCCGGCCCGCACACGCTCTACATCTCCGCGACCACCAACGATCCGCTCTACCACTTCGACGCCTGGTATCAGTTCGCGCTGACGTTCGCGCTCGTGCCGTAAACCTGGAGGACCCGACATGACCGAGACTCTGATTCCGAAAGCCAAGAAGTGCGGCAATTGTCCGCCGCTGGTCGTTCCGCGCCGGTCCTATACGCCCACACGACCGAGCTGCATCGAATGCGTCGAGAAGCACCTCGGGGCGGCCTACGTGCTGCTGACCGAGGCCCGCGAGGGCTACGCCTACCG
>JAAYLN010000128.1 GCA_012521875.1 Lentisphaerota bacterium | reverse complement strand
GCCTGTTCCTCTGCTCGATGGAACCGGACGCGCCCAGGGCCATGGCGGCGGTGCGCGGACACTGGGGAATCGAGAACAGGCTCCACCACAAGCTCGATGTCCAGCTCGGGGAGGACAACTCGCGGGCACGGACAGGCAACGCACCGGGGAACCTCGCACTCATGAGGCGCGCCGTGGTCAACATCCTCGGACGCGACGCGCGCAAGCGCGGAATGCGCCGATGCCAGAAGCTCGCGGCGTGGAACCCCGCCTATCTGGAGGAAGTGCTCGCGGGCGGCAACTGACCACCGCCGGTGACGGCTGACGGGGCAACGGTTACGGCACGGGACCCCGACAAACAACCCTTGACGCCCGCCCGGGAAAGAATCCCGGGCGTACAGTGGAACTGTCGTCAAAAAATTTGATGCGTCTGCCCTGCCGATTACCCTATTCCCTATTGAGTTAATTATTGGGTAATGATATTATTTAATCATCTGGTGTGACATGAGCAGATACTCGAAGGCATACGCACACATCATGATGCGGCGTTCGGACTCGAATGTTCCGTTCGATGAACTATGCGGTCTGCTGTTACGGCTGGGATTTGATTGTCGGGTGCGCGGCGACCACCATATCTTCACCATGGAAGGAATCGAGGAGATCATCAACCTTCAACCCAAGAACGGCATGGGCAAAGCCTATCAGGTCAAACAAATTCGCGACCTACTGCTGAAGTACAAGTTGCGGGTGGAGGACTGAGTAATGGAGCATAAATACGAAATTATCATTTTCTGGAGCGAGGAAGACGGCTCGTTCCTTGCGGAAGTTCCCGAACTTCCAGGATGCATGGCGGACGGAGCGACCTATCAGGAAGCGCTTGCCAACGCGGAGCAAATCATCCTTGAATGGGTTGAAACCGCGACCGCGCTTGGAAGAACTGTCCCCAAGCCTCGCGGGCGTCTTACCTATGCGTAGTCGAGCGCGATATGCCAGCCCATGGCAACACCCCGGGTAACGAGGCAAAAACAGACGAGCCCTGAAAGGGCGGCTTCACCCCAGCCCCGGGAATCGTCCCTGCGTCCATGTGCCCTGAAGGGGCACTTCAAGCCTGCTGTTTGAGGTGGCCCTTCAGGCCACATGTTAATCCCATACGTGACCTAGGGCTGCGCTGCGCTTGCCCTAGGCTATGGTGACGCCGCCCCTTTGGGGCTTTGACTCTTCGCTGAAAACCATTATCGTTGTGCGCATCTCCGTGTCAGCCAATTGAGATAGCTTTCGACGAAGCATAGCCGACAAAGCGTAGGGACAAAGTGTGGGGACGAAGCGTAGCCGACAAAGCGTGGAGACAAAGTGCATGCACAAAGTGTAAGCGCGCGGCCCCCACTTAATCCCACTCTTAAACGGCACACTTACTCCACCCGCTTGCTCCATTTCGCGTGAATTCGTGTGAATTCGCGGTTGCCAATCCTGATGATCTTGGCGTTTTGGCGGTTTATCACCTGTATGCGGATTGCCCTACCTCTCGGTTGCCGTACCGTGAGCTTGTGCCGGGGCGGCGGGCGGGGCGCTTCGGTACGGGCGGGGGACAGGCGACAGGGGGCAGTAGGCAGTGGCATTAGGCAGTGGCAGTGTCGACGGGGTCGCGAGGTGGGGTGGTCGAGCGAATCGAAAGAATCGAGCGAGTCGAAAGAGTCGAATCATTCGAATCCATCGACTCTATCGATTCTTTCGACAAAGTTACCGACAAAGCTCGCCCGATTTTGCCACTGGGCAGCGCAGCGCTTTTACCCTCTAAATTGCGAGCCACTGTGTGGTCGCTATAATCATACCTCCAAAAAGCACCCCCTGCGCCCTGAAGTGCCACCTCAAAGGGAAAATAGTGAACAGATAGTGTGGAGACAAGGTGTGGAGACAAGGTGTGCCACCGGGCGGCGAAAGGGCAGCGCAGCGCTTTTACCCTCTAAATTGCGAGCCACTGTGTGGTCGCAATAACTGCCTACTGCCACTGCCTACTGCTACTGCCGCCGCCCTGCAGGGCAGCGGCAATACTGAACCCTGCCCACTGTCTCCAGCCGATTGCGACTCCAGACTTGCCGAATTGAGGCAAATCGGCAATACTCTCCCACCGTATGCCCCATGAACCAACAACTCTGCCGCTGCACCGGCGCCTGCGCAATGCGCGGCGCGCCCGGGGACTGACCCAGTCGGCCCTGGCCGGGCAGGTTGGTTGCAAGCAGTCGGCGCTGAGCATGATGGAATCGGGGCGCATGGAGGCGCTGGCGCGCGGTACGATCGAGAAAATCGCCGCCGTCCTGGATGTCCCCCTGGAGCCCGAGACCGCCCCTGCGGCGGCCGCAGCCGCCGCGCCGGCATCCGGGCGCGCCTTCTGCCCCAACGGGGAATGCCCCTCCAACGTGCCTTTTGCCGTGGATGGCGAGATCCTGTTCTGGCCGCGGCGCCAGCCGTCGCCGGGCGGGCGCCACTGCGCCTACTGCGGCGAGGTGCTGGAGCGCCAGTGCCGCTCCTGCGGCGCGCCCGTCACGGATGGCGCCTGCTGCCCGCAGTGCGGTACGGCACACGTGCCTCCGCCACCCTCGGCCGGCGTGGGCGATGCGGCCGCATGGGCCGCAGCGCGGCGCAGGGAACTGGCCGAGTGGCGCGCGCTGCTTGAAGAGACCTAACATGAGGAGTCAGACCATGAAGATCGGTGTTTGCGGTTCTCCTGAAGTGGCGGTGGCTGCCGCCAATGCGGGTTTAGACTATTTCGAGTGGGGCGTGCAGACCTTCCTGCAGCCGCGTGCGGATGAGGACTCCTTCAGGAAGGCGCTGGAGGCCGCCAGGGCCGCTCCCCTGCCATGCCCCGTCTGCAATGGCTTCCTGCCCGGCGACCTCAAGGTCACGGGGCCGGCGGTTGATGACGCCGCCGTGGATGCGTATGTCGCCACCGCCTGCGCCCGTGCCGAGGTGGCGGGGGTCGACACCATCGTCTTCGGTTCGGGCGGCGCACGCGAGGTGCCCGAGGGCTTTGACAAGGCCGAGGCCGAGCGCCAGATTGTCGCCTTCCTGAAGCGCCTGGGGCCGGTGGCCCGGCGGCATGGCGTGGTCATCGCCATCGAGCCGCTGCGCTACGCCGAATGCAACATCCTCAACACCGTCGCCGAAAGCGCCCGCGTCACACGGCTGGTGGACGACGAGAGCATCAGGCTGCTTGTCGACGGCTACCACTGGGCCTGCAACGACGAGTCCGAGAAGGATATCGTCGCGGCGGCACCGCTCTTCCGCCACATGCATGTGGCCACGCGCGCCAACCGCCGCACGCCGGGTTCCGAGCCCTGCGAGGCCCTGCCGCGCTTCCTGCGCACCGTGCGCCAGATCGGCTATACCGGCCGCCTCTCATTCGAGGGGCGCATTGACGACCCCGCGGCCGAGCTGCCGGTCGTTGCCAGGATGCTGCGGGAGGGTTGAGCGCGCCCATGCGCATCGACCTCCATGCGCACGCCTTTGCCGACACCATCGCCGAGCGCGCCATGACGGGTCTGCTGGCCGCGATGCCCGCGGGCTACCGGGCCGAGGACGGGCGGCTCGGCACGCTGGTCGCCCAGTTGGCGGACAGCGGGTTCGACGCCGCCGT
>JAAYLN010000127.1 GCA_012521875.1 Lentisphaerota bacterium | reverse complement strand
TCCTGCAGCGCTCGGCCTTCGACGGTATGCCGGATGCGCTGCTCTTCCAGGTGCCGCCGGCCATCTATACCAGGGCCTACGCGCTCTGTGCCGTGGCAACCAATCCCGCCAGGGACACGCAGGTCACCGCGCGGCTGACGAAGTATGTGGCCAACGGCGGCCGCACACCGATGGCCATCGCGGACACTACCGTGACACTGCCCCGCCAGGCGGGCGATCCGCTGCCGCCCAACGTCAGGCAGATCGGCGAAATCGAGCAGGACGGCGTCAAATTGCCGCTATATCTCGTCGAGTTTTTCTTCGAGGCGGGCAGGATCCTCGACATCCTCGTGCTCGAGAAGAACCCGTGGATCAACTTCGAGGTTCTCGGCGGCAAGTATCTGGAGAAGGACAACTTCTATCTCTGCCGTGCCGACAAGCCCTCCGAGACGCCCAGCAATGTGCAGGTCTTCGCCGTGACGCTGGAGAAGAGCCCCGTGCACTTCGTGCCCACGCCGGGGCGCTACACAAGCGTCTACTATCCGGACGAGCGGGCCGTCATGAACCTCGCGCTCACGGCCGAGGTGCCGGGAACCTACCCGCTGAGCTGGGAGATCGTTGACATTGATGGGCGCTCCATCGACAAGGGAACGCGGCAGGCGAAGTTCAGCAAGGCGGGCGAGACGGTCGCTTTCGACATCGACCTGCGTGCCAAGCCCCTGGATTTCGGCTGGTACGGGGTGACCTTCACGCTGGCCGATGCCGCCGGACGCGTCTTCCTCGAGCATCCGGCAGCCTTCTCGCTGCTTCCGCCGGACACGCGGCAGGCCGGCTACGAGTCGCCCTATTATGCCTGGAACTTCGCCGGTGCCCACGGCACACCGCGCGATCCGGAACTTATCGGCGATCTCCTCAGGCGGGAGGGTGTGCGCCGCACGATGTTCACTTCCGGCGCCTTCGCCAGGATGAACGAGCAGGATGCCGCCAAATGGAAGCTGACCTTCGGCCAGTTCCCGTACATGCGCCCCAGCCGCGTCAAGGGCAGCACGCCGGAGGAGAAGGCGGCGGAAACCGGGCGGCTGATCCGTGATTATGTCGAGCGCTTTCCGAACTGCGGCATGGCGATCATCTTCCACGAGTCCGGCGGCGGCCCCATGCCGCTGGAACTGATCGGCGGCACGACCGAGCTTACGGAGGAGGATGTCGAGCGCCAGAAGCAGCGCGTCGCCACGGCGCTGGAGACCGCCCGGGCCTGGCGCGAACACGCGCCGGATGTCCGGCTCGTCGTTGGCAACTCGGGTGCCTCGCTGGGGCTGCTGGCGCAGCTCTTCCGCGAAAACTACCCGGCCGACATGATCGACGCCATGGGCGAGGAGTCGGTCGGCATGAGCATGCCGCCCGAAATCAGCGTGGCCCAGCAGAACTGGATGCTGAAGAAGCTGGCGGATCACTACGGCTACAAGTGCCCGCCCGAGGCCTGCTACGAGTGGAAGTGCTACGCCGACCGGCTGCGTCCCGATCCGCGCCGCGGCAACACCTTGAAGGTCCGCGCCGCGCTCATCGCGCACGCCTGGAACTTCAGGCTGATCCCCATCGGCGGCTTCTGCGAGTACAACAACAGCTACTGGAACACCGTCTGGAGCGGCGGTCTCTTCGAGCGCGCCCCCATCTTCTACCCGCGCCCGGCCTTCAATGCCGCCGCCACGCTGACGCAGGTGCTCGACTGCGGCCGCTGCACGCGCCTCGTGCCGACGGGATCGAAGACCGTCTACGCCCTCGAGTTCCTGCGCGGCAACGACGAGGCCATCTATGCCCTCTGGACACCGCGCGGCGAGACGATGGTAACCATTGATGCGCCGGCCGGGGCGAAGATCCGCCTGACGACGGCCTTCGGCGCGCAATCCGATCTGACGGCACGGGATATCGAGGTCGGCGAGGATCCGCTCTACCTGACGACCGGTGCCGGTGCGGTCAGGGGCTTCACCGCCGCCATGCAGCGCAAGTTCCGCCACGAGTCCTATCCCGGCTCGGACAAGGCCGCGGTCGCCGCGCCGATGGACCGGGCCGCCGACTGGACACTTGTGCCCGGCGAGGATCAGCGGATGTGCAACATTCCCGGCGATCTGCCGTACCGGCGGCCGGGCAGCTTCACGCTTACGGAGGTGCAGGACGCGGAGAAGGGCGCCTGTCTCGAACTGGCGCTGGTGCCGCAGACGAACATGGCCGAGCTTGTCCGCGACTA
>JAAYLN010000126.1 GCA_012521875.1 Lentisphaerota bacterium | reverse complement strand
GTGACCTGCGTGTCCCTGGCGGGATTGGTTGCCACGGCACAGAGCGCGTAGGCCCTGGTATAGATGGCCGGCGGCACCTGGAAGAGCAGCGCATCCGGCATACCGTCGAAGGCCGAGCGCTGCAGGAAACCGTCGCACTCCAGCATGTAGCTGCCGCGGTTCTCGCGGCACAGCCCCGTGTCGAGGGCATGGGCCGCGTTCACGCCGCGGAAGGGCACGCCCTCGATTACGCGGTCGCCGTCAAAAGGCAGCTTCGCCCCGGCCAGCGGCCCCGCCGGGTGTCGGCCATGCGCCAGGACGAGCGGATAGCGGAGACCCTCCCAGGCCGCGCGCCTGCTCTCCATCACCGGCCCCCGGAGCGCGGCACCCGCCGGCAGCGTCAGACTGACGGACTTGACGGGCGAGCGCGCCTCGGAAAGATCCTCGATCCTCATCACATATTGGCCGTCGATCCAGAGCGCATAGCCTGCGCCGTCGCGCTCCAGCGTGAAGTTCAGGGCGGTCTCGCTGGCCCCTGGTGTCTGCTCCCACTCCGCGACCATGCGGTCGACATCCTTCTGCAGGTAGCGAGCCGTGTTGGGGCGCACGTAGAGCGGCATCGAGCCCACCTGTGAGACGTGGTGACCGCGCACATTCCCGCCCGACAGCGTGTAACCGGCATCGGGCAGCATTTGCGTCTCCATGACAGTCTTCCTTGTGGTGACCGTCCTGCCGTCAACCTGTTCGGTGACGTCGCGCCGGACGTTGACCTTGGCGGAGGTGGCAAACGGCTTCAGCGTATAGACAAGGTTCTCGCCGGCTTCCGTGGTGAATGTGAGCAGCATCGGCGCGGCAATGAAGTTGGGCTTGGCCGCAAAGGAGAACCGCGGTGTCTGGTCGCCGTTCACGAGCGGCAAGACGACGTTGTGGGTGGCGATTCTCTCGTCGCCCTGTGCGAGGAAATCGTCACGGCCGACGCCGGATGCCGACTGGATGACGATGTCATCCAGATCGAGCGCGTGGCGGGTGCTGAAGTTGAAACCGGTCAGCGGCTCATCCCAGCCTTCCGCCGAGACCTCGCGCACCAGCACACCCCCGCGCTCCACATAGAGCGAGAGGGTGCGGTTGCGGGCCCTGAGCAGCACGCGCGTCCATGTGTTGTCGGGGATCGGCGGCAGCAGATAGTCGCGGGGCGTCACCTGCATGCGGGCAATGGTCGAGCGCGGCAGCCCCGAGGGACCGACGGACGAACCACTCTCGGCCACCGTCAGACGCACGGTGCGGCGCCCCTTGCTGGGCTGGGCCGGATCAGCGGCAAAGTAGAGCACGATGCTGAAGGTGCGCTCCGCATCCCGCGGCGACCTGAACCGGAAGGCGAAGTCAAAATCAACGGGATTCGTCCCCTGCGGCAGCTCGCAGGGCTTGCGATAGACGGAGACCTCGTTGGTTACCGGCCGGACTCGCAACGACTTGAGACTCGCGGGCGCCTCGGCGATGGTGCAGGCGTCATTGAACTGCGCCAGATCGTAGCCGTAGCGGTCGAACCCCTCCTCGAACACCGTTTGCATCTCCACGGCGGCGACGCCCGCAGTCACACCAAGAGCCGCCAATGCGGCCAGGGCAAACCTGTATTTCATGGCGTCCTCCTAATCAGAGAGCCAGGTTCGGTATCTCAAGCGCGCGGCTGACGGAGCGGGCGGCGATCTCCTCGGCGGTCACCTCGCGTCCCAACTGGGCGGCCATGAAGATGCCCTCCTGCACCTTCTGCGTCTCGAGGGCGATGCGCGCCGTTTCAATCTGGGGGCAGTTTCCGGCCAGCACGTGCGCCCAGTGC
>JAAYLN010000125.1 GCA_012521875.1 Lentisphaerota bacterium | reverse complement strand
GCCTGTGCCTGTGCAGTTTGCCTGTCACCATGCCCACCATGCCCATGCGGGCCAGCCGCGACGAGGATTTCGGCACGCAGCTTCTGGGCCGCATCCTGCGCGTCCACCGCCTGCTGCACGGACGCGCCAGGGCCAAGTCGCTCCCCGTGCCGCTGAACTACGGTTACGTGTTTCTCGCCGACCCCGACACCCAGTCCGGCATCGACAAGGCCGGGCAGCTCATCAACCAGATCCAGACCGAATACGCCAAGGCCAGCACGGCCACCGTCGCCTACCGCGTCGGCGACGCCACCGCCATTGCCAGCGTCGCCCCGGACGGCCAGACGAGTTTCAACCTGGTGACGACACCCGAACCCCCGCCCTCAATCCCCGCCGTAGCCGAGGGCTCATCAGGCGCCGACCAGCCGTCCAACTTTGTTGCGAAGTCCATTAATTTGATAAACAATTTACCCGAACGGGATCGCGCGCGCGAGGGGCCAGTGCAACACCTGAGGTGTTGAAAAGGCCACGCGACCAGCTATACTCTTCGGTGGTAAGACACGAGGAGAGCAATGGCATACAGTCGCGTGACCCGAGAAGAGCGTAACCATATCCACCGTTGGCGTCAAGATGGCATTGGCGTGCGTGTGATCGGCAACCTGCTTGACCGGTCGCCGAGCAGCATCAGCCGCGAGCTGGCCCGGAACACGGGGCAGCGCGGCTACCGGCCCAGGCAAGCGCATCATTTGGCGCAGGAGCGGGCGCGGCGCCCCGGTCCGCGCCGGTTCACGGCGGAGGTGCGCCTGGATGCCGAGGCCCGTCTCCGGGAGGGCTGGACGCCGGAGATCATCAGCGGTCGTTCCCGCCTGGAGGGGCGTGCGTGGGTCTGCAAGGAGACGATCTACAAGCATGTCTACGCCGACGCGAAGCAGGGGGGCGACCTCTGGACGCACCTGCCCAGAAGCCGACGCAAGCGGCGGCGGCGCTGCCCGCGCCAGGAGGGCCGTGGACGCGGCAGGATACCGAACCAGCGGATGATCGATAAGCGGCCGGCGCAGGTGGAGACGCGTCGGCACGCGGGGCACTGGGAGGGGGATCTGATCAACGGGGCGCATGAGACGGGCAATCTGGTGACACTCGTGGAACGCACCACCCGCTTCACGCTGGTCGGCCGGACGGACAGCAAGGAGGCCACCGAGGTCAGGGCCGTGATCGAGTCGCTTCTCGCGCCGATGCAGCCGTCCTTGCGGTTGAGCGTGACGTTCGACAATGGCAAGGAGTTCGCGCAGCACGAGGCCTTGGCGCGGCGCTTGGGGCTGGATGTTTATTTCGCCAAGCCCTACCACTCCTGGGAGCGGGGAACGAACGAGAACACCAACGGCCTGATCCGCAGGCTGCACCCCAAGAAGTCTTCCTTTGCCGACATAGGCCAAGCTGAGCTTGAACGGATCGACATGTTTCTCAACGACCGGCCCCGAAAGTGCCTGGGGTGGATGACGCCGAGGGAGACGATGTCCGCCTGCCTTGTTCGCGCCCTGCGGCAAGCAGGGTGACGCGGATAGAGGTTCCCGGCGGGGTGCGGCCCTGTCCTTGCCCCTTCGGGGCACCCCTTCGGGGACGGCCAGTGCCGCGCCCCGCCGGGAACCCGCGCCCTGATCCGACGCCTGCGCTTGCATTTCCGCCCTCAACACGCCATCCTATGCCTCAACCCACACACCGAAGACAGCTACCCCCGCCAGCCAGCGGCCAGCGTTGCGCTGGCCGCTGGCTGGCGGG
>JAAYLN010000124.1 GCA_012521875.1 Lentisphaerota bacterium | reverse complement strand
GGGAGCGGTGCGGGTCTCGGGCGGTCTTTTCTGCGACTCCGTCATCAGCAACTTCAACGCCGGCACGCACTCGGGCGGCGACCGTTTCGGCGGCGGGCTCCACCTCATCGGCGGCACCGCTGAGCGCCTGATCATCACCGACTGTACCGACGGACAGGGTGGCGGTGCCTACGTGGGCGATGCCAATGCGGTGCTGCGCGACTCGGTGATCCGCGGCTGCTACACCAGTTCGGGCGGTGCGGTTTACATCAGTGCGGGACTCGTCGAGAACTGCATCATCACCAACAACACGGGGAACGGCCGCAAGTCGGATGGCACTGTCTTCACCGATTATCCGGGGGCCGGTGCCTACGTGGCCGGCGGCACGCTGCGCAATTGCCTCATCGCGGACAACCGCATAGATGCCACGCATTCGGGCTGGGAGGCGACCCAGGCCGGGCTCTATGTCGCGAACGGCACGACCTACAACAACACGGTTTGGGCCAACCTCCTGAAGAGCGGCGTCACGAACGACGTTTACGTGAAGGGCGGCACGGTGGCTAACACCATCGCCTATGCCTACTCCAACCACAACGGCACGGCCGAGTGCAACTTCACGGGAGCCGATCCGCTGTTCAAGCGCGCCGGGGAATTCATCCTTGTCGGGAGTTCGCCCTGCGTCAACGCCGGTGCCAACTCCTACTGGGGGGCGGAGGGGGAGACCGCGAAGGATCTCGCGGGATTCAAGCGCATCCGCAACCGGACGGTCGACATCGGCGCCTACGAGAACCAGGCCTGCGGCACGCTGATCATCGTGCGCTGATCCGGCGCGCCGCACGCTGGTGTTGAACCGGCGGCCGCACGCTGGTGTTGAACCGCCAAGACGCCAAGGACGCCAAGGAGAGGGTAGCCGCTAATGGACGCGAATGTGCGCGAATGATAGGTAGGGCGAGCCGTCCCCGTCACGCCGCTACGCGGTGTGACCGGCGAGCCGCAAACTGGTGTTGAACCGCCAAGGACGCCAGGAGAGGGTAGCCATGAATGGACGCGAATGGGTGCGAATGAAGAGCCCTGAAGGGGCGTGATATTGATAGGCGGGTACATTAGGCTGGTATAAGGCATGAAGGTATGGGAGAATGGGACACATGGGCGAATAGAGCTTAATGGGACATAGGGGACGAATGGCGGGTACTACGGGGCATGTGTTCCATATGTCGCATGTGTCCCATTCGTCCCATTCCACACGGGGAGATACGGCATGAGCGGTTTTATTCCGCCGCATGGCGGCTATGAGGATCTGCACAGCTACAAGAAGTCGCTGATAGTCTTCCTTGCGACTTACTACCTAACAGAGAAGTGGGTGCGCCTGGGGTCGCGCACGCGTGACCAGATGGAGCAGTCGGCCCGCTCGGGCAAGCAGAATATCGTTGAAGGCAGCCTCGTATCGGGCACATCCAAGGAGAGCGAGCTTCATTTGACGAACATTGCGCGTGGAAGCATAGGCGAGCTTGAGGAGGACTATAAGGACTTCCTGCGCCTGCGCAGGCTGCCGATCTGGCACAAGAATGATCCGCGCATGCTGGACATGCGGGCGCTGGGGACGGATCAGGCCACCTACGAGACGTATCAGGCGTACATCGAGAGCGATGACCCCGAGATAGTGGGCAACATCATGATCTGCCTCTGCGCCCAGACCGGTTACCTGCTTGACCAGCAGATTCTTGAACTGGAGCAGACCTTCTTGCGGGAGGGCGGCATACGCGAGCGCATGACCAGGGCACGGCTGGAGGTGCGCGGGGAACCGCAACCGGCCGATGTGCCTGCATGTCCCTTATGCGGCAAGCCAATGCGGCAGCGCATGGCCCGTCAAGGCCCTAACGCAGGCAGGCCCTTCTGGGGCTGTAGCGGCTATCCCGGGTGCCGCGGCACCAGGAAGGTGGAATAGTGGAGGCCGAATACCATTCGTATAGATCGGGATCCCGGGGTGCTACTGGGCATGTGTCCCATATGTCCCATTCGTCCCATTCGTCCCATTCCACACGGGGAGAGGCTGAGCGGTTTTATTCCGCCTGACGGCAGGCTAGCAGACAATCGCAAGCGAGCGAGGAGTACGACCATGAAAAGAAGGGTTCTCATTTCGATCATTGCCACGGGAACATGGTTCCTTGGTGCCACACTGGCACTGGCCGGTGCCGATGGAGGGCATGACTCGCCCTCCGGGGACGGCGTGGAGCCGCTCACGCAGATGGCGGTCTATCTCAAGGCCGACGCAACGGGCACCGGTGACGGCACCTGCTGGACCAACGCCCACACGAGTGTCTCCAACGCCCTCTATGACGCACAGGCGAAGGGGCTGCCGGTATATGCCGCGCAAGGGGTGTACATTATTTCCAACACAATCCCGCTCCCGCCGGGCTTTGCGGTGTATGGCGGCTTTCCGGGACTCTCCATGGATGAGACGCCGGCCGACCGCGCCCCCAAGACCTGTCAGACGATCTTCTCAGGTGACAAGGGACAAGACGATGTCTGGGAGCACTATGAGCCCAACACAAGCTACGGGCTTGACACAACGACGCTCGAGGAGAAGGTCATCGTCAACGGCAGGATCAACGAGCCGCCGCCTTTTACCGGGATGTACGATGGATACCGGCCCGTGCTGAAGGGCTCCAACACGTCGGTGGCGTTTGTCGGAGACTCATCGTATGGCGTAATGGATGGGGTCGTTGTTTCAGGTTTTACAACGGCTGGTAACAGTACGACCACCTACGGCGCCATCAATCTGGTTTCCGCCAGCGGCGGCAATTACATCTTCGATAATTGCCGCTTCGTCGGCAACTCCACCCACTACGGCGTCTTCTACATGCGAAATTCACATGCCGCCAAGATCTGGAACTGCGACTTCACCTACAACTGGGCGCTTGGACGCTGCGGCGCCATCACGGTACATAGCGGCACCTGCGGCGACAATATCACCAACTGCACCTTCCTCTGCATCGCCAGAACCGGAGCTGACGCCGGACTCGTATTGAACGGATGGAGTGGCGGCTTTACGGTTAAGGACTCACGCATCGTCCGTTGCGTCCAGGCTTCTGGCGGCTTTTACCAGAGCTTGTACGGCGGAGCGGGGGCAATCTACTGTACCGAGGGTGGCTCCACCTGTTATCTCCTCGACTGTGTGATGACCAACAACTTCGTGGCGACTTCTAACTCCCAGGGTCCCTCCTTCTTCTCCGGCCGCGGCACGGTACACATGAAGCGCTGCCTCTTCGCCAACAATCTCGCCGAGTGCAAGCCGACCGCCGGCAAGGCCTTCTCCATGATTGCCAACGTCGGCGATGCCGGCAAGGCATACCGCTCGTTCGAGTCGTGTACCTTCGCCGGCAATCTGATGCGGGCGCGCGAGGTTGCCGCAACGGCGGGATCGTATGCCCTCGGCATCATCGGCAACAATGTGCAGGGAGCGGGATCGATGCTCCTCAACTGCACCTTCATGACCAACGTGGCCGAGACGGTGGTCGAGAAGGAGGACGTGACGCCTGTCCTTTGCCGCGGTGTACTGACCTACTCATCGGTTCAAGGCCAGGTGGATCAGACGGGGCTGGCCAACTGCACCTTCCTGGGGCCGCAGAACGGCCAGTACGACATTGCACAGTACGGCGCGACGCACGGCTATCCGCTCAATATCGTCAACTGCATCTTCGAGGCCGACGGCGACGTGCAGCCCGAGCCGGTATATGCCGATGTTCCGTCGCTGGTTAGCTTCTACAACTCCTCGATTCTCAACAAATTCTCGACCGCCAACGAAAGCTGTACCTACGAGGGGCTGCAATTCGACAAGATCCCGCTTGTCCAGGACATCGTCGATACGCACAACGGGCGCTGGGCGCTGCGTCCCTCGGCCATGGTTCCCGGCCTGCGCGAGACCTGCAACGTGGCGACCAACGGCAGCACCTCCTACGGCTGGGTCTTCAAGCGCACGACGGCCGACGCCACATGGCAGGCGCTGGCGCCAAATCTCAACGCGCTCAGCGGCAGCGGTTTCGAGGCGCGGCTGGTGGACGATGCCGCCGGGGTGGCGCGCCCGTCGGGAAGCTTCACGCGCGGTGTCCTGCAGACGCTGACCCCCACCGCCGAACAGGGGCGCTCGCTGGTGCTGCGCCGCGACCCCTACGCGGGCGGTACCTTCTCGGAAGCCGCATCGCAGTCGGTTGCCATTGGCGACGACATCGTGCCGGTCACCGCCACAGTGACGGATCCGGATCTCTACGAACTCGACGGCTGGTATCTGACAAACGGCACATGCGTCTCGACCGCAGCCACGCTATCCGGGACGCTGGCGGACTATCTGACCGATCCGGTGACGATCATCGTCTGCAAGTTCGAGGCTGCACCCGTTGATATCACCCTCGATCTCGGGACGGCCGGCCAGTTTGTCGCGAGCGGCACGAGTCAGATCACGCTCTCGCTGACGCCCGGCGATGTCTTCCCGGATATTCCCGCCTGGACGCCGGATCCGGCGTGGGTGCTGGAAGGCTTCGACACGCCCGCCTTTGTGCCGGCACAGGCGACAACATACCACGCCAGGGTCGTCTCATCAGCGGTACGCATCATTCATCTGGTGCCGGAAGCCGAGGCACCCGCGGTGCAGGATGGCGCATCCTGGGCCACCGCCTATACCAATCTGGCCACCGCGTATGCCGATGCCGGGCGCTACCGGGGCGAGGTCTGGATCAAGAAGGGCCGCTACTTCATCGGCACCGCGGT
>JAAYLN010000123.1 GCA_012521875.1 Lentisphaerota bacterium | reverse complement strand
GCGAAAGGGCAGCGCAGCGCTTTTTACCCTCTAAATTGCGAGCCACTGTGTGGGCGCAATAATCGTCCGTGCCTACTGCCTACTGCCACTGCCGCCGCCCTCCGGCCGCAGCATCCTACGCATGGCCTGGGTAAGCTTGTGCGTGGGATATTCGGCCTCGGCCTGCCTCACGAGTTCCTGCAGGCGCGCGGTGTCGTTGCGCCTATGGGCCAGTACCGCAAGGTAGTGCAGCGAGCGGATGGTCAGCAACCGCGCATCCTCGTCGCCTTGCGCGGCGCGCGGCGCGCTATTCGTCAGCGACTGCCCGAACCACTGCTCCGCCGTAGCCTCATCCTTGAGGCGGATCAGATTCATCTCGCCCAGCGAGAAGGCCAGCTCGGGGCTATCGGGAACCACCTCCAGCCCCTCCTCCAGCAACCGGATGGCGGTATGCGCCTCGCCGGACACGCGCTCGATCACGTAGGCGGCGGTGAGGCGGGCCTGGATGTCGTCGGGCGCGGCACGGCAGGCGGCCCAGAGCCAGGGCAGCAGTTCGCCGAACTGCTCCTCGGCGATATGCCGGTGGTGCTGCGCGTGGACGTGGCTGGAGATCCAGCGCCAGGGATCGTGGCGCATCGTGAAGGAGGCTTCGGTACCGGTGCCATGGTCATGCGATGTGTGATGATGATCCGCATCGTGGTGATGGTCGTGGCCGTGGGCGTGGTCGTGGTCGTGGGCGTGGTCGTGGTGATGTTCGTGGTCGTGGTGGTGTTCGTGGCCTTGCAGCCCGGTGCAATCCGCGTGCGTGACGCCGCCGTGATAGTAGTTGTCGGCCTGGGCCAGCATCTGCTGACCGAGCTGGCGGCGCGCATCGCCCAGTACGAGCTGCAGCAGGTCGTCGCCGGGCACCTGTGGCATGGCAGTGCCGTAGCGCGCCGGCAGTGTCCGCGCCAGCAGCACGACGGCCAGCAGCGCCGGGAGCAGGAGAAGATCGAGCCAGCGGTTGCGCATCGCGGTACCCTACCCTACACCTTCTTCCGCATGAAGATGCTGCGCGCCGCCAGCAGGCAGACGGTGGCGTAGGCCACGGCGTAGAGCATCACGGCACCGCAGACGCGCCACGGCAGCGGCGGCCACTCATGCACCACGCGGCGGCGCATATCGAAGAACTCCACATGCGGCCCGATCCAGTGGATCAGGCCGAGTATGGCGTTGGCCGGCGGCGGCTGGGCGGCCACCAGCGCCGGCAGGCGCTGGCCGTAGAAGAACATCCCGCCCACAAGGAGGGCGCAGATGGTCAGGTTGGCCGAGGGCGTAAGCACCAGCGAGCCGAGCAGACCGAGCGCCGCGACCACGATGACGAACCCGGCGTGCAGCAGCAGGGCCTGCAGGAACACGACGGGAAACCAGACACCCTGCCGCACGCCCACCAGCACACCATAGGCCAGGTAGAAGAGCAGCAGCGCCGAGAGCGAGGCGGCGCAGGCGCCGAGGTACTTGCCCACCAGCAGCGTACCGCGGCCGACCGGCTTGGCCAGCAGCGGGAAGATGGTGCGGCTCTCGAACTCGGGCGGGAAGAGGCGCGCCGAGACCCCCAGCGCGATTACCGCCGAGAAGATCCAGATCAGCAGCATCGCCATCTCGTTGACGTAGCGGCTGGCTCCCGATATGCCGAAAGGCGTGAAAAAGATCAGCGGACAGAGGATCAGCAGGCTCAGAATCAGCACCACGGCCAGATCCTTGCGCCGGTAGAGTTCCAGCACCGCGAGCGCCGCCAACGCACGCACCTGACGCAGCCAGACGATCATGGCGCCACCTCCTCGCCCAGTTGGCGCAGGAAGATGCGCTCGAGGTTCTGCGCGCCGTCGCCGGCGACCTCGTGGACGGCGCCGCACCAGACCAGCGCGCCGTGCTTGAGGATCGCCACGCGGTCGCAGATCAGCTCGGCCTCGGAGAGCTCATGCGAGGAGAAGAAGATCGTCTTGCCCTCGCCGCGCAGCTCGAGCAGCAGGTCGCGGAACTGGATGCGCGCCAGCGGGTCGAGGCCCGTGATCGGCTCGTCGAGGATCAGGAGATCGGGATCGTGCAGCAGTGCCTGGGCGATGCCGGCGCGCTGCAGCATGCCCTTGGAGTAGTGCCGCAGCAGACGGCGTCCGGCATCGGCGAGCCCCACGCGCCCGATCAGGCGCGCGGAGCGTGCGCGGATGGTGGCCGTGTCCATGCCGCAGATGCCGCCGTAGAAGCGCAGCAGCTCGTGGATGTTGAGATAGGGATAATAGTAGGCCGTCTCGGGCATGTAGCCGATCCGCCGCCGTGTCGCCGGCCGTTCGGGCGCGCCGCCGAGAATGCTGACCGTGCCCTCGTCGGGATGCGTGAAGCCCAGCATCAGCTTGATGGTGGTGGTCTTGCCGGCACCGTTGGTGCCGAGAAAGCCCATGATCTCGCCCTGCCTGACCTCAAGGGAGAGGCGGTCGACGGCCGCCACGGCGCCAAAGCGCCGTGTTACCCCATGCAGTTCTACCACGTTATTCGTCGCCATGCTCCCTGTACCTCGCCAGAATGTCTTGCAGCAGGCCGGTGCGCAGTGCGAAGTCGAGCACCGTGAAGCGCCGGCGGATCTGCTGCGCACGCCATGCGCAATCCGCCATGCGCTCGCGGGTGATCCCAATAGCCTCGGGACGGTCGGGGGCGCCGACGGCCGCCAGACGGCGCCGGATCTCCGCCGAGGGCAGGAGCTGGCGCTGCAGACGCCCGCGCAGTTCCGGCCAGACGGTGCGCAGGAGGTTCAACTGGTCGGCCAGCTCCTCGCGCGTGACATGCTTGGCGGCGCGCTCGCGGCGGGCAAGCTCCTGTATCTCTTCCGACTTGAAGATTTGCCGAGCCTCCGCATCCACCTCCGACTCGGGACGCCAGCGGGCACAGGCCGCCGCCACATCGAGCTGATCCAGCGGCTCGCGCAGCAGTTGCTCGTACACCCACGAGATGAAGTGCGTCGCCACACCGACCTTGAAGCCGTGCGAGGGCGCCTCGCCCTTGTAGACATAGTGCTCCATGTCCCAGAGGTGGCTGAACTGGTGTTCCGCGCCCGAGGCCGGACGGCTGGTGCCGGTCCACTGCATCGCCAGACCGCTCATCATCAGCCCCTCGACCAGACGGCTGAAGGCTGCCGCATCACCGCCAACCAGAGCCTCCGGCCCGGACAGCGCCGACGCCAGCTCTCCCTGCACCAGCGACCAGGCCACCTCGTCAATGGCCTCGACACCGAGGGCATCCGCCAGAATCCAGTCGGCCCCGCTGACGACCTTGGCCATCAGGTCGGCATAGCCCGAGGCCAGCAGCGGCGCCGGCGCGCGCCGGATGACGTCCAGATCGGCCGCCACGGCACGCGGGGCGGGGCAGGCCATGGTCTGCTTGTTGCCCTTGTAGAGGATCGAGGCACCGTAGGAGGTATAGCCGTCCATCGAGGCCGCCGAGGCGACCACGATATAGGGGCGGCCCACGCGCTCCGCCACCAGCTTGACAATGTCGTTGATAGTTCCCGAGCCGACGGCGACGGGGATATCGGAACCGGCGGCAAACTGCCCGGTAAGCACCTCGACGTGCCGGATTTCGGCGACCAGCGGCTCATCCTCCAGCAAAATGGGGGCGCCTCCGGCCAGCCCGGCGGCGGTCAGTGCCGCATGCACATCCGCGCCCGCGGCCTGGAAGGTACGCGGGTCGGCGATGACGCGGCCGGAGGAACCGGGAAACTGCTCCTTGAATAGCGCGGGCACCTGGCGCAGAACGCCGGTGCCAAGCGCAATCGCGCGTGTATCGCGTGCGTGCTTGAGAGCCGACTGCAGACGCGGGGTCATGCTTTAATCTCCTGTTTTACGCGGCGTTTGCCCTCTTCCGTCTCGCGGACTTCGAAGGCCCCCTGCAGTCCGCCGACGGCCACCGTGAAGGTGCCCGGCTCGACCTCGGGACGCATTTGCTCATTAATAAAGGCGAAATCGGCGGAGCCCAGCCGGAACCGCACACGCTCCGAGGCGCCGGGCTCGAGCCGGATCTTCGTGAAGGCGCGCAGGCGCCGGACAAAGGGCGTGATGCGCGAGTAGTCGTCGGTCAGGTAGAGCTGCACAACCTCGGCACCGGCACGCTTGCCGGTGTTCCTGACCGTCACCGCCACCTCGACGGTGCCGTCGGGCGGAAGCACGGCGGGCTCGACGTGGAGGTCGTTGTATTCGAACGTGGTGTAGCTGAGGCCGTGGCCGAAGGGATAGAGGGCCGCAGGCGACGAGAAGACGTAGTCGCGCCCCGGCGCATCCGGCGCGCCGGGCTTCTTGTAATAGCCGCGGGCCGAGATCTTATAGTTATAGTAGCAGGGCAGGTGTCCCGCCGAGCGCGGGAAGCTAATCGGGAGACGGCCCGAGGGGTTGACATCGCCGAAGAGCAGGTCGCAGACGGCGTGCCCGCCCTGCTCGCCCGGATACCAGGCCTGCAGGATGGCGGGAATGTGCTCCGCGGCCCATGTGATGGCGTAGGGGCGTCCGCTCATCAGCACCAGCACCACGGGGGTGCCGGTGGCCGCAACGGCCTCCAGCAGCTCCTGCTGGCGTCCGGGCAGGGCGAGGTCGGACATGTCGAACCCCTCGCCGCAGGTGACGGCGGCGGGGCCTTCCGACCCGGTATCGCCCCAGCCGATGCCGGCGTAGAAGTTGCTGTTGTCGCCGAGGACGAGGATGGCGACATCGGCCTCCCGCGCGGCGGCGACGGCGGCGGCGATTTCGGCATCGGTACCGCCGGCGATCGAGCAGCCCGGGGCGTAGGCGACGCGCTCTTCGCCGAGGCGCGCTACAAGCCCCTGCCGTACCGTGACGGCACGGTCGGTCGCCTCGCGTGCGGTGTAGTCGCCGAGCTGGGCATTATCGGCGTTGGGACCGATGAGCGCCACGCGGCCGATCTTGTCGGCGAGCGGCAGCAGGTCGCCCTCGTTCTTGAGCAGCACCATTGCTTCATGCGCCGTGCGGCGCGAGAGCCCGACCGTGGCGAGGGCGCGCAACTGGGCGCGGGCGGCCGGGTCGGCATAGGGCTGCTCGAAGAGCCCGAGGCGGAACTTGACGCGCAGGATGCGCGTCACGGCGGTGTCGATCAACTCCATGGGGATCGTGCCGTTGTGGACGGCGGCGAAGAACTCCTCGCCGAAGCCGAAGCGGCTAGGTGCCTCCATGTCGATCCCCGCCCGGATCGCCTGGCGACCGGCCTCGAGGCCGTTGGCGGCGGTGCGGTGGAAGGAGTGGAGCATGTGGAGGGCGCCGAAATCGGTGACGGTAAAGCCCTCGAAGCCGAGCTCGCCGCGCAGGATGTCGGTCAGCAGGAAGCGCGAGGCGTGCAGCGGCACGCCGTCGAGCTCGCTGTAGGCAGGCATCAGCGAGAGCGCACCGCCCTCGCGGATGGCGGCGGCGAAGGGCGGCAGGTAGAGCTCGCGCAGTTCGCGCTCGCCCGCGTGTACCGGGGCGAGGTTGATGCCGCCCTCGGGTGTGCCGTGGGCACAGTAGTGCTTGGGCGAGGAGACGACCCCCTGGGACTGGAGGCCGCGGACGTAGGCCACGCCCAGCCGCGACGTCAGGTAGGGATCCTCGCCGTAGTTCTCCTCCACCCGGCCCCAGCGGGGATCGCGGGAGAGGTCGAGATTGGGCGCGTAGGTCTGGCGGATGCCGGTGGCGCGGGTCTCGCGCCCGATGGCCGTGGCCACCTCCGACATTAGTTCCGTGTTCCAGGTAGAACCGAGGCCGATGGCCTGCGGAAAGACCGTCGCGCCATCGAACATGCAGCCGTGGAGCGACTCGCCCATCATAATAAGGGGAATACCGAGCCGCGTCTCCTCGACAAGGAAGCGCTGGATACGGTTAAAGGCCTCGGGATCGAAGTATCCCGTGCAGTAGGAGGCTCCCAGGCCGTGGATCAGATCGGGATATACCGGCCCGGAGGCGGGATCCTCCGCCAGGCGGTCGATCCGCGTCAGCAGGCAGAGCTGCATGAGCTTCTCCTCGGTCGTCATGCGGCCAAGGAGGTCGGCTATGCGGGCGGCCTCTGGAGAGTTCGGATCCCGGTCGCGGGGACGCGAGGCAGAGGCATCCGGCATGATTCTGGCTCCTAGGCGAGGTGGAAGACTTCGCGGAGGTCGCGCGATTCCGGGCTGTTATCAGGGTTGGAGGGCATCAGATCGCGCATCGAGGCCCACCACTTCTGGCATATTTCGGTCTGGGAGACGGCATCCCAGCGCGCCTCGTCCTCGATTTCGACATAGCCGAAGAGCTGATTGGTGCGCTTATCGAGGAAAATGGAGTAGTTATGCCCGCCATGTGCCTTGAGGGTGGCGGCCATTTCCTCCCAGATCGGGTTGTGGCGGCGCTCGTACTCGGCGTGGCAGTCAGGGTGGACAGACATGACAAAAGCTTTGCGGATCATGAATGGTGATTCCTTTCTGGTTGAAGTGACGCCGAAATTGTATCATATTATGCAACATGTTGAACAGGCGGCTTTCCCGCTTCACAAGCTTCGTGAAATCCGCTACGATTGATGTTGCTTACGAATTGGGTTTAGCTTAGGCTGTTATGCCGAATGCACCTGTTAGGCCACAACTGAAGGAATGTGTCATGGGCAAAGTTTTGCGCGTCCTCGTGATTATCATCATGCTGCTGGGCATTGCCGCACTCTTTATGGCGGCAGAAAACTTCAAGAAGCGCGAAGTGCTTATTGGGCGCACGCACGCGTTCGAGGAGATGTTCGTCAAACTCGTGCGCACGCTGGAGGCTGGTGATCCGCCAGAAGTACCGCAGCCGAACTATCCGCAGCGCGATCTCTCGCCCGTAACGAGCCGCGAGATCGAGAATCCCGAGCGTTCCGCCTTCTGGGATTCCTACAACCACAAGCTCGAGCCCACGGTGCAGCCGCTGGCTACCCTCGACTTCAACTC
>JAAYLN010000122.1 GCA_012521875.1 Lentisphaerota bacterium | reverse complement strand
TGCTGCGGCAAGTGGATCTGCGACGACGAGGCGGACTACGTCCTGTTCTCGTATGCCCGCAACAGTTGCCACCGGAACCACCGCCGGTTCACGCTGTGCGCGTTCCACCACGACGAAGGACACAAGGGCGACTGGAAGACCTGCCCGAAGTGCCGCAAGATGGCCGAGCCGGAAATGGTGGTCTGGTTCGGCACGAACGAGTACAATTGGGAACAGATGCCCGACCCGCCGAAGTACGAGCCGACGAAATGCAGAAAGTGCGGCAATGTCATCGTCCTCTCCGAGGGAGGCTATTCCTATGGCAAAGACGGTTATACCTGCTCCGCGTGCTACCGTTTTTGACGCCAGGCCAAAAGCCGCCTTCCACCGCATGCGGCTCGTGAGAACACTCGCCCGCCAGTGACCGGCGGTACGGGCGGGGCTGTGAGACTGCAAGCGTACAACTGCAAGACCGGCGCTCCATCACTCCATCGCTGCGGCAAAAGAGAAGCGCAGCGCTTTTACCCTCAGGATTGCGCGCCACTGCGTGGTTTCCGCCACCGGACGGCAAAAGAGAAGCGCAGGGCTTTTACCCTCAAAATTGCGAGCCACTGAGTGGTCGCAATAATCGTCTGCCCCACCCCTATGCCCCCTGTCCCTCTGTGGACGGGGGCACCAGCCCCGCACCGCCGGCCCAACGGGCCGGATGCACCATGGCCCGGGCCCCGGAGCAAGCGATCTGCAAAATTGACAAACGGCCCACCATGCGCCATCATAAAACCGATCACCATGCCGACAGTTCTTCTCCATACCTGCTGCGCGCCCTGCGCCTCGGTCTGCATCGAGCGGCTGCGGGAGGCCGGCCACGTGGTGACGCTCTTCTTCTCCAACGCCAACATCGGCGATAGCGGGGAGTACGCGCGGCGCCTCGCGGCGGTCGTCCAACTCGCCGAGGCTCTCGAGGCACCGCTGCTGGTCGACGATACCGCGCGCCATGAAGACTGGCTGGCGGCCATCCGCGGCCTCGAGGCGGAGCGGGAGGGCGGCCCCCGCTGCCGCCGCTGCTTCGCCTTCAGTCTCGGCCGTACCGCCGCACGGGCGCAGGCGCTCGGCCTAGATCACTTCACCACCTCGCTGACCGTCAGCCCCCATAAGCACACCCCCACCCTTTTCGAGGTCGGCAAGGCCACCGACCCGATCCGGTTTCTCCCCGTCGATTTCAAGAAGCAGGGCGGCTTCCAGCGCAGCGTGGAACTCGCCCGCCGCTTCAACCTCTACCGCCAGAACTTCTGCGGCTGCGAGTTCAGCCGCGCGGCAGCCTCGCGACACACCGGCACCACCACCGCACCATGAAGCACGATCTTACTCCCCGGCAGCTTGAGACCCCCGCCTACGTCATTGACTACGCGGCTCTGCAGCATAATCTTGCAATCCTCAGCAGCGTCAAGGCGCGCACCGGCTGCCGCATTCTGGCGGCGCTCAAGGCCTTCTCGATGTTCGACGCCTTCCCCCTGCTAAACCGCGGACTCGATGGCTGCTGCGCCAGCTCGCTCCACGAGGCGCTGCTCGCCCGCGACTATTTCGGGGGCGAGGTACACGTCTTCGCCGCCGCGCTCAGCGCGGCCGACATGGATGCCCTGCTCGATGTCGCCAACCATATCACCTTCAACAGCTTTGCCCAGTGGGAGCAGTTCCGGCAGGTCGCCGCACAGCGCCCCCACCCGTCCATCGCCTGCGGCCTGCGCATCAACCCCGAGCACTCCGAAGGCCACACCCCCATCTACGACCCCTGCGCCCCCGGCTCACGCCTCGGCATCCTGCGCGCGGCCTTCGAGAACCGGAGCCTCGATGGCCTGACCGGGCTCCATTTCCACAACCTCTGCGAGCACAACGCCGACGCCTTCGCCTGCACACTGGCTGCAGTCGAGGAGCGTTTTGGAGATCTGCTGCCGCATTTCGCGTGGTTCAATTTCGGCGGCGGCCACCACATCACGCGCGCCGACTACGATCTGGATCTGCTCTGCGGGCAGATCAACTCCTTCCGCCAACGCCACGGCCAGCCCACCGTCTATCTCGAGCCCGGCGAGGCCATCGCCCTCAATGCCGGCACGCTGGTCTCCACCGTGCTCGACATCGTCCACAACACGCTCCCGATCGCCATCCTCGACACCTCCTGCACCTGCCACATGCCCGACGTGCTCGAGATGCCCTACCGGCCGCGCATCTTCCGCGATCACGACTGGGACGGACGCGCCACGCCCGGCCGACATGCCGAGAAGGGGGCCGATCCCGGCGGGAAGGCGTACACCTACCGCCTTGCGGGCCCCAGTTGCCTGGCGGGCGACGTCATCGGCGACTACAGCTTCGACACTCCCCTGCGCAGCGGCGACCGCCTGATCTTCGAGGACATGGCCATCTACACGATGGTCAAGAACACCACCTTCAACGGCATCCGCCTGCCCAACATCGTCGCGCGCGAGCCCGACGGCAGGCTGCGCCTTGTGCGCCGCTTCGGCTACGAGGACTTCAAGATGCGCCTCTCCTGAGTACTCCGCCATGGCCCAACCCGCAAACACCCGCATCAAAGCCTTTCTCGAGACGGAATATCCCCCCGCACGCGCCGGACGGGCCATCTTCCATGTCATTCCCGTGCCGATGGAACTCAGCGTCTCCTACGGGCGCGGCACGGCCCGCGGCCCGCAGGCCATCATCGAGGCCTCGGGACAGCTCGAGGCCCACGACCGCGGCGTGGCACCCGGCGCACTGGGCATCCACACGCAGCCTTCGGTACGGCTGCCCAAGCGCGCCGATGCGGCGGCCTGGATTGATGCGATCAAGGCGCGGGTCGCCCGCGCACTGGCGGCCAATGCGCGTCCGCTCGTGCTTGGCGGCGAGCATACCGTGACTCTGGGTGCCGCCCGTGCCTTCAAGGCCGCCGGCATCCAAATGGGCTTCCTGCACTTCGACGCCCACGCCGACCTGCGCGACACCTACGAGGATTCCCCCCTGAGCCACGCCTGCGTCATGCGCCGCGTGGCCGAGCTCGGCTTCCCGGTGGTGCAGTTCGGCACGCGCGCCTACAGCCTGGATGAGGCCGCCTACCGCCGCAAGCACGGGATCGCCTTCTTCGATGCCGACGCCCTGCAGGGGCCCCTGCCACGGCGGCTGCTGCCCGCCGACTTCCCACGCAATGTCTACATCACCTTCGATGTGGACGGACTCGATCCCTCGCAGATGCCGGCCACCGGCACGCCCGTGGCCGGCGGGCTCTTCTGGCATCAGGCCATGTGCCTGCTCGATCTCCTCACCCGCGGCCGGCGCGTCGTGGGCGCCGACGTGGTCGAGCTGGCACCGGTGCCCGGACTCACCTTCGCCGACTTCACCGCCGCGCAGCTCGCGCACCGGCTCCTCTCCCTGATGGTTCCATGAACTACGCCTTCCACGAGCACTTCATGCGCATGGCACTGCGCGAGGCCGACAAGGCCGCAGCGGCGGGCGAGGTACCCACCGGCTGCGTGATCATCGCCGATCCCGGCGAGGCCCCCGCCTGCCTGGCCGCCGTCCGGGTTCTCGGGCGCGCCCACAACCAGACCGAGATGCTCAAGGATCCCACGGCGCACGCCGAGATGCTCGCCATCACCCAGGCCGCTGCGGCCCTCGGCGACTTCCGCCTGACGGGGACCATCCTCTACGTCACCAAGGAGCCGTGCGCCATGTGCGCCGGGGCGATCGTGCTGGCGCGTATTCCCACGGTGGTCTACGGCGTGCCCGATCCGCAGCGCGGCGGGCACTCCATCTTCGGTATCCTCGACCATGCAGCGCTCATCCACCGCGCCACGGTGGTACCGGGCATTCTGGCCGACACATGCCTCGAACGCCTCCAGAGCTTCTTCCGCCAGCGCCGCGAAACGGCGCGAGAGCAGGCGTCTGAAGACGCTTTATAGGGGCTACTCACCGGCCAGCAACTTGTTCCGCAAGTAGGCTTCGCGGCGCTCCGCCACGGCATAGGCAAACTCGTTCCAGAGGGGTACGGCCTCGCGGAAGAGCTTATCGACGGTGGCGGCATCCAGTCGACAAAGCTGACCTTCCTGGGATGCACATCGACCATCCACTGGTGATAGGGCCTGCCGGCACCGGGCCGCAGGAACATCTCGATACGCGCGGCATTGAGATCGCAGGTCTTGCCATTAAGCTGGTTCAGATACTGGAGCGCCATGCGCCCCGCATAGACGTGCTCAGTCTTGCCGGATTTGATCGCCGTGCGGGCCAGTAACCGGGGATGTCCTGCTCCGCCAGAGGCTTCATGCGGTTGGAGTGAGTCAGGTAGCCGTAGTCGGGGATGCCCCGCACGGGGTCGAAGACGGTGTCGGTGCCCAGTCCGGCCTGCTTGTAGATTTCGAGCTGGCGCTCGAAGAGGTTGGTGTTGCCGCCGCGGAAGGTCGGAATCATGGGATATAGCAGGTTGTGGTTGCGGAGTCGGCAAAGTAGCTATGCCAGGCGCAGCCGGCCTGCACCCAGACCTTGACCAGTTTGAGATCGAGCGCCGATGCGGGAATGACGTCCGCCTTTCCCTTGAGATCGGAGGGCTTGAGGACGACCTGCGCCACGTCGCTAGGGGCGCGCAGCACCAGCGAGGCCGGTTCGAACTCGCCCTGTGCCGCGATGATCTGCACTGGGGCACCGAAGGCGCCGTCCGCCGGCGGGGTATCCGGCAGACGCTTGATGTTGCTGATGGCAGGCACCACCGCATACTCGAAAGACGGCTGCGCCGTGGCCGACAGGGCGATGGCGCCTAAGGCGGAGAGCAAAACCCGCGCGCCGGGCAAATGACGTGTGTTTATGCGTTAAAATATAACACAGCATTGCCACCAAGGGAAAGAGCGCCGGCAAGAAATTAGGCTGGCGAAAGGGGGGGGCGTGGGGAGAGTATGGAGAGCGGGCGGAAGGCGGATGGATCGTCCTCGTCCTCGTTTCGGCCGACAAAGTGTGGAGACAAGGAGCAGAAGACAAGGTGTGGAGACAAAGTGTCTCTCGCCCTTTCCAGCAGCCACCAACCATCCACCACAAACCATAAACCACACCACCAACTACCAACCCCACCCCCACCGGCCAAATCCGGCCAAATCCGCCAGCCCATGAAAACACCGTTGCCCAACCGGCGCTGGCAGATTACACTATAACCGTCTCTTATTACCGCACTTGTACAACATTAGGAACAGTCCCGACATGCACACGGAAGCCTGGCAATCCGTCCTTCAGGAAATCGATAACACCCGCAGCATCCATCTGCGCGATGCCTTCGCCGAGGATCCCCGGCGGGCCGAGCGCTTCACCGCCCGCGCGGCGGGCTGGACGCTGGACTACTCCAAGAACCGCATCTCGCCCGCGCTGATGAAGCGGCTGGTGGAGTGGGCCGAGGCCTCCAACCTGCGCGGCGAGATCGAGGCGATGTTCACGGGACAGCCCATCAACGCCACCGAGAACCGCGCCGTGCTGCACACCGCCCTGCGCAACCTCTCCGGCGAGCCCGTGCTTGTGAACGGGCACGACGTCATGCCCGACGTGCGGGCGGTCCGCGAGCGCATGGCCGCCTTCTGCGAGGATGTCCGCCGCGGCGTATGGCGCGGCCATACCGGCAAGCCGATCCGCGACATCGTCAATATCGGCATCGGCGGCTCCGACCTCGGCCCGGCCATGGCCTGCGAGGCGCTCAAGCCCTATGCCAAGCGCAGTCTGCGCCTCTTCTTCGTCTCGAACATCGACGCCACCCACCTGGCCGAGGTGCTGCGGCAGGTCAGGCCCGAGCAGACACTCTTCATCATCGCCTCCAAGACCTTCACCACGCAGGAGACGCTCACCAACGCCCTCTCGGCCCGCCAGTGGCTGCTGGGCCGTCTGGGCGGCGACACCGCGGCGGTGGCCCGCCACTTCGTGGCCGTCTCGACCAACCGCCAGAAGGTGGAGGCCTTCGGTATCGACCCCGCCAACATGTTCGGCTTCTGGGACTGGGTAGGTGGACGCTACTCGCTGCCCTCGGCCATCGGTCTGCCGCTGATGCTGGCCATCGGCCCGCGTGCCTTCGAGCGCATGCTGAAGGGTTACCACGCCATGGACAAGCACTTCCGCACGGCGCCCTTCGAACGCAACCTGCCCGTCATTCTAGGCCTCCTCGGCATACTCTACGCCAACGGCTATGGCGCGGAGACGCACGCCGTACTGCCCTACGACCAGTATCTGGCCCGCCTGCCCGCCTACCTCCAGCAGCTCGACATGGAGAGCAACGGCAAGTCGATCGACCGCCAGGGGCAGCGGGTGCGCCACACCACAGGCCCC
This sequence comes from Lentisphaerota bacterium, assembly GCA_012521875.1. GTDB lineage: Bacteria > Verrucomicrobiota > Kiritimatiellia > RFP12 > JAAYLN01 > JAAYLN01. The sequence goes on along the minus strand of JAAYLN010000122.1, from coordinate 2,042 downwards.
ATCATCTGGGGCGAGCCCGGCACCAACGGCCAGCACGCCTTCTACCAGCTCATCCACCAGGGCACACGCCTGATTCCCTGCGACTTCATCGGCTTCTGCCGCTCGCAGAACCCGATGGGCGACCACCACGAGAAGCTGATGGCCAACTTCATCGCCCAGACCGAGGCGCTGGCCATGGGCAAGACCGCCATCCAGTGCCGTGCCGAGGGCGTGCCCGACGCGCTGATCCCACACAAGACCTTCGAGGGCAACCGCCCCACCAACACGCTGCTGGCCGACGAGCTGAATCCCCAGACGTTCGGCGCGCTGATCGCGCTCTACGAGCACAAGGTCTTCACCCAGGGGATCCTCTGGAACATCTTCTCGTTCGACCAGTGGGGCGTCGAACTCGGCAAGGTGCTCGCCGGCAAGGTGCTGGAGGAGCTGAAGGCCGAAACCACGCCGCCACTGTCGCACGATGCCTCTACCAACGCCCTCATCATGCGCCTGCGCCAGGCGCAGGGCCGCACCTGAACCACCTAAGGGAGTCCCGTCATGATCGATGTCTCCATCGTCGTCGCCGTATATAACGAAGAGGAGAGCCTGCCACCGCTCGTCGAGCAGCTCCACAACGTCCTGAGCGGTCTCGGCAAACGCTACGAGATCATTCTCGTGGACGACGGCAGCAAGGACCGCTCCTGGGAGGTCATGCTGGAGCAGGCCGGACGCTACCCCTGCCTGCGGCTGATCCGCTTCCGGCGCAACTTCGGCCAGACCCCCGCCATGGCGGCGGGCTTCGATGCCGCCGAGGGCGAGGTGGTCATCACCCTCGATGCCGACCTCCAGAACGACCCGGCCGACATCCCGATGCTCCTCGAGCGCATCGATAGCGGCTTCGACGTTGTCAGCGGCTGGCGCAAGGACCGCCAGGACCGCTTCCTCGACCGCAAGCTGCCCTCGATGATCGCCAATGGACTAATCAGCCGCATCACGGGCGTGCATCTGCACGACTACGGCTGCTCGCTCAAGGCCTACCGCCGCGACATCGTCAAGAACCTCAAGCTCTACGGCGAGATGCACCGCTTCGTGCCGGCGCTGGCAAGCTGGGTGGGCGGACGGATCGACGAGGTGCCGGTGCGCCACCACGCGCGCAAGTTCGGCAAGTCGAAGTACGGCATCTCACGCACCTTCCGCGTCGTGCTCGACCTGATGACGGTCAAGTTCCTGCTGCAGTACAGCACCCGTCCGATCCAGATCTTCGGCAAGACCGGCCTGCGCTTCGGCGCGGTCTCGTTGATAATGCTGGTGCTCGTGGCATTCGACTGGATCGCCGGCACAACCGGCGCCTACGGCGCGCAAGGCTGGCTCGGTGGTCTCGGTTTTACCGAGCACACCTACCTGCACAAGCGCCCCTTCTGGGTCATCACGCCCTGGGTTTTCTTCGGCTTCTGCCTGCAATTCATCACTCTGGGCCTGATGGCCGAGCTGCAGACGCGCACCTACCACGAGTCGCAGAACAAGCCGATCTACGTGATCCGCGAGACCGCTCAGTCCAAGAAGATGGGGTGAGCGGGGGACGGGGAATTTTAGATTTTTGATTTGTGATTGGTCGCGGGCGTTCCCGTTATCACCTTCGGTAGCGCCGCTGTTAATTTGAACCGCCAAGACGCAATGACGCCAAGAAGATTTGGGATTTGTGATTGGTGGTGATTGAAGAGCGCTTCGCGCATGCTCGTGAACGATGCCGATGCTGCGACTGCTTCGCGCCTAAACCTTGTCTCCCACACCTTGTCTCCCACACCTTGTCCCCACACCTTATCTCCCACACCTTGTCTCCCACACCTTGTCCCCACACCTTGTCCCCACACCTTGTCTCCACACCTTGTCTCCACACTTTGTCGGATACGCTTCGTCCCCACACTTTGTCCCTATGCTTTGTCGAAAGAATCGATAGAGTCGATGGATTCGAATGATTCGATTCTTTCGGATTGCTCGATTCTTTCGATTCGCTCGACCACCACCTCGCGACACCGTCGACACTGCCACTGCCTACTGCCTACTGC
>JAAYLN010000121.1 GCA_012521875.1 Lentisphaerota bacterium | reverse complement strand
TCGTTGCTTTTGCCATTGCTTCCCTAGGGCTTCGCCCTAGGCTGGGATAGGGCGCGCCGTTGGCGCTTTGTGTTCTGTCTGACTAGTCCGACGAGTCCGACAGGTCTGACTGTTCCGGACATGATAGCACGAAACTGCCGACTTAGCTGTACCGTGAGCCTGTGCCGACGCGGCGGGCGGGGTGCTTCGGTACAGGCGAGCACCCAAACTTTAGAACTTCCCCACGCTCCATCACTCCATCGCTGCGGCTAGCCGGGACGGCGTCGCCCCACCTGTGCTTGCGCGCTTTTGCTGAAACTTCGCAGGCACTCGACCCCAATCGACCCCCGTCAACCCCGATCGACGACCATCGAGGCTTGTGAACGACAGTATCAGCACTGTCTCCCGCCACTGCCTACTGCCACTGCCTACTGCCACTGCCTACTGCTACTTTCCTGTCTCCTGTCCCCTGTCCTCTGTCTCCTGACCTAGCCCAGCACTCGCGGCTCGGCCGCCAGTTCCGGCTCGAGCACGCATACGGCCAGCACCAGATTCTCGAGCAGGCAGGAGTGTACGTAGATCGGCCGGTTGCGCAGGGCGGGGAAGGCCTGCGACCAGAGGCGGGTGGCCTCGATGGTCAGGCGGCCGCTGGCACGGTCGTAATTCCGTACCAGCAGATCGCTGGCTCCATAGCGCAGGCCGGTGCCGAGCGCCTTGACGAGCGCCTCCTTGGCGCACCAGAAGCGGAAGAGCGCCGTGGCACCCTCGCCGCTTTCGGCGGCGATCTCCTGCTCCGTGGCACCGAAGGCGGCCGCGGCGAAGTCGTCGCTGATCGCACGCGTGTGCTGCTCGATGTCGATGCCCAGAACGGCATTGGGCGCGACGGCGGCGACCACATGGTCGAGCGTATGGGTGATGGAGATGTCCATGCGGGCACCGCAATGGCGCCGCCACTCGCCCTGTGGGCACGGCTTGCCGGCCTCGTCGGTCTCGATGCGGATATCGGCGGCGGCCCAGCGGCGCCCGTAGCGTGTTTGCAGGCAGTGGCGTACGGAGTCCTTGGCGGCGATGCGTCCCAGCAGCCACTCGGCGCGGCGCTGCGGCGTGCCGCCCATCTCGCGCCACTTGAGGCGCTCGGTCAGGGAGAGCGTCAGATAGGCCGCCACCCGCAGCCAAAGGTCGTCGGTCTCACCCACCAGCGTGGCCGGAAAGGCGTCGGCGATGCGGCAGATCACCTCCTGCGACAATGTTGGCAGGAGCTTGGGCGGTATCTCGCGCGAGAGGAATCCCTCGGTGGGATGCAGCAGCAGGTTGTGCAGTGCGGGATGGATGTTGTAGATACGGTTGGCCCAGCCTGTGACGCGGCAGAGCAGTCGTCCCTCGGCATCGGTCATTTCGGCGTCGCCGCTGATGGCCTGGGCCTCGCGCCGGTTCACAAAGAGCGTCATCTGGCCGCGCTCCCCCTCGGCGGCGGGCGGCGCGTAGAACTCGATGCGTTCGTAGGCCACGGGCAGTTGGATCGCGCCGCTGGCCGGTTCGCGTGCGTCCCAGGCCATCAGTCCTGCCCCGACACTGGCCAGCAGCAGGGGATCGACCGAGAAGCGCGGTGTGGCCGTGCGGCGCAGCAGGCTGCTCCGCGGCAGGGACAGCCAGTGGGCCGCCAGCCCGTTCTCGCCCCACTCCGGGATCGCCTGCAGGTTCTGGAACGACGGCCCGTGGTGCAGGCGCGTAGGGTATAGATCCGTGGCCTGCCAGTCGAGCTTGACGGGCCCCCTCAGGGCCAGCACGCGCGGCGGCTGGGATGGCGGCGCGTAGTCCGGTGCCAGCGAGACGATGGCACGCGCCAGTATCGCGTTGCCGGCAGGGGTATCTATAGCGCGCTCGTGATCGAGCACCGTGGTCTCGAACTTGGTGATGCCGTCTGTGTTGCCGGGCAGCCGGCGGGCGCGGATCTGGATGGTGCGCGTGCTCGCCTCGACCACCAGCCAGCGCGGCATGGCAAACTCCTCGATGGCGACAACCACCAGATCCGGCTCCAGCTTGCGCGCCGCCTCGGCCATCACTTCGGAGAGCATGCCCGGCGGCATCAGCGGCAGACCGCGCAAGGTGCTGTCGGTCAGTGAGACGGATGAGCTGCCAAAGGCGCTGTCGGCCAGGAAGGGCTGGTCGAGGATCGAGAGGCTGGAGACCAGGACGATCTCATCGGCTGTGGACGAGTCGAGCGTCTCGGCATCCAGCAGCAGCGGAAAGTCGGTGCGCGCGCCGTCATCCGGCTTGTCGTTACGCTCGGACGTGGCCAGGCGGCGCTGGCCCACCGGCATGGGGGCCTGCGGGGCGACGAGGCCCTTCGGTATCTCGGCGGCGCGCAGCGAGGGCAGGAGCGTGTTGAGCGGCAGGGTGCGTTCGGCGCGCTGGGCGTGGGTCGGCCGGGGGCGTGATAAGTCGAGGATTTGCGAGCCGCGGTTGATGTGCAACTGGGAGATGTCGACCTTCTGGCGGTGGGTGGCCAGGAGCGCCAGCGTCATGTGCAACTGCTGCAGGGCCGAGCGGTGGACGCGGTTGGCCGCCAGCGCCACGTGCGGCTGGTGGTGCAGGATGCTGCCGATACTGGCCGCCAGGCTGCCGCGGGCGCCCAGTTCAACGAAGACACGGAAACCGTCCTCGTAGAGACGCCGGATCGTGTCGGCAAAGCGCAACGGCTGCGTCCATTGCGCGGCGGCGTCGGCCGCCAGTGTCGGCAGATCCGTCGCATGCGGTGCCGCCGTCACGCACGAATAGAGGGGCATGGTGGGCTCGCGGTTGACGATGCGCGTGAAGAAGGCGGTGAGGTCGGCGCGGACATGCTCCATCCAGGGCGTATGATAGGGCTGGTTGAGCGGCAGCTTGCGTACTGTCGCCCCCGCATCGCGCAGGGCCTGTGCCACGCGCTCGGCCACGGGCTGGCGCACACAGAGCCCGAAGAGGCTGGCGCTATGGTCGCGCGCGATGAGCGCCTGGTCGCCGAAGGGCTCCAGGCACTGCTCCAGCGCCTCGCGGTTCAGTCCCTCGGATGAGAGGCAGGCGCATGTCGGCGTGTGGGGCGTCTCCTCAAGCCCCTTCATCAGCGTGTAGCCGTTGCGCAGGGCCTGGATCCTCTCTGAGCGGTTGTTGAACGAGATGGCACCCGAGCACTCCAGCGCCGTGATTTCGCCGATCCCCACGCCGACAACCGCATCGGGGACGATGCCGAGCTGGGTGAAGAAACGCAGCAGCCCCGTGTCGGCGGCGATCACCGCCTGGACGGCGCCGGCCATGTTGAGTGCGGTATTGGACTGCGACTCGGACTGCCCCGTCGGGAAAATCCACTGGCTCGGCAGCATCGGGCTGCCGGCCAGGGCGCAGGCGGTGTCGGCATCGTCAAAGGCCGAGCGGCAGGCGGGGAAGTGGAGACAGAGCTCGCGCAGCATGTCCGGATACTGGGATCCCTCGCCGGGAAAGACAAAGACGGTGCGCCCGGGGGCCGGGCAGAGGTCGGTGCCGAAGAAGATGCCCTTGCCCGGCATGTTGCGCTCGCGGCCCGACTCCAGCCGCTGCTTCAGCAGCAGGAGCTTGTCCAGCAGATCCGTGGTCGAGGTCGCCACGATAGCCGCGCGGGAGAGGGCATCGTGCGCTTCCACACCGGTGGTCAGCGCGATGTCGCGGAGTTGGGGAAAGGGGGCGCGGCGCAGGTAGTCGATGAGGCGCTCGATCTCCGCCAGCAGACCCTCGCGGTCGGCGCTGCCCAGCAGCACCAGTTCGCTCTCCAGCTCGGTGTGGATATGCAGGCGTGGTTTCACAGCTCCCCCGGCATCTGTTCCAGCAGCGCATGCGCCGCCAGACCGCTCATGGCGACGACATTGACACCGGCCCGGCGGGGCTGTCCGGCGTCGTTGTGTACCCACGGCCGCGGATTAAGGTTCAGGTAGAAGGGCGACTCGTTCAGCTTGAGCTGCGGATGGGGAAACTGCGCGTCCTGTGAGGGCGGGATGATGCGGTGGTAGAGTGCCAGCGCCGCCTTGATGACACTTGCCGCCCCGGCAGCCGCCCCGCAATGCCCGATGAGGGCCTTGACCGAGCCGAGCGCCACCGCCGGACGGGTGCGCGACCCGCCGAGAAGCGGTGCGAGCGCGCGGACTTCGGAACGATCCTGGGCGGAAATACCCGAACCGTGGGCCTCGATCATGGCGATCGAGTTGGGCGTGACGCTGCTCTGCGCCAGAGCACGCTGCAGCGCATGCATCTGGCTGTCCTCGCGGTTCTGTCCGTTGCCATCCATGGAAATGCCTATCCCGCGCAGCAGTGCGTAGATGCGGTCGCCGTCGCGGCGGGCGTCGCCCAGACGTTTCAGGACTAGCAGGCCTCCACCCTCGCCGAGCAGTGTGCCATCGGCATCGCGGCCGAAGGGGTGGGGGACGTCGCACCGTGAAAGCAGCCCCAGATGGCTGAAGGGCATCATCAGTTGCGGGGTGAGCACGCCGGTCAGGCCGCCGGCCAGGGCTACATCGGCGCGCCCGGTGCGCAGCTCGTCCATCGCCGCCTGCAGTGCCAGCAGCGAGGAGGCGCAGGCCGCGCTCACCAGGTAGCCGGGCCCACGCAGATCGAGCTTCTGGGCCAGGCGCGCGAGGATGGCGCTGTTGAAGAGTCCGGGGGTGTTGCGCGAGTCGTACTCCGGCAGGCAGCGCAGTAGATTCTGGCGCAGGCTCTCGAAATCCTGGGTGCTGCCGTGGGGGAAGCAGCGCCGCACCAGATCGAGGGTCTGGTCGATGACCAATCCCTGCTGCATCCAGTTGACTGCGGCCGGATCCATGTGCGGGTTGTAGCCCAGGATCACGGCGGTACGCTCCCGCGGCGGGCTCTTTTCGGCATACCCGGCATCGCGGAAGGCCTGCGCCGCCAGATCCATAAACAGCGCATGTTCCGGATTGGTGCCCGCCAGGGCCGGCGCGGTGAGCCCCACGGAGGCCGGCAGTGTCTGCCAAAGTTCGCGCAGGTAGCCGCCGCGCAGTGTTGTGACGCGGTTGAAGACCTTGCTGTCGGGCATGTGGAAACGGAAGGCCTCACCGTCGGGCGGGTCGCTCAAGGCCGGTACGCCATCGAGTATCCGGCGCCAGAAGGCGCCCAGGTCCTCGCTGCCGGCAAAGCGGCAGGCCATGCCCGTGATGGCAATCCGATCCATGTCGCTCGTGTTTGACATTGGTATGCGTAGAAGCCTATCAAAACATCACTTCTGATTCAAAACATAGGTGTAGCACTGGCGCAGACCCTCGCGGAAGTGGGCGAAGTTGTGCTGGCTGGCAAGCAGTTCGGCACCGGCGCTGGAGAGGCGCTCGCGGCGCCCCGGGTCGCGGCAGAGCGCCAGTATGCCTTCGGCAAAGCCTTCGGGCGTCAGCGGGGTGAGCTGGGCGTTCTCGTGGTTCAGGATCAGACGGTTGGCCTCGCAGTCGGTCGCCACGATGGCGGCCCCGGCCTTGAGGTAGTCGAGCAGCTTGAGCGGGGTGTTCATGCCGGAGATGCGCGGCGAGAGCAGGATGTCGGTCGCCGCCAGCACATCGGGAAGCTGGTCGGGGGGGATGTGCCCCAGAAAGAGCACGGTATGCGGGTAGCCGGCTGCCGCCAGGGCCTCCTTGCGCTCATGGATCTCCGCCGGCGAGCCGCCGATGATAATGAAGCGTGCGCGCGCTTCCGCCGCCGCCACGATGGGAATGGCGGCGAAGAGCAGGTCGATGCCCTGATAGACGGCAAAGGAGCCGACATAGCCGATCAGTATGTCATCGGGCTGGCGCATACAGCGCGCGCGGGCGGCAGCCCGTCCGGCCTCCGTGGCCTCGACGAGCGAGGAGGGGATGTCCGGAATGAGGCAGGCGCGGCTGGCGCGACCGACCGACTGCGCATCGGCCACCAGCCCCGGACCGGTGCCGATGACGGCGTCGGCCCGCCGCATGACGAAGCGCTCCACGGCGGCATAGGCCCGCATGATCACGTTGCGCAGGCCTCCCTTGTGATAGCTGGCGGGGTCGGAGTGGCGCTCGAAGATCAGCCTGGCCCTGCCGACGCGCGCTGCCATCCAAGCGAGCAGCCCGCAATCCTCCACCCCGTGTACCACGGCATAGCGCCGGCGCAGGACGCTGCCGAGCGCCATCCACAGGAGGAGGAAGTCAAAGCCCAGCTTGAGGAGCGAGGGGCCGATGGAGATCCGCCGTGCAAAGAAAATGTTTGGTGCGCGCCGGATATTCACGCCCGGAATCTCGCGCCGCTCGCCAAGCGGGAGCGTCAGGAAGTCCACGGTATAGCCCAGTTCCGTGAGTGCCTGCAGGTCGAACCCCAGGCGGATAGGGGAACCCCGCCACTCGAAGAAAGGCTGCGAAGCGATGAATAGGATGCGTTTCATGACGGCAATTAAAGGCAGAGTATAGCCTATCCGCGCCTGGGATTCAAAATCGGGATCCGCGATTTTCGCGGAATGTCTGCCTGGGATGGCGGGTTTATGCTATCAGAAGCAAGGGGCGGGCAGTGTGGGGCAGGCATTCCTGCCTGCCCGTCGCGACGTGCGCAGACAGGAATGGCCACGCCACTCTGGAGCAGTTCCCGCGAAGGCGCGCAAGTACTGGTAGGGTGAAGCCATGCTGTGTGCGGCGCGCTACCCGGCGCGCCCTACCTTTTGGTAGCTGTACCGTGGGCTTGTGCCTGTACCGCCGCGGGAGGCTGGCGGTACAGGCGCATCTGATATGGCTATTCGCCGATGATCTGGACTTCGCAGACGCGGGCGCGCTCGCGCACCTGGTCCCAGTCTATGAAGTAGATGAAGCCGAAGTCGCCCAGCGAGAGTTCACCGTCCTTGATCACGATCGTCTCGCTACGGCCGAAGAAGCAGGAGCGCAGATGGGCGTCCGTGTTGAGGCTGCCTGCGGCGACTTCGCCCGGGCACGAGAGAGCGAACTCGATGTGCTTCGGTCCGGGGTGGTGGTACTGCCCCTCGGAGCGGCAGGTCGGCACAAGCTTCTCCATGATGTTCACCAGATCGACCTGCATGTACTCGCGTCCCCAGTAGTTGAGGTCATGCGAGCATTCCTGCGTGATGACCGAGCATGTCGTATGGTGGGAATAGACTACGCAGATGCCGTTCTTGATCCCCGACTTCTTGACAATTTCCTTCACCTCGTCGGTGACGTTGTGGAAGTGGGGTTGGCGATCACGGGACTGGAGCTTGATTTCGTCATGATAGACGGCCATGTTGATGTTCCTTTGGTTCGGTGTGGTTGTTCAGTTCTTACGGCCTTTTGTGGCCTTAGATTGTTAGGTCTGCGCGGTGGTTGCCTCTTCAGCCTGGCGTTCGTCCCAGGCGCGGCGAACGGCGGCGATCATCTCGCGTGCCATCGCGGCGGGATCGGGTGCCTTGATGATGCCGCTGGTGGAGCCTGTGGCCTCGGCGCCGGCGCGGATGACCTTGTACACGTCATCGCCGTTGCTGATGCCCGCGCCTTGCAGCACCATGATCGCCGGATTGATAGCCTTGATCCGGGTGATCGACTCGCGCACGTAATCCATCGAGCTCGTCTGGCCCGTGCCGATAAGCTCGGTGGGCTCGGCGACGATCAGATTCGGCGCCATCCGTGCGATAGCCTCCATCTCCGCGATCGTGTCGGCGCAGACGATAGTTGCCAGTCCCGCCTCATCGGCGCGGCGGATCGTCTTCTCGATCACATCCAGCGTGAGCTTGCACTCCGCATGGTTGAGCATCACGCCGACCGCGCCGGCGGCCTTGAGCGCTTCGGGCAGGATACTGCCCATGCCCCGCCCTGGCGGGAGGAAGTCCGCATGCTGCCCATAGACATGCACGCGCCTGACGTGCTGTGCAAGCAGGCGGATGTCCGTCGGCTGCGGATCAACGATAACGTCCACATCGTATTCGATGGCGTATTGGTCGATAGCCATCACCAGATCAAGCAGAGGCTTGCCGTAGAGGTACGCCTTGGGGCCGAACTCGAAGAACGGAGCCCGGATGTGATAGTCAGCTAGCATGGTGCCTGCTCCTTGTTTAGCAAGTTACCGACGGCGCCGCCGGGGTGGATGAGGGCGAACATCTCGCGTTCGTAGCCGGTCTCCTCGATAAGCGCGGCCAGCAGAGCGTCGAAAAGCGCAACGGTGGCCATGAAGCTCGATGTGGCCATGATGTTGTGCTTGTCGCTCTCGCGCCCTATGTGCAACGCCAGCACGATGTCCGCCGCCCGTGCCAGCGGGGAGTCGAGGTTCTCGGTCACGGCGATGAGCGTCGCGCCCCTTTTGCGGCAGACGTCGATCACCGGCAGCAGTTCGGCGGTCTTGCCGCCGCGCGAGACCATGACAAGGGCGTCCTCGCGCTTGAGGGCGCCTAGGCCGCCGTGTACCGCCTCGCAGGGCGGCATGAACATGGCACCGCGCTCGATACAGCAGAGCGAATGGGCGAATTTCTTGGCCGCGATCCCCGAGGTGCCACTCGCGCACGTCATGATCCGCGGCACACGCGCCAGCACATCGACCGCACGGCCGAAGGCCGCGGGATCGAGTGTGTCCAGCACATTCTGTATCTCGTCGCGCTCAATGGCCAGAGACTGCCTGGCCTGCTGAAGACTTTCCTGTTTCATAAGTTCTCCAAGGTGGCTAACATCTTACACGGTTAGAGGGATGGCGTCAACCCACAGGACGCTGTCGGTGAACAGCCATCGCTTGATTTAGCCGTATGAGGTTGCTAATATACGCATGTTATTCATGGTTGTGTTGATAAATCAAGAATTCAAGAGCCTCAACGGTGTACGGTCGTTGATGGGCGGAATTCAGAATGGTGCGTATCCAGTATTGCGGATCGAACCCAGTGGGAATAACGCAGGATACTTGTAACGCGGACGATGTTCAACAACATGGGGAGCACAACATGATTATATGCCAAAGACAAGCGGTCGATCCTTGTATTCTTGTTCTTGTTCTCAGACTGTCCTTTAGCCGAGGATTTCGGTCAGCACACGGATGTCGCGCCTGAACTTGATTTCGACCTCGTTGGCCAGCGAGACGGGCGCGAGGCTGTCGCGCCATACCTCGATGAAATCACTCATCAGGTGGTGGTTCTCCTCGATCAACTGCCGCAGGCTGGCCTCGAGGTTGGTCTGCGGCTCGAGTATGGCAAGCACCTGCCGGGCACGAAGGTGGAGCAGGCGCAGCCCGATGATCCAGTGGCGCAACACTGTCCGCTCGCCAATCCCGCCGTCCAGCCGGGTCTGCAGGATCTCCTGCGCCGCCGCTGCGGCCTTAATCTGCTGCCGGATGGCGTCCATGCGCGCGGCGGCATCGGGTTCCATCCGGATCTTGGCGACCCACTCCAGCCAGTCTGCGTATAAGGGGCGCTGGTAGCGCATGAACTGCTCCGGCAGGATGATTGTAGCGCCGTTCAACCCTATCTGGGCCTTGTCAAGCAATGCCAGCAGACGGCTGTCGAGTCCGCCGATCGACGCTCCGACACGGGCTAGAGTGGCCTCGTCCAGTGACGTGTTCTGCGACAGCATCCCCGGCCAGGTGGTCTCGGGATGGCTGAGCCGCACCGCCCAACTGGTGACGAGATGATCGGCACCCAGTTCGGCGGCGGCCTCCTCGGTCGCGCCGACGTTCAGCAGGTTGGTGCGGGTACGCGGCAGGGCGTAGCTGTCGCCGCCGAAACGCACAGCGCTGGCCACCATTACCTTGTAGCCTCTGGATTTCAGGAAGTGCGCCCCGTAAAAGGCGTTGCAGGTGTTGTCGGCATTGACCAGAAAGGGACGCATGGGTTCGAGCGCCGCAGGCAGCCCGTCGAGCAGTTGCGCTGCGGTCAGACCGGCGATACCGGGGCCGCTGGCGCCGGGGTAGCCCCAGCAGCGGTCCAGCGTGGGGCCGCGCACGCATGTGCGGGTATATAGCCAGTCGACAAAGCAGATGTCGGTGGGAAGGTTGTCGAGTGTTTGCGGATGCGCCAGCACCATGTCGGCCCAGAACTCGACCTGCATCCCCAGGCTGGTGGCGGCCTCATGGAGCCGCCGCATGTAACCGGCGAGCAGATCGGCCGGGGAGTGGCCATGACAGCGGGGGCAGTAGCCGATGGTATGGCATTCGTCACCGCCAAGGTGGATGCGGGCGGGATGGTCGAAGGCCTCGTATGCGTCGCGGATCAGGTCGCGGATGAAGGCGTGTGTTGCTGCCTTGCTCGGACACAACATGTATGGATCGCCCGGCGCTTCGGCCAGCTTGCGCAGCGGCGTGTCGGGCATGAGGACATGCTGCATGTGTCCCAGAGTCTGGATAAGGGGATAGACGACCAGCCCGAGCTGCCTGCCGTACCGCACAAGTTCACGCCATTGGCCGCTCGTCAGGGCACCATAATCACATGGGAGCCATGTGGTACCGCGCCAGGGTGGACATTGCCGAACGTCCGGCTGACCGCCGGGTCTGGCTCTGGATTGGCGCCACCGAAGGCAAGACCAGGGTGTTTGTCAACGGCGTCCACGTGCAGTGCGGCCGCGAGCCGGGCAGGGAGGGCGAGAGCCTGGATCTCGGCGACGAGCCCTCCGGTTTTTGCGTGCCCCTGGTCTATGACGTTACAGATGCCCTGGCCCCGGGGCAGAATGTGCTGGCCATCCTGACGACGCGGGATCGCGTCAACGAGGTCGGCATAGGCGGGCTGCTGGCTCCCGTCATGCTCTACTGCGACTTGTGAGTGGTTGTTTCGGCAGTAACGGTTGAATGTCACCAGAGGCTCATGCAAAACCCTTTGCCTGCACACATGCACGGGTATCCTGCCCGTGTTGCATGGGCGGAACGCCCATGCGCCATGTGAGGTTTATGAGACGCACCGGCGAAGAGAAAGGAACATGAACATGACCGCATTGCGTAGTAGCTGGTTCTTCGGATTTGCCTGCCTGATGGCGGCGCAGGTGGTTTGCGCCGCGCTGCCGCCGGACGCGCAGGTGGTGCAGGCCGAAATGATGACGCGGAGCAATGGCTGGGAAGTTGTGGATTATGACCCCGGGGCATGGTACAGGGGAAGTCCCGTTGGGCAGATGCTGGTCGGCAGGAATGGCAAGCCGGGCGAGGCCTTCGCGATGGTGACCCTGCCCGCCGTCGGTCGCTATCGCGTATGGGTGCGCTATCTGGACATCATGCGGCACCGCGCCAGGACGGGATTCGCGGTGACCGCCGCGCAGGACGGGCAGCAGTTGGTGCGCGCGGAGATGGGAACCGAGGAGGAGTCGCCGCGCGCAACACCCGAAGGCGAGCGGAAGTGGGGCCCGGCTACTCGCGCTGGATGTGGCGCGCCGCCGAGTTCGATGCCGCCGCCGGCCCCTTGCGCCTCTCGGTGGAGAAACTGCATAACGTGCCGGTCACCGCCTACACGCGCTCCCTGGACATGCTGATCGTGACCACGAACCTGACGTACGAGCCGCGCGCGACCGACCTTGCGCCGCTCTACCTGAAGGTGCGCATGCTGCCGGAGCAGAAGGTGCCGTCCGTCATCCACTTCTTTGGACGCCGTCCGTTTCAGCCGTGGTACACCGGCCACGCGAACATCAATCTCAAGGGCATCGTTCGCGGTACCAGCGCGGGCTCCGCGGACAAGCCCGGCATCCGCATCGCCGCCGGCGAGGAGAGCCCGTGGGTGGACGTCGCCCCCCTTCTCGCCTACGGCGGACTCAACCAGATCAGCCTCTACGCCATGCGCGTTTACGGCACACCGGAATCCGAAGCGGCTTTCGAGGTGCTCTTCTCCAGGACACCCTCGGAGGAGGGGCTCATGCGGCGCGAGTCGCGGCGCGGCAGGGGCGACGGCTACCACTTCGCGATTGACCTGACGGACTACCGCCTCGTGACCGAGCGCGACGGGAGCGAGGCCTCGCTGGCCATGGCGCGGGCGGCACCCCAGGTGCCGGGCAAGCCGCCGGCGGAGTTTCCCTTCTTTACTGGCATGGCGCTGAGCGAGGCGCGCGCGACTGCGCAGGCGGTGTCCAACGAGCTCGAGGCGCTGCGCCTGATCGGGATCACCGATGCGAAGCGGCGGCCATCGCACTTCTTCATCCACCACACGCTCGCTCCGGGTTGCCTCAGCCAGCCCAATCGCGCGCGTACCGATGCGCTGTTCGCGGATGTCACGAACAAGCATCCGGACCGCTCCGGTTGGATCGCGATCAATCTGGCTGACGAACCGGGGTTTGACTTCAAGCATATCGAGGAGTGCGAGGTCTGCCGGCAGGGGTTCGCGCCGTTTCTGGAGCGGGCAGGGGTGGCACCGGAGGTGCGCGCCGGTCTGACGCTGAACAACAACCCGGAGGGTACAAACGCGCAGCAGAAGGTCTCGTACTACTACACCCGGCGCTACATGAACCACCTGATGACGGAGATGCTGCGTGTGGGGCACTCCAGCGTGCAGCGGCACATGCCCGGCATGCCCACGACCGTCAACTTCGCCTGCGAGCTGCTGGGGGGCAATCTGGTTTCGCGCTGCGTCGACTGGTTCGAGATTCTGGGGTCGGGCGCCCTGACCTACGGCTGGCACGAGGATTGGGGCGGCTGGTCGCGCACGCGGCAGGCCAACGGCTACTACGTGGATGTGATGCGTGCCGCCTGCCGCAAGCCGGGCATCGAGTACGGCATCTACAATGTCCTGGCCCGGACGCCGTGGGAGATCCAGGCGCGTGCCTTCCTGGAGTTCGGCCACGGCGTAAGGTCAATGTACTTTTCAACTACGGGCCGTACTACGCGATCACCAGCGATACCAACAGCCACCGCCCGGAAATCTACGAGGCCATCAAGCGGGTGACCCACGTCATGGGCGCAGTGGAGCGCGATGTGCTGGCTGCCCGCCCGGCGCGCGGCGATGTCGCCCAGCTCATCAGCGTGACCGGTGACATCTGGTACGCGACACGCGACAACCTCTTCGGCAAGGAGCGCGTGTGGCTCAACCTGCTGCTGCGCCACTGCGGGGTTAGCTGCGATATCCTGCATGAGGATGAGCTGGCTGGGACACTGGCGTCGTACCGCGTCCTGTTTGCCAACGACGCCCACCTGAAACGCGCGGCGCTGGCGCCGCTGACGGCATGGGTCCGCGGGGGCGGCGTGCTCGTGCTGGGGGCGGGCGCGCTGACCAGCGACGAGTTCGGCGAACCGCTCGGCCTGGACGCGGCGCTGGGTCTCTCGCGCGGGCCGCTGGTGCTGCACAAGCTCCCCGGACGTGCCGAGCACGAGATGCTGAATCTGAAGCCGCTGGGGGAACACGCCGGCATACCGTTGCTGTGTGCGACCAACGCGCCGCTGGAACAGACGCTTGCGGTTGACAAGGGCCGGGTCGTCCAGACCGGCTTCTTCCCCGGCATCAGCTATATCGCGACCTCGGAGCGCCCCGACAAGGACGAGTTCTCGGTTCTGGATTTTGAGGCGGCGCACCGTGACAGGATGACGGCGCTCCTGGGGAAGATCGGTGTGCGGCCCCGTGTGCGCGTCACGCCGTACAACATCGAGGTCAACCTGCTGGAGTCTGAAGAGGCGGACGTGCTGGCGGTGTCGAACTGGAGCGGCAGGCGGTCAACCGTGACCATCGAGGTGGATCAGACACCCGCCTATCGCGCGGTCGAGCCGGTCGCGGGTCGTCTGGTCGGGCAGGGCACCGCGGAACAGACGCTGCGCCTTGTGCTCGAGGTCGAAGCGGGCGACCTCGTCCGTCTGGTGCGCTGACGACCGCCCCCCTGTTTTGTCGTGAGCCTTGTCTGCGACTTTGTCGAAAGCGAAAGAGTAAGCGGGTGGTTTAAGACAAGCGTGATAGTGTGGGGCAGGCATTCCTGCCTGCCCGCGTAGGCGTGCGCAGACAGGAATGTCCGCGCCACACTGGGGGCTTGTTCGCCCCTGTCGCTACCTGTCGCTACCGTCGCCACCTGTCGGCTCTTCCGGCACTATCGAGGACGAGGACGATCTGCTCCTTGATCCTTTGGCATGAGCATTTCCTGCAGCAATCGACAAGGTGTGGAGACAAGGAGGCCGAAACGCCGGAGCCTGCCGTCCCCGGTGGTGTCGTTCTCCATCCATGCGCTCTCCAATTACCTGCGGAGACCGCGGTCTCCAGTGCGCATCGGAAGCGAACGGCGAGGCCGGGGGGCTTCGATGGAATCGTTAGAATCGAGTGATTCGACAGATTCGATTTATTTCGATTATCTAGATGTCGTTCCACTGCCTACTGCCACCCCTCACCCTTCCTGTGTTCCTGAGTTCCTGATTAAATAACCAGTCGCACCACCAGCATCGCGAATGAGGAGGCGCGTTGTCAATCACAAATCAAAAATTTAAAATCCCTTGGCGGCCTTGGTGTATTGCGGTTCAATTTCTTTCGAGGACGAGGACGAGCCATCCGCATCCCATCACCCCTTCATGCGAGCCCCTGTCGCTAGCCGATTACCGTCGACGGGGGCGACTGGGGTCGAGTGTTTGGGATGGTGCCCTCAGAAGCGCGCCAGTACAGGCGAAGCCGTCCCGGAAAAAAGGATTGCAACTCGTGTCATGGCAAAGTACAATGACCACCAAACTGGCGATATGCCGGATTGGTTCCGGCATCAGTTGCGGACTGCTAGTGAAGGGAGCTTGGAACATGTCACCCGATCCGGTGTTTCTGATACTCGCATACGGCCACGTGATGGGCCTGTTCCACCTGGCTCTCGTTGCCGTCGCTCTCATTCTTGCGCTTCCCTGGCGCTTCGTCAGCAAGCAGAAGTATGTCATTTTCGCGCGTGGTTTTTTCGTCTTCAATGCCACTTTGTGGCTCTGTGGAATGGTGGCCAATCTGCTATGGGACACCTTCATCTTTGGGAGGTTGTATACATCAACGGACTACGTCTTCGATTTCTTTCCCTTTTTTCCAATCACGCAGGGTTACATTGATCGGCCGTGGGGCGATGAAACGGGGCAGATATTCCATGGGCTGAACATCAGGCACATTCAGTTGATTTGGTTGTTATTTGCCTGTATCACATGGCTGGCGACGTTCTTTCTCTATTCAAGGGTGCCAAGGGTTTGGATAAACAGAACATCGAACATCACGCCGGAGTGTATTTGAAGCTATGATTGCCAAACTAGAATTGGGGTTTCTGTTGTTTTGGGGACGATTATGGCGACCACTCAGTGGCTCGCAATTGAGAGGGTAAAAGCGCTGCACTGCCCTTTTGCTGCCCAGTGGCAAGGACCACGCAGTGGCTCCCTAAAAGCTCCGCGCTGCCTTTTCGCTGCGAAATAGCCCCGAAGGGGCGGCCTCACCATAGCCCAGAGCCAGCGTAGCGCAGCCCTGGGTTCGGTAGCGAATGTGATTGTGACCTGAAGGGCCACTTCGCCCCATCGGGATCCGTGGTCTCCGCGTAATGCCTGGGATGGCGGGTTTATGCTATCAGAAGCGAGGAGCGTGGCAGTGTGGGGCAGGCATTCCTGTCTGCCCGCGGCGACGAGCGCAGACAGGAATGTCCGCGCCACACTGGAGGCTTGTTCGCCCCATCGTTCCCGTCGATACCCGTCGATACCTGTCGACACCTGTCGGCTCTTCCGCGGTCTCGAGGACGAGGACGAGAAAGCGCTCCGTTCCCCGCCCGGCTCCGCCGGGCCATTCTCGTGGCACCGGACCTCCGTGTCCGCTCGACAAAGCGTAGGGAAAAAGTGTGTGGACGAAGCGTATCCGACAAAGTGTGGAGAC
>JAAYLN010000120.1 GCA_012521875.1 Lentisphaerota bacterium | reverse complement strand
TCCTCGATCTCCTCGCGCTCCAGCGGCGCGGCCAGACGTATGCGCGCATCGGCACCGCTCTCCTGCAACTCGGCCACCGCCAGCCAGGCCTCGCCGGCCAGAGGGTCGCTCGCATCCAGCACGGCACCGTGTCCGGAGACCAGCAGGAACTGCCCGGTACGCTCACGCCGCTGCGCCACGCGGTCGGGGAAGGCCCACGACAAGAGCCGCCCCGCCCCGACCGCTTGCCGGTCCTGTGCCGGGAAGCGGCGTCCCCACTGGTTGGCCAGCAGCCTTGCCCGGCGTGCCCAGGCATCGCCGCCGCCACCCTCCCCTGCCCCGCGGTCTAGACGTTCCAGCAGACGACGCGCATCGGTCTCCCGGCGTGCGTCGGCCTCGCCGGCAGCCTCCTCGATGGCCGCCGCCATGCGGCAGGCCTGACGCGCACAGCCAACCGCCGCACCGCGCAGGATCATGTGCGCCAGGCGCGGATGCACCGGCAGGCGCGCCAACTCGCGACCGTGTGCCGTCAGTGCCCCGTCCTCGTCCAGCGCGCCCAGTTTCTGCAGCAGCTCCGTGGCCAGACGCCAGGCCGAATCGGGCGGCGGTGTGAGCCACGGCAGCTCCTCGCGGTCACGGCAGCCCCAGTCGGCACACTGCAGACGCAGCGGAGCCAGATCGGCATCCAGAATCTCGGGCAGCGCCTGCGGGGCGAGCTGACGGTCGGTCACCGTGTCCCAGAGACAGTAGCAGACACCCGGCGCGACGCGCCCCGCGCGTCCGCGGCGTTGGTCGGCGCGGTCGCGTGTGACGCGCAGCGTGGCGAGCCGCGACATGCCGTTGCGCACGGAGAAGCGCGGCACGCGCATCCAGCCGCCGTCAATGACGATGCGTATATCCCGGATCGTCAGGCTCGACTCCGCAATCGAGGTGGCGAGGACAACCTTGCGCCGTCCGGGCAGCGCCGGCTCAACGGCCGCATCCTGCGCCTGACGCGGCAGGGCGCCGAAGAGCGGATGTAGATCGACGTTGCCGGGCAGGCGCCAGTCCTGCAGCAGGGCCGCGGCGCGGCGGATTTCGCCCTCCCCCGGCAGAAAGGCCAGAATGCCGCCCTCGGCATGCGCCTCGAGGGCGCGCACGACCGCCTGCGCCACCAGCAGCGGCGCCGGACGGTCGTCGGCAGGCCGTTCGAGGTAGTGCGTCTCGACCGGCCAGGTGCGTGCGTCGGCGGTGATCACGGCGGTGTCGCGGCCGATATGCTGCGCTACCGGTTCGGCATCCAGCGTGGCGGACATGACGACGAGGCGCAGATCGGGACGCAGCGCGGCGCGCATGTCGAGCGTCAGGGCGAAGGCCAGATCCGAGGGCAGATTGCGCTCGTGGAACTCGTCGAAGATGACCAGCCCGGTATCTGCCAGCCCGGGATCGTTGAGGAGACGCTGCACCAGCAGCCCTTCAGTCAGAATCTCGATGCGCGTGGCGGCGCTGACCTGGCGGTCGAGCCGCACCTGGTAGCCGACGCGCCCGCCGACCGACTCGCCGAAGAGGCGTGCCATGAAACGCGCCGCCGCGCGCGCCGCCAGACGCCGCGGCTCCAGCAGCAGTATGCGCCGCCCCTCGAGCCAGGGCGCATCAAGCAGAGAGGGCGCCACCAGCAGCGTCTTGCCCGTGCCCGGCGGGGCCTGCAGCACGACCGGACGGTTGTCGCCGAGGCACCGCGCCACCCCGGGCAGCACGGCGCGCACCGGCAAATCCGGCAGCGGGACAGGTGGTGGCGGTACGCGGCTCACGACTTGGCGAGGGCCGACTTTACCGAAACACCCTCGATGGCACCCAGACGGCCCGTGAGCCAGCCCTGCTCATCGGTGGTCGCCTCGATGACCAGGGTGATCACCGAGACACCACGGTCACGGCGCGGCAGACCGACACGCGCGAGGATCAGTTCCCCCGCCTCCGAGAGCACCTTGTTGACTTCCGGGCTGCTCTTCTGCCGGTTCTCGATAATGATTCCGACGAAACCAATGCGCTTGTTCATGCGGAGAGCGTAACAGATTAAGGATGAAGGATGAAGGATAAGTGGTTGGTGGTTGGTGGTGTGTGTGGATAGGGACAGGAGGCAGTGGCAGTAGGCAGCAGTCCCCCACTTTGTCACGAGCTTTGTCGGTAACTTTGTCGAGGGCGAAAGATTAAGCGGGTGGAGTAAGCGTACCGTTTAAGAGTGAGATTAAGAGTGGGTTTAAGTGAGTGCTTCGCGCTTACACCCGCTCCTCAAGGGGTTTTTACAAGACGGATGGCGTCGAACTCGGTCGCGGGGCTGGTGGGATTGAACCAGAAGTACTCGCCGGGGGCGGTGTGCCAGGTGAGCACGTCGTACCACGCGAATTCATCGGTGACGAACTCGGCCTTGAGATCGCGCTGGCCGCAGTTGTATACCGTGTCCCACTTGTCCACACCCGCCTTGAAACCGCCGCCTTTCACATGCACCTGCAGCGTATAGAGCGGGCCGGGCGTGAAGAGGAGGCGGTCGAGAGGGACGATCGGCACACGCGTCGTCAGCGAGAGGTCGGACGACGCCTCGGCATACGAGAGTTCCGCGATCCTTCTCCAGTCGTCCAGTATCTCGGGATCGTATTTGCGCGTCTCGGAAAAGCGGATCTCCCCGGCCTCCCCGAACGCGGCCAGCGTCTTCCTGGCGAGCGCTTGCCACTCATCCCAGCGCATCGCCGGGTCGCGATGGCGCAAGAGCCGTGTGGTATCGACGGCAAGGCGTCCCATGCGGACGTTGTACGAGCAAACGGGATCGTCCGCCACAAGCGCCTCCGCCTCGTTCCACAGCGTTGCCGCGTGCTCGAGGAACGCGTCCGGAAGTCGTGGCGAATAGGGACTTTCGTAGATCAGAAGCGGCTCCTTCACGGGGTCGCGCGGCAGTGCATGGAGCTCGTCGAAGTACCGGCGCACGATCTTCGACGCAGCGCCGTAATAGCCATCGAAGAAGGTCTGGAGCAGCGGCTCGATCGGCAGGTCGGGATTCCACATCCACTTCGAGATGAGGTAGGTCTTCAGCTCGGCGAAGTCGGCGTGGCGGCCCTGGTACGCGCCCTGCTCGAAAAGGCTCTTCACCTTGTGCGCGCGGAAGGTGCGGATGTTTTCCTGCAGCGCGTGGATGTTCGGGAAGGGATAGAGGTAATCCGCGAAGTTGGTCGTGTAGTCCCAGATGTAGAGCTGATCCGTCTGCGCCGCCCATCCCTTGAGATCCTCGATAAACGACCGGTTCGCCGCGTAGGGGCTCTTCCCGAGCGGATTCTTGAACTCACACTCGATCGAGCAGAGGCACGGCATGACGTTCGGCCGCACGCGCGTATGCCTCGGCGGCTTGCGCGTGTACTGGTAGGCAAGCGTCTCGACCACCTTGTCCGGATACCGCCTGGCCACTTCGTCCGCGATGGCGTTCACGAAACGGATCATCGTGCCGGCATGCGACTCCTCCTCGGCATCGACCGCGGCGCATTTCGAGCACGTGCAGTAGCCCTGCCAGTCGTTCTGCGAGACGCCGAAGTACTTCGCCTGCGGGTTGGCCTTGATGCGCTCGAGCACCTTTTCCGTGACGATCTTGAGGACGTCAGGATTCGTGAGACAGAGCTGGCTACGCTCCTTCTGGCGCCTGCCGTTCACCTCGCTGAAGTACTCGGGATGCGCATCGAAGTACTCCTCCGGCGGGACGAGCCGCAGGAAGGTGTGGCAGTTCCGGAGCACCTGGTCGAAGAGATGCGAGCAACCGCCGTGGCGCTCCTGCAACTGGCTGGAGTTGAGCTTGAGCCGCGCCGCCAGATCGGGATTCTGCATGGCGTCATACCACAGCGGCTGGCGCAGCTCGAAAGCGGGCTTCTGTACCTCGTCGAGCGCTGCGGGAAGCCTGAAGCCGCCCTTCTCCGGCACGACGGTCGTGCTGAGCGAGAGCCAGCGGATACCGCCGAAGCGCTCGAGCGCCTCGTAGACGCCGTAGAGGACGCCCCGTTTGCCGCCCGAGACCGTGAGCCTGCCATCCGCTACATGCAGCCGGAAACCGTCCTCGCCGAGGGAATCATCGCGCGCGATTTCCGCCGCGACATCCGTCGCGCCCAGCCTTTCCGTCCAGGCCTTCAACTCCGCCGCGGCATAGATTTCACTCGGACGGGGATCGTCCGGCAGCTTAACCGCACCCGGTTCAACATCCGCGCGACATGTGGCGCATCCGTCTGTTGGTGTCTTCATTCCTGCTCCTGCAAGCGGCTCGCCGGTCACACTGCATAGCGGCGGGACGGGGCCGTCTCGCGCTTTAATCTGCGCAAATCTGCGCAAATCTGCGGTTAAAAAATGCCGTGCAAAAAGGTATGGCTATTCCTCGCCCGCCAACTGCGTGCGCATCCACTCGATAATCAGCGCGATGTCGGCTTCGCCGCGCTCGCGGGAGGCCTTCAGGGGCGACTTCTCCTCGCTCCAGCCATGATCGGCGAAGTTCTCGGGGCCGATGCGTGTCATGTCCACCAGCTCGGGCGCGACCGCCAGCAGGAACGAGGTCTCGGTCAGCCCGGCGTGGTCGCCGGAAATAATCATTGACTCGCAGAAGGGGACGACGCGGATGCCGAAATCCTTCCGCGCCTGCTGCCGGATGCGCTCCAGCATCTCGACCTGGCAGCCGGGATAGTGTCCGGAGTAGAGAATCAGCGTGCGGATGCCGGTGCGTGCAATCTGATGCACCACATCCAGCAGATGCGCCTCGGCGGTGGCATCGGTGTAGAGGTTGCCCCACTCGCCGGTGTACTTCCTGAGCTGCTCCTCGGTCATGGCATGGATGCCGGCATAGTGGTGCGGCGGAAAGACGGTGCCGCCCAGCGCCTCCGCGACGCGGCAGCAGACGCGGTGCGCCTTGATGGCGTCGAGCCCCATGGGCAGGTGGTCGCCATGACGCTCGGGACAGCCTATGGGCAGGTAGCCCACAGGAAAGGCCCGGATGCGTGCCATGGCCTGCCGTCCGAACATCAGCTCGTATTGTACCGTAGTATCACCCAGCCGCGGTTCTGCCATTTCGTTATCTCCCCTGCTCCATTTTATAACAAGACTCCCTTGGGAGCATCATTGCCCGCCGCATCCCATCCGCGCGGCTTGTCTACCGTCAGGCGCGCGATGGGCTTGGAGGTCATCTGGCGGCCGCGGGCCGAGACGCCCTTGACGAGCACATCGGACGGCGAGAAGACCTGCTGCCTGATGCGCTGCCCCTTGGCAGGGCGGTACTTGACGTAGAGCGCTTCGGGCGCCCCCTCGCAGAAGAGCAGCAGCTTGCTGCCCTCGGGGGCCAGACGGTACTCCTTGTTCTGGATCAGACCGCCGAAGGAGAAGCGCTTGATGTAGGTAAAGCCGAATTGCGCCTCGGTATAGACAGCCGTGAACTCTGTATCGCGGTCGTGGAGCCGGACTTCCATGAAGTCCTGGTCAACAAAGACCTTGTCCGGCGGCGGCATCATCTTGTAGCGTCCGTCGTTCCATACCACGAGGATCTTGTCGAGCGACGAGCACTTGAAAAGCTCCTCGCCGCCGCGGATATCGGTACCGATGAAGCCACCCTCGCGATCGAGCTTGATGGTAAGTTCCGAGGCGGTAAGCTCGCGCACCTCGATGGCGCGGAAGGGGCGGGCGGCGATCTCGGTCAGGCGCGGGTAGTCGCGGCTGTACTTCTTGATCAGTCCCTTCAGGTAGCGCACGACGTAGCCGCGCAGATTGTTGAGATTGGCGGCAACCTCGCCCTCCTCCTTGAGGATCGCGGCGATCTCCTCGCGGTTCTTGTTGATGTCGTAGCGCGAGATGCGGCGGATGCGGATCTGCAGCAGCCCCTCGACATCCTCGAGCGACACGTCGCGGCGCAACTGGTCGCGGTACGGGACGAAGCCATCGAGCACCGCCTGCTGGACGGCCTCGTAGGTGGTCTGCTCCTCGATGCGCTTGTAGATGCGCTGCTCGATGAAGATCTGCTCGAGGGTCTTGGCATGGAAGGCGGCATCAAGCTGGTCGCGGCGCAGCTCGAGCTCGCGGCGGCTTATGTCGAGGAGCTGCTCCGTGCAGATGGCGAGAATCTCGCTGACGGCCATCTCGCGCGGGCGGTTCTGGTAGAGCACCACAGGACGGCACGTGACGGACGACTCGCACTTGGTGAAGGCGTAGAGCGCCTGCGTGGCCTTCTCCTGCGTGGCACCCGAGGAGAGGGTGAGCTCGATCTCGACCTTTTCGGAAGTGAAGTCGCTGATCTCCTTGACAGGCACCCGCTTGCGCTTGATGGCATCCTCGATGTCGGCGATCAGCGACTCGGTGGTGTTGCCCCAGGGCAGGTCGGTGATCACGAGGCGGTTGTTCTGCCGCGGCTCGATGCGGGCACGGACCTTGATGCGGCCGACGCCGTCGGCATACTCGGAGACATCCATGATGCCGCCGGTCTGGAAATCGGGAAATATCTGGAAGGGCTTCTTCTGGATGATGGCGATCTGCGCCTCGAGCAGCTCGATGAAGTTGTGTGGCAGAATCGAGGTGGAGAGCCCGACGGCGATGCCCTCGGCACCCAGCATCAGCAGCAGGGGCAGCTTGGAGGGCAGCAGTATGGGCTCCTGGTTGCGGCCGTCGTAGCTGGGGATGTACTCGGTCAGCTTGGGGTTGAAGAGCTCGTCGCGCGCGAGGTTGGTCAGGCGGCACTCGATGTAACGCATGGCCGCGGCCGGATCGCCGGTGAAGAGGTTGCCGAAGTTGCCCTGTCCCTCGATCAGGTAGCGCTTGTTGGCGAGGTTGACGATGGCATCGCCGATGGAGGCGTCGCCATGCGGGTGGTACTGCATGGTGTGGCCGACGATGTTGGCCACCTTGATGAGGCGCCCGTCGTCCTTCTCCCAGAGCGCATGCATGATGCGGCGCTGCACGGGCTTGAGGCCATCCTCGACCGTCGGGATCGCGCGGTTGCAGATCGTGTAGGAGGCGAACTGCAGGAAGTTCTCGTTCATCAGCTCGCGCATCGGCCCCTTGCCACCGTGGACGAAGGCTTCCTTCTTGTCGCGCGGCGGAGGCTTGTCCACGCCGTCAGACGATGCGGCGGCAGGTGGTGCGGCAGGCGCGGGAGCCTTCGCCGGAGCTTTCTTCGCAGAGGCCTTTCCTGGCGCGGAGGGAGCCGCTGCGGGAGCGGCGGGCGCAGGCGCGGCAGGTACCGGCGCGGCAGGCGCAGGCGCGGCCACGGGCGGCGCGGAGAGAAAGGCGTCGAGGTCGTCGAAGAGACTTGGCGGCTCGGGACTGGTTTCCTGCCTGGATTTCCGCGTGGATTTCCTACGGGGTTTCGGGGGCTGCTTTTCCTTGCTCACGCCAACGCGTCCTCGGTGATAACCAGATTGTCCATGATATACTCACGCCGCTCGGGCGTGTTGCGCCCCATGTAGAAGCTGAGCGTCTCTCCTATGCCGTGGTCGCGGCTGCTATCGACCGGCGTCAGACGCATGGAGGGGCCGATGAAATGCTTGAACTCGCTGGGGTCGATCTCGCCGAGTCCCTTGAAACGCGTGATCTCGGCCTGCCTGCCACCGCATTTCTCAATGGCGGCAACGCGTTCATCCTCGCTGTAGCAGTAGATCGTCTCCTTCTTGTTGCGCACGCGGAAGAGCGGCGTCTCGAGGATGTAGAGGTGCCCCTCGCGGATGACACGGTCGAAGAAGCGGGCAAAGAAGGTGATCATCAGGTTGCGGATGTGCAGGCCGTCGACGTCGGCATCGGTGGCCAGAATCACCTTCTGATAGCGGAGGTGGTCAACCGTATCCTCGATGTCGAGGCTCTGCATGAGGTTGTAGAGCTCGACATTCTTGTAGATCGCATCGCGCTTGAGGTCGCAGACGTTGAGCGGCTTGCCGCGCAGGGTGAAGACGGCCTGCGTGTTGACGTCGCGGCTGCTGGTGATCGAGCCGGCGGCGGAGAGACCCTCGGTGATGAAGATCATCGAGTCGAGTCCCGTGCCGCGCTGCATGTTGAGGTGGCGCTTGCAGTCCTTGAGCTGCGGCACGCGCACCGAGACGGCCCGCGAGCGCTCGCGGGCGAGCTTCTTGACCTGGTTGAGCTCGGCGCGCAGCTTGCTGGTCTCGTCAATCTTGTTGACCAGCTTGGCTGCCTCTTCCGGCTCGCGGTGCAGCATCTCGACGATCACGCGCCTGACCTCGTTGACGAGATCGGAGCGGATCTCGGTGTTGCCCAGCCGGTTCTTGGTCTGCGACTCGAAGATCGGATCCTTGAGGCGGATCGCCACGGCACCCACAACCCCCTCGCGGACATCGTCGCCATCGAAGCGCTTCTTGCTAAACTCGTTGACGGCCTTGAGCAGGCCCTCCCTGAAGGCCGAAAGGTGCGTGCCGCCGTCGTTGGTGAACTGCCCGTTGACGAAGGAGTAGTAATCCTCGCTGAAGCGGTTGGTGTGCGTGAAGACAAGCTCGAGCGTCTTGGAACGGTAGTGGAACGGGGTGTAGAGCCGCTCGAACTGCGCCTCGTCGTTGATCAGGTCGAGCAGTCCATTCTCCGAGACGAACTTCTCGCCGTTGACATCGATCACCAGTTCGGCGTTGAGATAGGCGTACATCCGCATACGGCGGGCAACGTGCTCCTCGCGGAACTTGTAATTCTTGAAGATCTCGCCATCGGGCGTGAAGCGCACGTAGGTACCGTTGCGCTCCGGCTTCCCGCACTTGCCCCGCTTCTGCGAGATGAGCTTGCCCTTGCTGAAGAAGGCTTCGGAAAACTCGCCGTCGCGGAAGGAGCGCACCTCGAAGTCGGTCGAGAGGGCGTTGACGGCCTTGGTGCCGACGCCGTTCATGCCGACGGAGAACTGGAAGACATCGTCGTTGAACTTGCCGCCGGTGTTCTTGCGCGAGACGCAGTCGACAACGCTGCCGAGGGGAATGCCGCGCCCGTAGTCGCGGACGGAGACCTCGCCCGTCTCGTAGTTGAGGGAGATATCGATCTTGCGGCCGAAGCCCATGATGAACTCGTCGACGGCATTGTCGATTACCTCCTTGAGAAGTATGTAGATGCCGTCCTCGTACTGGCTGCCATCGCCCGTGCGGCCGATGTACATGCCACTGCGCATGCGGATGTGCTCGACATCCGACAGGGTCTGGATATGTCTTTCGTCGTAAGCCTTGCTCATGGTCAAAAAAAACTTGTCAGGAACGCAAGCCGTTCCTCGTTCGTATCCGCGTCGCGGATCACACATGCCGGCGGCTGCCGCCGGGGTGTGCGCCGGGTTAGCGCCGCAGATGCCCGGTCGCCTGGCGGGTGGCGGAGTTGATTTGCAGATAGCGCGGACAGAGGTCGATCGCCAGCGAGCCGTCTATGAGCAGGAACGCCACAACGCGTCCGCCGGTCAGCCAGTCGCCCGAGAGGAAATGGCAGGTGAAGGCGTCCATGCCGTCAAACTCCCGGCCCGGCAAGCGCATGCCGAACAGCATGCCGGAGACGCGGTCGAGCCGCTTGCCGGAGGCGAGCTGCAGCATCTCGAAGCGCCCCGTGAGGCGGAAGGCGCACGGCATGTTGCGGTCCGGCACGCTGATCTTCATGAGGGCCGCGAGCTGTGCCCACGTGTAGCCGGGCTCCAGCACCTCGACGCGGTCGGGGCGGAAGCGCACGGCCCAGCCCGAAACCAGCGGCTCGGAGGGCTGCAACTGGCTAACCACACCGTCGGGTGAACAGTGGTAGTAGTAGAGTTCATCGAGCACCATATCGCCGCCGCGGGCCAGCGTGCCGGCGGCGAGGTCGCCGTGCCGGCGCAGATGGTAGGCCGGGAAGGTGGCCGGCGGACGGGCCGTCTCGCTGGCGATCCAGCAGGTAAGCTGGTCGTGCGGCGCGCGCGTGACGCACCCGCCGCCGGGCAGCAGCAGGACGGCGAGCACGCCGGGCGCCAGAATCTGCAAGCACTTGCGCATTTTTATTGCGCGGCCGGCTGGCTGCGCTCTACCTTCAGAATCGTCACCGGCTCGACCGGGACGTTCTGGTGCATACCACGGTTGCCTGTCTGCACCTGGGCGATCTTGTCAACGACCTCCATGCCGGCGGTCACCTTGCCGAAGACGGCATAGCCGTAGCCCTGGGGCGACTTGTTGCGGAAGTTGAGGAAGTCGTTGTCGACCGTGTTGATGAAGAACTGGCTGGTGGCGCTATCCACGACCATCGTCCGCGCCATGGCCAGTGTGCCGCGGGTGTTCTTCAGGCCGTTGTCGGCCTCGTTGCGGATCTGCGCCTTGGTGGCCTTCTGGCGCATGTCGGCCGTGAAGCCGCCGCCCTGGATCATGAAGTTGGGGATCACGCGGTGGAAGATCGTGCCGTCGTAGAAGCTCTCTTCGACATAGGCGAGGAAGTTGGCGACCGAGACCGGTGCCTTGTCGGCATAGAGCTCGATGGTGATCTCGCCGAGCGAGGTGGTCATCTTGACGATCGGATTGGCATTGGTGGACATGACAGGACTCTCTTGAGGTTGGGGTTTGGCGTCTGCGGCGGCCGGGGTTGCCTCGGCAGCCAGCAGGGCGCTGGAGAAAAGGGCACAGGTTAAGGCGGCAAACGCTCTCTTCATGACGGAAACTCCTCGGTGAGGTGGTTAAGCAATAAAGCGGCGTGCTTCATGTATCAGTTACTTCTTGCCGGCCGCACGCGTACCGCGCCTGGCCGGTGCGGATTTCTTCTTCGACGCGGCCGTGATCGGATCGGGGAAGAAGTCGGGCTTGGCCGGTAGCGATGCCACGGCGGCGGCGACGACCTTGATCGAACCCTCGACGTCCGCGAGGCTGAGCGTCTCGACGGCGCTATGCATGTAGCGCAGCGGCACGCTAACCAGGGAGACGGCGGCACCGCCGCGGACAGTACGCATGGGCCAGGCATTGGTGCCGGTACCGCGGCCCCGCACCTGGCGCTGCAGCGTGACCTTCTCACGGGCCGCCGCGGCCTCGACGTGCTCCTGCAGCTTGAAGTTGTAGTGCGGGCCGAAGCAGAGGATCGGCCCCTTGCCAAGCTGGACATCGCCAACAAGCTTCTTGTCGTTACCGGGATAGTCCGAGGCGAAACCGACGTCCACGCAGATACCCACGTGGGGATTGACATCGTAGGAGGCCGTCGTGCCGCCCACCAGGCCCAGCTCCTCCTGCACCGTGAGCACAAGATGCACCGCGACCTTGGGCGACATCCCGGCCAGCGCACGGAAGGCCTCGACGACGACGAAGGAACCGATGCGGTTGTCGAAGCCGCGGCAGGCGACGCGGTCACCGGCGAGCTGCCGCCAACCGGCATCCACCACGGCCGGGCTGCCGATATCGACCAGCTTGAGCGCCTCCTCGCGCGACGAGGCACCGATATCCACGGCGATGTCCATCAGCTCGGTCGGGGCGACCTTCTCGCGCTCGGCGGGCTTCATCAGGTGGGGCGGGCGCACGCCGAAGACGCCGTAAACCGGCCCCTTGCGGCCCTGGATGACAATGCGCTCGCCGGCCAGCAGCGGGACGGTCAGGCCGCCCACCGCGCACATGTAGAGGAAACCGGTGTCGTCTATGTACTGCACCATGAAACCGATCTCGTCGCAATGACCTTCGATCATTACGCGCGTGGGGGCATCGGGGTTAAGCACGACGTGCAGGTTGCCATGCAGATCGAACGAGATCTTGTCGGCATAGGGCTGCAGATAGTCGGCGGCCAGGCGCATGCCGTCAGCTTCCCAACCCGAGGGCGTCGGCAATGCCATGAAACGTTTGAGGAATTCGAGGGCTTTAGGTTTCATAGGGTGTTATAGTAGCAAATCCGGGCCGGATATCACAGCATAAATCCGCATAAACCGGCCAGTGACAGGGGACAGGCAGTGCATGGAAGATGGACGGGGTGCGCCCCCCACCCCGCTTTGTCGCGTGCCTTGCCGGTGCCTTTGTCGAATGCGGAAGAGTAAGCGGGTGGATGAAGTGTGCCGTTTAAGAGTGAGTTTGAGCGGGTGGTTTAAGTGGGTGCTCCGCACTAACACCTTGTCTCAACACCTTGTCTCCACGCTTTGTCGGATACGTTTCATCCCTGCACTTCGCCCCTGCGCTTTGTCGAAAGCGAAAGCGCAAGCGCCTGCGGTGTCTCTGACTAGGCTTTTTCGTCCTCGTCCTCGTCCTCATCCTCGTCCTCGAGCCCCGGGACTGCCGTGACTGCCGGGACTACCGGTACTGCCGCCGGAGGGGCAAGCGTCTGCCTGCCCGCCGCGGTACCGAGGACGAGCAGACGCTCGTCCCTCCCGACTTCTTTGCCGCTGTCGCGGCTGGCTGAAGTCGGCAACGAGACCGACGTCCCCGGCGGGTACGTTCTCAATTCATGCGCCGCACCAGCACACCGCGGAGACCGCGGGCTCCAGGCGCATGAGAAGAGAACGGAAGGCCGGAACGTGGAGACCGACGTCCCCGGCGGGTTAGTTCTCAATTCATGCGCCGCATCAGCACACCGCGGAGACCGCGGGCTCCAGGGCGCATGGGAGGCGAACGTATGGACAGGTGGCCAATCACAGGCACCAGCCAAAACTTCAAAACCTTTCGCGATTTTAGCGTTTACTGGGTATGCAGTTGACTCAACCTGCCACAACATGTAGTATGCCCGTCCATGAACGACTATCCGACCAGCATGGCCGAATTGGATCGCCGGTTTGCGACGCAGGACGCCTGTCTGGCTTATTTGGC
>JAAYLN010000119.1 GCA_012521875.1 Lentisphaerota bacterium | reverse complement strand
GCCAGGGGGCCGCGATGACCGCCGCCGGCCAGATCGTGAACTGCACGTTCGCCGGCAACGGTACAAACGAATATGCTTCGGGTGTCGCGGTCACGCTGGCCGCCGGCACGTTCAGGAACAACATCGTCTGGGGCAACATCGACTGCGTGACGGAACTTTCGCCCGGCGCCGCGGCCGCCGCCTACAACTGCTTCCCGGGCGCGGCCGGCGCGAACGACGTCTCCACCAACCCGCTCTACAAGAACGCCGTGGATGGCGACTACCGCCTGCTGGGGTCGTCGCCCTGCCGCAACAGCGGCGACACCACCATCTGGACCGGTGCCGCCAATACCTGCGATCTGGCCGGCAATCCGCGCGTCAAGCATGGCGCAGTCGACATGGGCTGCTACGAGACCCTCGCCGACTCAAACACGATACTGATCATACGGTAGCGGCAGGTGAAGATCATTGGCACAAGCTGCTCCAGTCACCGGACACGGAGGTCCGGTGCAACGAGAATGCCCCGGTGATGCCGGGCAAGATTAAGCGGGTGGATGAAGTGTGCCGTTTAAGTGTTTAAGATTGGGATTAAGTGGGTGCTCCGCGCTTACACCTTGTCCCCGCACTTTGTCTCCACGCTTTGTCGGATACGCTTCGTCCCCACACTTCGTCCCTACGCTTTGTCAATAGCGAAAGAGGGCGAAAGCAACAGGGAAGGCTCACGCAGAGGCGTGCGCGGGGAGATCATTCAGACATCTATCCGCCATTACGGGGGCTGCCCCAATGTGGCGCGGACATTCCTGTCTGCGCACGTCCACGAGGGCAGACAGGAATGTCTGCCCCACACAACCACGCTCCATCGCTGCGGCTAGCTGGGATGGCGGCGCCTACCTGTGCTTGCGCGCCTTTGCCGGAGCGTCCCCGGTTCTCGACGACAGCCGACGACAATCGACGACAGGCGCCGACGATTCGCATCTGGCAGATACACGCCTTATTCCATGACTATATACCGCCCTTACAGGGATAGTCATTTATTTTGCCGCCACTGCCGCAGCATGGAACCATATTCTCTTGCCCAACACCGTTTTCTTGTAACTGGGAGGGGTAGGGGATACAATGCTCTTTAACTTTTCGATGTGGCTAAACCGTTTTCCAAAAGCCACGTAGTTAGGAGCACAACCATGAAGCATTTTAAGCCATTCTGTCTGCTGCTCATAATCGCGCTGCTTTGCGCTGCTGTGCCGCGAAACGCATCTGCCGTCAGTGTCCCCGGCCTCTACGGTGGCTCGGTGACTGGGACGCAGATGGAGACCAACACGTGGCCCGCGGTCACGAACGTCTATATGCGCCCATATCCCCTCGACCGCAGCCCAACAAACTTACTACGTCTACTGGGGCAAGATTTACCTGCCCGCCGGCAAAAACACCTTCCACCTCTCAGTAGATGACTGGGAGTTTCTCAAAATAGATGGAACCGTTGTCGTTCCATTGAACATGGATGGCACATATTACTTCACCGCACCGGCGGCGGGCTATTACGATTTCGAACTCCGCGCCGGTAACAACTACGGTGGTTATAGCGGCTCCTTCAAGGTCAACAATGTGGAGAACCCGTCCGACCCCGGCGACATGTCGCTCTATATGCATGAAGACGGGCGCGACGTTGCAACGTCCTGCTCTATTGCAGGAACGAAAACCGCCACCCAGTACGGTACGGTCTCGCCGCCCTATGGCGACTATGAGTTCCCCATCGGTACCACGACCAACTTTTACGTCACAACCGGCACGGACTATATCTATATGTCGGACGACTGGCGCGTCTGTGCCACCGGTTATGTCCATAACGCGGTCTCAACCGTGGATGCGTCGCGCACTCTCCTCGGCTCTGCTCCCTCAACCTCATATGCCTTCACGCAGACCCAGCTTGCCGACAACCTGTACCACGAGGTCGTCTGGCTCTGGCGCGAGGAGTTGCGTAGCAAGGTCACCGTTGTCGGGCCCGGAAGCGTCTCGACCCTCGAGGCGTGGGGCAACGAGGATAGTCCGCTTCTGACGCTGACGGCGACGCCGGAGCCCGGCTACATGTTCTATGTCTGGACCGGGGACGTTCCGGCAGCCAGCAAGAAGACGTCACAGATCACGCTTGATTTCAAGCAGGTTCGCAACATCATCTGCTATTTCGCCAAGGAGTGCTCCGTGCAAGGGCAGAACACCTGGACGGGAACGGCGGGCGACTTCCGGCTGGACAACATCATGAACTGGTCCAATGAGTGCCTGCCCACCGAGAGTGACACTGTGATCTTCACGAACGTCGTTGCAGGCATCTACACGACCCAGACCAACTTCGCCATGAACTTGCTGCTGTTGACCGGTACTGGCGGTGATGTGACGTTCGATCTCAAGGGCAACGTCATCAATGTCGACCGTGTCACGCAGCAGATGCCCGGTCTCTTCACGCTGACAAACGGTACCTTCAAGTACTGTAGCACATCGTTCAACACTGAGTACACGATCGGTGGTGCCGAACTGCCGGGATGCCGGATGCTCATCACGGATGCTGCCGTGGACGGATCGCACAATTACACGAAATTCTTCCGCGTCCATCCATCCTGTGCCCTCGACTTTACGAACTGCGCTTCCCTTGTAGCCAACAATGCGGTGCGCTTCTACGTCTATTCCAATGCCGTCATGAACTTCATTGATTCCTCGCTCACCGGTGCTTTTCCCGAATTCTACGGGGAGGGAGGGAGCTACCTCTTCCGTGCTCTTCCCGTCAACCCGGGATACTTCCCGACCTTTACCGATGCCTCTTCCGGTGCATCCATCTTGATTGATGACTGCAACGTAGGAAACATGTGGCAACAGTGGAAGCGCTTCTTTATGGGCACCGGCAACGTAGTAACGCTGCGCGGCGGCAGCCGAAAGCATTGGGATCATGTGGCTTATTGGGGTACGGGCAATGACTGCACGTTCAACATCTGCGATGGTGCCAATCTCTATTTCTGGTCGTCCTTCAATGGCCATCAGCACTTCTCGGGCACCAACAACGTGCTCCACATACACGACGCTACGCTTGAGTTTGGCCGTGCCACCTCCACGGACACCGGTGTAGCGAAGGGAATCACGATGCGCTTGAGCGGCACGACCCCCCTCGTCCAGAATCGTGTGCCATTAAGCGGCGAATATACCTACCAGTTCGACGTGCCCGCGACGACGAACAAGGTTTGGACCACGGCTCCCTTCCAGATTGTTGCCAACAACATCTGCGTGACCAACTCCACGCTTGTCGTCAACGCCGAGGAACTGCGCCAGAACGGCGGCGGCATCGTGCCGCTCTTCACCAAGACCACTACCGGAAACTGGGGCAGTGAGATCAACTTCCGCAAGGTTGTGCTTCCCGCCTACGCGCAGCTTCTCGGTGGCGAGGGCTACCGCTACCTCTCCGTCGAGGTCGTAGGCCCCAGAGGCACGCTCTTGATTTTGAAGTAGTGGTGTATGCCGAGGATCAATCAGCCATGACAAATACCGGGTTGGAACTCCATGTCTCTCTGGATGGCAACGACGCCTGGTCGGGAACTCTGGCGGCACCGGACGCCGAACGCTCCGACGGCCCGCTGCGCACGTTCGAGGCGGCGCAGGCTGCCGTGCGGCGGTGCAGGACGGATCTGCAGGAACCCGCCGAAATCCGCGTCTGGGTGCATGATGGCGTCTATGAACTCGCGCAGCCGCTGCTCTTCACGGCGCAGGATTCCGGTTTTCCGCGCAAAATCAACACCCGCGCGCGCACCTGGCCGGTGACGTGGGCGGCCGCTCCCGGCGCAACGCCGGTTATCAGCGGTGGACGGCGCCGCACCGGTACATGGAGCGAGGAGACCGTCAACGGCCATCAGGTCTGGGCCATGAAGCTCCCGGAGGTGGCCGCCGGACGCTGGAACTTCCGCCAGCTCTGGGTCAACGGCCAGCGCCGGCTGCGGCCGCGCCTGCCGAAGCAGGGCGTATGGCAGGTGGAGCGCGCCCTCGATGCCCGCTATAGTGGCGACTGGGGCTCGACGGGGCGCCAGGGCACCTGCCGTTTCGGCTATGCGCCCGGCCAGATCAGCGCCGGCTGGCGCAACCTCCGCGATGTCGAGGTGCAGTTCTTCGGCTGGTGGGTCGCGCCGCGCGCGCGGCTGACCACGGTCGATGAGGCGGAACGCATTGCATGGTTCGACCGCTATTCCACCATCCGCCTCGCCTGGGCCGAGGGCGATGGCATAGATTTCCGCCTGGAGAATGTCTTTGAAGCCTTGAGCGAGCCCGGTGAGTGGTATCTTGACCGCCCGACCGGCACGCTCTACTACATGCCGATGCCCGGCGAGAAGCCATCTACCACCGAGTTTGTGGCGCCGCGTCTCGAGACCCTGCTGCGGATCGACGGCGCCTCCAACATCCGCTTCGAGGGACTCACCTTCGCGCACAACGAGTGGCGCGAGCCGGACGCCTTTGCCGACTCCAACCAGGCCTCGCACGAGGTGCCGGGCGCGCTGATCCTGCACCGTGCCGATACCTGTGTCTTCCACGGCTGCCGCGTGCTGCACAGCAACACCGACATTGTCTGCCGGCGCTATGGCGGCTGGTGCGCCTACACCGACGAGGGCTCCAGCGATGTGCTGATCGAGTCCAACCTCTGCTACCGCGCCAACAGGGAGCCCTTCCACCAGCACTACGGCCGCAACAATGTGGTGCGCAACAATATCCTGGCCTATGGCGGCGAATCGTTGCTGGCCTACGGTGTGCAGGAGGAGCACGTCGGCGTCATCTTCGAGTGCAACATCCTGCTGAGCGACGACAAGCCGTTTTTCCGCAACGCCGGCCCGGAGCGCTGGACGCCGCGCCAGACCCGCTTCCACCGCAACCTCTACTGGTGCGAGTCGGGACAGCCGCAGTTCGGACGCGATAATAACGAAAATCAATGGGCTGAATGGCAACCTGAGAACGATCCGCAGGGCGTCATGGCCGATCCGCTGTTTGTCGATCCGCATCGCGGCGACTTCCGCCTGCGTCCCGGCTCCCCGGCGCTGGCCATGGGCTTTGTGCCGTTTGATATTTCGCAGTGCGGACCGCGACCGCGGCCCAGGAGTTTGTAGGCGACGGCAGGAGCCGTCGAATCACAAGGAATTGAAGAGAACCGGAGAGGGTAGGGCATATATGCAGATCAGAATTGACGAGGCAAACAGGCTGCGCATCATCGATGCCGAAGGACGCACCCTGCTGGACAACCTGGACGTGCGGCTGGAGTATCCCGGCGAATTGCACAACCGCCTCTGGCTCTCGGCCGCGGGTACCTGGAAGCTGTCGCAATGCGGCGAGGTGACCGTGGCGCAGTGCGACAATGCGAAGCTCGAGTGCCGTCAGGAGGGTGACGGTCTGCTGGTGCGCACGACCTTCACAAACACGACGGGCGTCCGTCTGCGCGCGATGTACCGCCTGATAGTGCTGGGCGGCCACTGGCGCGGTACCATCGACCGTTGCCTCTACAATGAGTTCAGCAGCTTCAACGGCAACTACTGCAATGAGATGCAGTCCACGGTGCAGACCGTCAGGCTGATTCCCGATCAGACGGTGACGGGAGCGGACAACGTGGCCTTCATTGATACGGCCGGCACGCAGGTGCTATTCGGCTTCGCGACCTACGAGCGCTACTTCCCCTCCATCAGCGTGACGCATGAGGGCGTGCTGGCGGCCTCCCAGGATATGGAGATGCACCCGCTCGAGCCCGGCGAATCGATCATCGGCGACTGGCTCTACCTCGGCACCTGTGCCGGTATTCCGCGGGGGCTCTGCGACTTCGCCGATCTCGTGGCGCGTCAGATGCAGGTGCAACTCAAGCCGTGGGATATGCCCGCGGGGCACTGCTCGTGGTATTACTACCTCAACACCGTTTCGGAAAAGACGGTCATCGAGAACATGACTGCTCTGGCGGCCGACCGCGAAAAGCTGCCGATCCGGTATATCCAGATCGATGACGGCTGGTTCAGGGAGCCCGGCGATTGGGAGCCGAATGACAAGTTCCCGCGCGGCATGAAGGCCATCGCCGACGACATCCGGGCGCAGGGCTACCTGCCGGGCATCTGGCTGCTGCCCTTCACCGCCGCGCGCACCTCGCAGTTGTTCAAGGATCACCCCGACTGGTTCGTCAAGAACTGGAAGGACGACGAGATATACGGCACGCCGTCGCTCGACTTCTCGGTGCCGGCTGTGCGCGAGCACACACGCAAGCTCTTCCATAAGCTGTCGCATGAGTGGGGCTTCCGCTACATCAAGCTCGACGGGGTCATCTGCAACCTGGCACCGGGACGGCACAGCGATCCGCACTGGACGGCACTTATGAACCTGCGCGAGGGCTACCGCGTCTTGCGCTCGGCCGTCACGGAGGATACGTTCATCCTGGGCTGCACGTCGCCGCTCGTGCCGTCGGCGGGCCTCGTGGACGGCATGCGGGTGAGTTGCGACATCTTCGAGCGCTGGCAGTCGGTCAAGGATGTCTTCATGAGCGTCTTCAAGCGCTACTACTACCACAAGCGTTTCTTCATCAATGACGCCGACTGCCTGATCATCCGCACGGCGGAGAACGAGGACAGGGAGTGCCGGCGCCTCTGTGTCCGTATCGCGGTGGAGATTCAGACCTACGTGACGGCGATGGCCGCCAGCGGCGGAATCCTGATGCTCTCCGACAAGATGCCGCTCCTGAGCCGCGATCAGATCGACATGCTGTCGAAGCTCTTCCCCTTGAATACCGAGGTGGCGATTCCGCTGGATCTGATGGAGTCCAATGTCCCCGGCGTGCTCGACCTCGGCAAGCGCGGGCATACGCGCATTGTGGCGCTGATCAACTGGACGGATGTCACCAGGGACTTGCAGGTCGGGATCAACCGTGGCCACGTGTTCGAGTTCTGGACGCAGCGCTATCTCGGCCTGTGCGACCATCGCATCCGCCACACCCTCGGCCCGCGTGCCTCGGCACTCTTCTTCATCACGGACGAGGCGCCGGCAGCGGTCGTGGGCGTGGATGACTGTCTCTGCCCCACCATCGGGCAGGAGTACCGCGACGGCGTGCTGACGGCGTCGTTCATCAAGCCCGGCGAGAAGGCGACAGTCGCCACGGTACGTGAAGTCCAGCGCTGCGAGGGCGGTCAGCTCCGTCCGCTTGAAACTGCTACCGGCCATCTCTACGAGGTGACGGCGGATGAAGGGGCGCGGATGTTCCGCATTACACTCAAACCTTAAACGAGCATGAACCGATGTGCCCGGCTGAACCCCGGGCGACCATGGAGTAAAAATGGCAAAGTCAACCCAGCCTGTCCAACTGCGCGTAGCCTCCTACAACCTGCGCTGCCCCTGCGATGCGCCGCCAAACGACTGGCCGAGCCGCGCCCCCCGCGTGGCACGGACACTGTCGCAGTACAAGTTCGACATCTTCGGCGCGCAGGAAGCCGTGGATGCGCAGATCAAGTTCATCACGGAAGATGTGGGCTACCAATGCGTCGGTCTCGGTCGCGAAAGGGGCTTTAATGGCGAGTACAGTTGCATCTTCTACTGCCCCGGGCGTCTGGAGTGCCTCGGCGCCCACACCATCTGGCTCTCCGAGACACCCTCCGTGCCCGGCTCGAAATCCTGGGACTCCGCCTGCTGCCGCATCTGCACCTTCGGGCGCTTCCGCGAACGCTCCACCGGCTGGACGTTTATCATGGCCAACACGCATCTGGATCATGTCAGCCGGCCGGCTATGAGCAACGGCGCCCGCGTGATCCTCGACCACCTCGAGCAATACTTCGGCGACTACTGCGTAATGCTCACCGGCGACTTCAACACCTATCCCGACACGGAGCCGGTGGAGATAATCACCGCCAGAATGCAGAATGCGCGTTTGGTCTCGGAAACCCCCCATGCGGGGCCGGATGGGGCCACCTACCACGCCTATAAGGTCGATCCGCAGGAGCGTAAGCACAATGAACCCATCGACTACATCTTTGTGAGTTCCGACATCCGCGTGCTGCGGCATGAGGCGGTGGACGATTTCGAGGATGGTCTGGCCTCGTCCGACCATTTCGCACTCTTTGCCGACATCGAGCTGCGCATGGATCCGGACGAGACGGCGGCGGAATAGGCAGCCGCCAAATTCAGGCACCCTCTACTTTTCGTGGGCTTTGGCGAAAGCGACAGGGTTGATGGTTGGTGGTTGATGGAATTGGGAGATTTAACCGCCAAGACGCCAAGAGCGCCAAGGGGAACCGCGAATGGACGAATGGACGCGAATGGATGGTGTTTTTTTTGAACCGCGAAAAACGCGAAAATCGCGAAAGATTTTTTGGTGTTGGCTGACGCCGGTGATTAGCCCCCTGAAGTCCATGCCTGTGCTTATCCGTTCGTTTGGCCACCCCGCGTGGCGCACTACGTGCGCAAGCGGTTTTGAGTGCGCGGACCCGGACGCGCTTTCTATCGCGGGACCTGGCCCGCGCAGATGAGGCAACAGGCAAGGCATCAGAAACGCCAATGAATTTCTTTTTGAACCGCGAAAAACGCCAAAACCGCGAAAAGTCGCCACGCCAACGCGCCAGCGCAGGTAGACGCCGTCCCGGCTAGCCGCAGTGATGGAGCGCGGAGAAGTTCTAAAGTTCGGGAGTTCTAAGTTCTAGAGTTTGGGCTGGCGCCTGTACCGAGCCCCATCGCCCGCCGCCCCGGCACAAGCTCACGGCACAGCAACCGAAAGGTGGGGCAAGCGTCGCGCTTGTCGCAGTGATGGAGTTTGGGGTGTAATCGGCTAGCCCGACAGGGAGGCAACAATACACTTTGTCTCAACACTTTGTCTCCGCACTTTGTCCCTTTACGCTTCGTCCCCGCACTTTGTCCCCACTCTTTGTCGAATATTTAGCGGCTGAAGTGATTCCGACAAAGCGTAGGGACAAAGTGTTTGGACGAAGAGTAGCCGACAAAGCGTAGGGATAAAGCGTAGGGACAAAGTGCCCGATCCATTCGGGAGCACCCCCTTTCACTAGCCGATTACGCCCGTGGCATGGGCGTCCCGCCCATGTGCGGCCCACGGGCAGGATGCCCGTGCCACGTGGCTGCTTGCAGGGTGTCCGGCTGATGCGCGCGTGGCATGGGCGTCCCGCTTGCCCATGTCTTCCAAAAACACAAAATTCCTGCCTTCCTGAGTTCCTGATAAAAATCAATCTAGTCGCACGCCTTTGATACCAAACGTCTCGTGACCTGCGGTCACGAAGTTGCGGGCGATGTTCGCAAAGCGGATCACCAACTGGTTGGTTCCCCCGCGGCAGGCATCGGCGATGTCGAGGCGGAACGGATTGCCTGAAATAATCCCGCACTCCGTTCCGTTGACTGAAACCTGCGCGATGCCGGCGGCCATGTCGATCTCTATACGGCTAAACCGTCCGCTAAACTCATAGCGGTACTCGAACTCGCCCCAATAGCAGGGGAAGCCCTGCGCGGCCAGATCGCCCTCCGTGCATGTGGTGGAGGCGGGAGCGCGCAGGGTTTTGCCGTCGACACGGAAGTCGCCCTCCAGCGCGATCAGATCGCGCTTCTCCGGAATCTTGATCTGGTGCCTGCCGGGGGCGCAGGCGAGCCTGGTGCCGGTATAGCAGGTGTCGGCGGGGTGGTGTGCCGTCGCCTCGATGGCCAGCGGCGCGCCGTCCAGAGCGGGCGGGTGCTCGTCCATGTCCTCGCAGTAGAGGGTGTGTACCGAAGCTCCATCCTCGATCACGAAGTCCAGCGTATTGGTGTTGAACGCGACGTAGAGGTTGTCGCGCAGCGGACGGCACTCCATGAACTCCGGTGCCACCGCCTCGCCGGGCACGGCAAAGACGCTCCGCCCGAACGGTATGCGGCACGTCTTGACGCCTGGAGTCAGCAGGAAGAAGGCGCTACCATCGGGAAACTCGAAGTTGCCCGGCAGTGTGGTTCCGGTATGGACGACGCAGTCGGCGGTGGGATCGTAGAGGTCGCGGTCGCTCTCCAGGCGGATCTCGGGATGGAGGGTTCTGCCGGAGACGTTTACGAGGAAGTACTCGAGGCCATCGGCCGTGTCGCGCGTATGCACGAGGATCTCCTCGTGGCCCTCGCCGGGCAGATCGATATCCGGGGAGAGGTCGCGCAGCAGTCCGTGGGGAATCACGGTGCCGCCCTTCTTCTGGAACTCCTCGAGCCACACGGTTGTGGCCGGTTCGAGATCGTCGAGCGGCGGCAGCATCACGGCGGAGTAGGTCATGCGCCCGATTCGGACGTGCCCCTCCGGTGTGATAGTAGCATCCCTGGCCAGTACCGTCTCCTCGCCGAAATCGAAACCCACATGGGCACGGTGCAGGCGCAGGACGGTATGCACCTCGACGCGCTCCACGGCATCGGTATCGGGAGCCGCCGCAAGGGTGCGCGGCTCGAAGGTTGATTCGGAGTCGAAGGCCCATGCCAGCATGCCGCCGTGCTGCAGGGCGGCGAGGCGATGGTTGCGCAGCAGCAGCAGCGGCGCATGATAGGTGCCGCGGCGCAGCACTTGCGCCATGCGCGTCCAGGCGGCGAACATCGTGCCCATGTAGGGGAAGCAGGGCTGCTGGAAGAAGTAGCTCGGCGGGCAGTCCCGCAGGGTGCCGCGCCCGAGGGTGTAGTAGAAGGCGTGCGGGGTGATGAGGTTGACGCCCATGCCGATCTCGAAGCGCATCTGCTTGTCGGCGAAAGCGGGCGTCGTGCCCCAGCCCAGGGCGGTCAGGACTTCGGCCGAGATAAGGTCGTTGGCGAATTGGTGGGCGATGGAGGCGACCTTCTTGAAGAGCATCAGCGGCGCGTAGCGGCACTCGCGCACCACGCCCGGCGAGATGGCCCCGGTGAAGGGCTCGCTGAGATAGCGCTGGCTCGGGAGAACGCTGAGGAAGTCGTCGATCGCGGGAATGGTCTGCAGCCGGTAGTAGGGCATGGAGGATCCGTAGCCAGGGATCTCGACGCGCAACGGGCCCTCGTCGTAGCTGAGGTGGCCGGTGTAGAGCAGGCCGTGGGCCTCGCACCACTCCTGCTGCTGCGCGATGAAGTTCTTCAGGAAGAGCTCCTGCACGAGGTCATAGAAGCGTACACGGAATTCACCACAGCCGGGCACCTCCTCCAGCAGCTTCACGAGATGCGGGCGCAGATCATCGCCGTAGCGGCGCGTCCACTCCTCGTCAAGCGATTCTGACCACGGAAGCTTGCCGAAGCCCAGCGTGAAGCACTGATCGTCGGTGTAGAACGCCTGGATCACGTCGCTGAAATACCCGGAGAGGCGCTTGCCGTACTCCTCGTGGGTCAGGCTCACAAAGCAGCGCCCGACATCGGGATTAAGTGTGTCGACGTGGTAGCGGAAGCGGATGTGCCTGAACCTCAGGAGCTCGGTTCCGGCAGGCAGTTGCGTCTCGTCAACCATCTCCCAGGTGACAGGATCGAAGGCGGCAAACGCGGGGTTCTCCGGATCGGATGGTTCGTAGCCGAACTGCAGCGACTGCTGGATGTAGGCGGGATCCGTCTTCTGTACGCGCCAGCCGGCGTTGCCGCTGGGGTAGCCATCCTCGTCGTAGACCCAGATCTTGAGGCCCAGCTTGCGCGCCTCGTCGCACATGAGGCGGATCAGGGAGAACCAGCGGTCGGAGATATAGGGGGTGCGGTTACCGCGGCGCGCATGGATGGCGATGCCCTTGCAGCCGGATGCATGCACCAGACGAAGCTGACGGATAAGCTCATCCTCCTGCTGGTCGCCGTTCCAGAACCAGAAGGGATAGAGGCCGACCTCTGGTTCGGGTATGCCGCGGATTGTGGCGACGGGCTGGCTATTGACGTCTGTCGCATCTGCGTGCGACTGGTTGCCGGCTGGAGGTGGAGAGGATGGTTTCATAAGGCGGAAGGATAGCAGGGTTGGGGGGGGGCAGTCGAGTAATTGGCTAGCGACAGGGGTGCTTCCGAATGGATCGAGCACTTTGTCCCTAAACTTTATCCCTACGCTTTGTCGGCTACACTTCGTCTAAACACTTTGTCCCTACGCTTTGTCGGAACCACTTAAGCCGCTAATTTTCGACAAAGTGAGGAGACAAAGTGCGGGGACGAAGCGTAAAGGGACAAAGCGTGGAGACAAGGTAGTGAGACAAAGTGTTTTGTTGCTTCCCTGTCGCTAGCCGGTTACTCAAGTCGAGGTACACTTCTCATTGCACCCGGCGCCATAAACCGATAAAATATCCATTTCTCTTATCAAGAACCTGACTAGTCATGACTGCTGATCTGCTTCGCGAAAAATACCTCCGCTTTTTTGAGTCCAAGGGCCACAAGATCATCTCGGGTGCCTCGTTGATCCCCGAAAACGACCCGACGGTGCTCTTCACGACTGCCGGCATGCACCCGCTGGTGCCCTATCTGCTGGGCGAGCCGCACCCCGCCGGACGCCGCCTGGCCAATGTGCAGAAGTGCGTTCGCACGGGCGATATCGAGGCCGTCGGCGACACCTCCCACCTGACCTTCTTCGAGATGCTCGGCAACTGGTCGCTTGGCGACTACTTCAAGAAGGAGGCCATCACCTGGTCCTACGAGTTCCTGACCTCGAAGGAGTGGCTCGGCTTCGATCCCGATCTTATCAGCGTCACCGTCTTCGAGGGCGAGGGCGACATCCCGCGCGACGAGGAGTCGATCGCCATCTGGAAGTCGCTGGGCATCCCCGCCGAGCGCATTTACGCGCTGCCGAAGGAGGATAACTGGTGGGGTCCCGCCGGCCAGACCGGCCCCTGCGGACCCGATACCGAGATGTTCATCGACACGCTCAAGCCGGCCTGCTCGCCCGCCTGCCGTCCCGGCTGCCACTGCGGCAAGTACATCGAGATCTGGAACAACGTCTTCATGCAGTACAACAAGACTGCCGACGGACATTACGAGCCGCTCAAGCAGGCCAATGTTGATACCGGCATGGGCGTAGAGCGCACCATCTGCATGCTCCAGGGAGTAGAGTCGGTCTTCGAGACCGAGCTCTTCGCCCCGCTCATGGAGAAGATCGCCGCGCTGGCCACCACGCCGCCGGCGGACGAGGAAGTAATGCAGCGCGCCCAGCGCATCATTGCCGACCACCTGCGTACCGCCACCTTCATCCTCGGCGATCCCAAGGGCGGTGTGAAGCCCGGCAACCTCGGTGCCAACTACGTCCTGCGCCGCCTCATCCGCCGCGCCGTGCGCTATGGCAAGATGCTCGGCATTGTCGAGTCCGGCTTCACCAGGATCCTCTCCGCGATCGTTATCGAGAACTACAAGCGCGCCTATCCCGAACTGCAGGAGAAGAGCGACCTCATCTTCACCGAACTCACTGCCGAGGAGGAGCGCTTTGCCAAGACCCTCGCCGCCGGCCAGCGCGAGTTCGACAAGGTCACCTCCGCTCTCAAGCAGCACGGCCAGAGCCAGCTCTCCGGCCGCACGGCCTTCAAGCTCTACGATACCTACGGCTTCCCGCTGGAGATGACCATCGAGCTCGCTGCCGAGCAGGGGCTGGCCGTTGACCGCGAAGGCTTCGAGGCAGCCTTCAAGAAGCATCAGGAACTCTCCAAGCAGGGCGATAAGACCTTCAAGGGCGGCCTCGCCGATGCCAGCGAGACTACCACCCGCCTGCACACCGCCACGCATCTGCTGCATGCGGCGCTGCGGCAAGTGCTCGGCGACCATGTCCAGCAGAAGGGCTCGAACATCACCCCCGAGCGGCTGCGCTTCGATTTCACGCATCCGGAAAAGATGACACCCGGGCAACTGGCAGAGGTCGAGCGCATCGTCAACGAGCAGATCGACCGCAACCTGCCGGTGACCATGGAGACCATGACCATCGAGGAGGCGCGTGCGGGTGGTGCCATCGCCCTCTTTAGCGCCAAGTACGGCGAGCAGGTCAAGGTCTACAGCGCCGGCGACTTCTCTAAGGAGGTCTGCGGCGGCCCGCACGCCAAGTCCACCGGCGAACTGGGACACTTCAGGATCCGGAAGGAGGAGAGTTCCTCCGCCGGCGTGCGTCGCATCAGGGCAGTGCTGGAAGCCAAGGCCTGATTGCCGGGCACTGTCTGACGAGTCCGGCCTGCCCGGCTGACTGCTGATGCTAAACAGCCCTCCGCATTTTGCGGAGGGCTGTTTGCTTTATGGTGGGGCTGTGCGCAGTGGCCTCTCTAGCCCTACTCGTCGCGGAAGGGCTGCTGCT
This sequence comes from Lentisphaerota bacterium, assembly GCA_012521875.1. Classification (GTDB taxonomy): domain Bacteria; phylum Verrucomicrobiota; class Kiritimatiellia; order RFP12; family JAAYLN01; genus JAAYLN01. Next base: position 7,337 of record JAAYLN010000119.1, on the reverse strand, counting down.
GCGAGAAGCGCTTCAGGCGCATGGTGAGCGGTCCGATCATCGTCTCCAGCTTCTTTTCGCGCGCCATGTCGAGCGCCTGCCGCGTGTACTCCACCGCGCGGCGGTATGACCCGGCCTCGGCATAGGCCACGCCCAGCGTGTCGAGTGCGCCCGCCTCCTTGCCCTTGGTCAGCTTTACGGCCTTTTCAGCCAGCTTTACCGCCTCGCGTCCGTTACGCAACGAATCGACCGGCGTGGTCGCCAGCACCCAGGCCAGATCGTTGAGCACATGCGGGTCGTTCGGCGACTCCTTTAGGCTCGCGCGCAGTTCGTTCAGGAACCCCTGAACCTCGTCCGTGCGATCCACTGGGGCAGGGCGCTCATCAAGGAAGTCGAGCGACAGACCGTGGTTCTCCAGCGTCACCCGCATGTCCTCCTTGTCGACCGCCTTGATGTAGGCCTCCTCGATCGTGATCTTCCCCTTGAGCACCAGATTCGTCAGCTCGTCGCTGAAGGTCTGCATACCAAGGCTGCGGCTGGTCTGCATGACGGAGGGGATCAGGTAGGTCTTGCCCTCGCGGATGTGCGACGCGACGGCAACGTTGACCACCAGCACCTCGAAGGCCGCTATACGTCCGCCGCCGATCTGCTTGCAGAGGGTCTGCGCCACCACGCCCTGCAGCGAGTCGCCCAGCAGGGAGCGGATCTGGTTCTGGCGGTCGGCGGGGAACTTGTCGATAATACGGTCAACCGTCGTCGGGGCGGAGTTGGTATGCAGGGTGCCGAATACCAGATGGCCCGTCTCGGCGGTCTCGATGGCGATCTCGATGGTCTCGAGGTCACGCATCTCGCCGACGAGCACTATGTCCGGATCTTCACGCAGTGCGGAACGCAGCGCGCGGGCGAAGCTGCGGGTGTCGCGGTGTACCTCGCGCTGGTTGATCAGGCAGCGCACCGGCTCGTGGACGAACTCGATCGGATCCTCGATGGTGATGATGTGTTCATCGCGGTTATGGTTGATGTGGTTGATCATTGCCGCCTGTGTCGTCGACTTGCCGGAGCCAGTCGGCCCCGTCATCAGCACCAGCCCCTTGGAGAGATAACAGAAGTTGCGCAGAACGTCGGGCAGGCTCAACTGGTCAAGGGTCGGAATCTCGGAGGGAATCAGACGCATGACGGTACCGACGCCATAACGGTCGTTGAAAGCGTTCACGCGGAAGCGCCCCAGCCCCTCCACCTCGTAGGCGAAGTCGGTGTCCCAATCCTTCCTGAACTGATTCAGGTTGTGTTCCGGCATGATCTCCTCGAGCATGCCCATGATCGTTTCGCTCGAATTGACGGCGAACTCGTCCTGCACTTTCATGGTGCCGTCGATGCGGAGATAGGGCTTGAAGGTGCTGGTCAAGTGGATGTCGCTGGCGCCCGATTCAACCATGTGGCGCAGGAGAACATCAATCTGGTTAGCCATATTTGTCTGCTCCGTGAGGGGGGGTAGGGGTTTCAGGTGCCGAGAACGCGCCGTCCGTCGAACCGCAGGCGTCCGGCGGCCAGCAGCCGCAGGGCTTCAGGGTAGGCCTTATGCTCTTCTACCTGGATGCGTGCATGCAGGGTTTCGATGGTGTCGTCGTCCAGAATCGGGACACTGCGCTGGATGATGATCGGGCCGCTGTCGATGCCCTCGTCCACGAAGTGTACCGTGCAGCCGGTGACTTTCACGCCGTAGGTCAGCGCCTGCTTCCAGGCGGCCAGGCCCGGGAAGGCCGGCAGCAGGGAGGGGTGGATATTCAGCACGCGCCGCGGAAAGGCCTGCAGTAGCCCGGATTTGACCACGCGCATGAAGCCCGCCAGCGCGATCGTGTCCGCGCCGTACTCCTGTAGCAGACCGATGACGCGCTCCTCGGCTGCTCCTTCCAGCTTGGTCTTGAAGGGGGCCGGATCGACATAGTGGTGCGGAATGTTGTGCCGCGCCGCGCGCGCCAGGATACCGGCATCCGCCACATCGCTCAGCACACAGACCACCCTGGCGTCGAGCGTTCCCGCCTCGACCGCATCCACGATGGACTGCATGTTGCTGCCGCTACCCGATCCTAGAATCCCGATCTTCAACATAAGTTATCCCTGTTCAGGCAAGCCGCGCAAAAGATGGGCTTACTTACGCCAGCATAATAGAATGTCCGGCCTTTTCGCGCAACATGAAACCGCGCGCCGCCGTTATCGGCTATCGGCTACTGACAGGGGGTGCATGTGAAGAGTGAGCATAATTCGGATGGATCGTCCTCGAAAGAAATTGAACCGCCAAGACGCCAAGAGCGCCAAGGGATTTTAGATTTGTGATTGGTGATTTGTGATTGGTGTCGCGCGTCCTAATACGCGATTCTGATGTCGCGACTGTTATTCTAATCAGGAAAGCAGGAAGGGTGGGGGAGTAAAACCGCAGATGTCCTGCTTTGCAGGCGCATATGTCGCAGATTAGCGCGGATTTTACAACTGGACGCCGCGGTCGGAATACCGGCTTCAGCCGGAAGTCAAAAAGGGCCTTCAGGCCCGACAGGCGCTTGTTTCTTCAAAGAAACCATGGAACGGGGCTGAAGCCCCTGAACCACTTCCGCCTGAGGGGACTGTTGATTTTCCCCCGCGCGGATTAATCAGGAAATCAAGGAAAGCAGGAAGAGTGCAGAAATGCGCGGTTTCCACAACAAATTCCTGACTTCCTGTTTTCCTGATTAAAAAAAACAGCAGGGATTCGCAATAAGTCAACACTCCCTGAAGGCGGTACTCGTGCGACTGCGCCCTCTGCTTAGACTGTACCGCCAGTTCGGCCAAGACCAGCGGATAATCTTGGCGACCTTGGCGTCTTGGCGGTTTATAATCTGCGCGCGGCTCGCCGGTCACACCGCGTAGCGGCGTGACGGGGACGGCTCGCCCTACCTTCCGGTTGCCGTGCTGTTCGCCACCCCATGCGCTCCCCAGTACACCGCGGAGACCGCGGGCTCCATAGCGCATCTGAAGCGAACGGGGTGCCGTAACATCCGCTTGCTCTTTCGCTTTCGACAAAGCGTAGGGACAAAGTGAAGAGACGAAGAGTATCCGACAAAGCGTGGAGACAAGGTGTGGAGACAAGGTGTGGAGACAAGGTGTGTCTCGTGTGTCTCTGACCCATTCCGCCTGCCACTGCCTATTGCCTTTTGCCACCGGGTGGCGAAAGGGCAGCGCGGCGCTTTTACCCTCTAAATTGCGAGCCACTGTGTGGTCGCAATAATCGTCCCTGTCCACTGCCCACTGCCCACTGCCTACTGCTACTGCCTACTGCTACTGCCTCCGCCTTTCCTTGCCAAAAACCTCCAAGCCGCGTAAGCTCTCATCCTCTCCGGTTCATCCTCTCCGGTATCCACAACCAACAGGGACGATTTTTCATGGGCTTCGACAGCGGTTCAGTTTCATTTCGTGTTTTCCACCTGCGGCAGGGCCTGACGCGCGACTGCATCGGGCAGTTCGCCGCCATGGCGGCACCGCCCATCGAGACGCTGGGCACTAGCGGCCCGATCCAGGGGTGGGTCTCGTGGCGCCATCTGCTCGACCGCGAGATCACCGAGGAGAATTGCATCTTCTCGGCCTGGATGCACCTGGCCCTGATGCGCGCCGAGCGCAAGATTCCCGGCGCCCTCCTGCGCGCCTACTGCCGCCTTGATGAGGAGAACGAGCGCAAGGCGCGCGGTGTGCCCTTCCTTGATCGCAAGGCCCGCAGCGAGGTGAAGGATCGCGTGGTCGCGCATCTGCTGCCGACCATGCCGCCGACGCTCACCGGGACCGCCATGGTGGTCGATTTCCGTAACGACCGCGTGCTGGCCGAGGCGATGTCCGATGCGCAGATCGACCGCTTTTGTCCCTTCTTCCGCGAGACCACCGGCCAGATGCCGCTGCTGCTCAACGCCGAGACGCTGGCGCTGCTGCTTGCCCGCGTCAACGCCAACGACCTCATGCCGTCATCCTTCACCAGCGATGCTGCGGTTGAGAGCGAGGTTCAGATTAGTCTGGGGCTCGAGTTCCTGACGTGGCTCTGGTACTACTGGGAGAAGGAGGGCGGTGTCTTCCGCCTCAAGAACGGCGACGAGTGCGGCTACATGCTAGAGGGGCCGCTGCTCTTCTTCCGCGAGGGGAAGGGAGCCCACGAGGCCGTCCTGCGCAAGGGCACGCCCCTGCTGAGCCGCGAGGCCGGCATGGCGCTCTTCTGCGGCAAGAAGCTCAAGCGCGCCAAGTTCACCCTCGCCCGCGGCGAGCAGGTCTGGACGGCGACGATCGACGCCGACTTCGCCTTCCGCAGTCTCAAGCTCCCCCCCGGCGACCAGCCCGACCTTGCCGGCCAGTTCCAGGAGCGCATGCTGGCCATCGAGACCTTCCTCCAGGCCTACTTCGAGCTCTACGAGCGCTTCCTCGCCCTGCGCAGCAACCCCGCCGAATGGAGCCTCTGCCTCAACGGCATCCGCGCCTGGGTCGCCAATCTTGCGGGCATCTGAGCGAAACGCGCTAGCAGCCCTGAGCCGTTCCTGTCAAAGGCATACACCGAGTCCCATCCAAGTTCATTTTCAAGAGACTCGGCCGTGATCTGCTGGACAAGCGTGTCTTCGGTGTAGGGGAAGGTCATTTCAGTAAAAGTTCCGAAGTGTTCCCGTTATTCGCAAGCCATTATACACTACGTCGATATTAAAACCACGCCCGCACGCCATCACCATCGACGGTTTGTCCGCCTGCGGTGAACAGATGCCCCGTGCCAACGATGGGAATATCGGCCCCGAGTTCCTCTCGCTTCTGCTCCGCCAAGGCGGCGACGGCGGCGTAATGAGTGCGGATGCCGTCAATCAGCTTTCGTTCCTTGTCCTCAACACTCTCACCAGCCTCCGCCACGCGGATATCCCTGTCGCGGAGGTAGGGCACGGCGCAGACAATCAATTCCGGAGCGTCCCGCTCATTACGGAGCACCAGCACTTCGTCTTCCGGGGATGCGGTGCTACTACCGACCACGTGGACATCAAGGGCCTTCAGCAGCTCCTTGGGAGCATTGAGAAAGGAAGGAGAATCGTGGTTGCCCGCGACAACGACAATATGCCGACAAGATGAGGCGGCCACACGGCACAGGAACCGGTAATAGAGCTCCTGGGCGCGATTGCTCGGAGCACTGGTGTCAAAGACATCACCCGCCACCAGCAAGGCATCAATTTCATTCTGCTGAATCGTCTCAGCCAGCCAGGTCAGAAAAGCCTCGAACTCCTCGTAGCGTTTTCTGCCATAAAGAGTGCGCCCAATGTGCCAGTCGGATGTGTGGAGAACTCTCATTTGGTCACCAACGCCTTCATCTGGTCAAAGTGGCGGTCATCGTCTTTTTGAATCAAGCAAAGCAGGTCGTTCAGTACCTGCTTCGTTTCAATAAGAATTGATGGATCGTGTTCCGGATCAGATATCTGGCCAGCGTGAGAGTGCGTATGAAGGAACCTGAGAATCCTGGTCTTTTTTGCTACATCGAAATCGATAACATCGAGTTGCTGACGCAATTCTCCAGACTTTGACGGCTGGCGAAACGCAAGAAATGATTCCAAGAGCCTTCGAGCGATGTTGGGCAGATGGTAATTTTGCTGCAATCCAGCCTCTTCTTCAGAATTGGCTGCTTCGTAAACAAGGCTGAAAAGATAGTGATATTCTGATTCGTACTCATGCAGTAGGCTGTCGAGCTTAGATATGGAGGAAGATCGATTGCCACCGGTTACATTGCTGGTCAGCATGTAAAATCTTCCTGGCCGAACGTTCACGTCTTTCTTGTTCTGATTGGGGAGGTGATTAAACCAATTCTTCACTTGCCTAAAAAACGAATGGCTGTGCGTAAGGATAAAAAGCTGTCCAGCTTCTTTTGTCCTGTCCTTCATGAATCCGAAGGCGTGGAAGAGTGCGTTGCTATCGAGACTTGAGACCGGATCGTCGATGATGACAATTCCGTCTTTCAAGGAAAAGGACTTGTCTCCGAGCGATTTCAAAAAATACAAGAAGGCGATTGCCGTCCTCTCACCTTCGCTCAGATTTTTAGCCGGAGTTCCATTGCGACTGATCTGATAGCCGGAGCCCTGTATTTCGAATGTAAGTTCATCCCTGCCAAGGTAGGAACAAATATCGGCATTCAATTCATCAGCCGGTCTGCGGTGTTCCTCGATATCCTTTTCAATCTCGCGAACTTCAGTTCTTAACGCGGTGGCCTTATCTGAGGCCGTCTGAAGAGCGGTAGCGACCACGTCGACTTCATTTCTTTTCTGCTGATACTCCGTCAGGCTTTGCGCAACCAGGGATTCCTCGATGGCTGTCCTCGCCGCACTGATTGCTGTTTGAAACTCGTCGGTCTCTTGGTTGTGCTTGCTGATTACCGCGTTTAAATCAGAAATGACGGTTACGTTACCGGTGACAAGCTCAAAACTCCGTTCAATAGACTGAAATGGCTTTTGCGCTTTGTCTTTAAGAGCGGCGAGGAGGCTCTCCAGATATCCCTTGAGCCCTGCGATTTCGTTAGACAGATCTTGGTGCCGAGCGTCGAAATCACACTTCAAATGGTCGTACAGGCCCAGCCGATTAGGTGGCGTACATGATTTTAGAGATTCAATTGCCGATTTTATGACCGTAGATTGGTTTTCGATCTCGGCAATAAATGCGTTGTATTTGTCATTAAAGTGAGCTTCCAATTCCTCAATGCGGCCATCGGGCAAGGACTGTCCGCAAAAAAGACAATCACTGGAATGCTCTTTTTTATGTTTTGCCAGACCAGTCTTCACCCATCCGGAAAGCTCTTGGTCGTCTTTGAGAGTTTCTATTACCGCTGATACTACTGTTTTCTTGAGTAGAGCAACGACTTGAACGGTCAATTGCTGGGTATCAGGGTAGCTAAACTTCAGGATTTGCAACTTATCTAGCGGGGCCGACTCTTTCTTTTTTTTCTGCGCGTCGAGATCAGATTCGGCCAAGACCTTTGCTTTTTGCTCAGTATCAGGAAGCTTAAGCAGCTCATCACACTTCACCTGGTATGAGCGCTTGTCGTAGTTGTTGTACGGATTGTTTCCGCCAGATGAGCTCAGTAAGTCTTTGATCGATTTGGCACGTTCCTTCTTGAAATCATCTAAGGCCTTTTCTGATCGGCGCTTCTCTGTCTCTTTGTCGCGGCCTTCTTTCTCGGCCTGGTCGATGTCGCCCTTGAGCTTTTCGACTTGTTTTTGCTTCTCTATGTTCTCTTCGCCCAAAAAGAAAATGGGTGTAACTGATCCATTACTGGTGAATACGTTGTCGGTAATGAAGTCTTTATTAAAGACGCGGACCTGCGGAAGTCCCTG
>JAAYLN010000118.1 GCA_012521875.1 Lentisphaerota bacterium | reverse complement strand
GCCCGGTTGATCGGGAAGATCCAGTCGTTGCCGGTGACGTTCCAATAGAGCTGGTCATACTCATCAAAGAATCCAAGCTGCCGGTCGGTATGGTAGGTAAGCTCGTAGGTGTGCTCGCCCGGTGCGAGCATCACATCGCCCTGGCCGATATAGACCCGCGTGCCATTACTGCGCGCCTTGAGATGGTACGGTTCCGGATTGCCGTCGCGCCGCACCTGCAGCACCTTGAATCCGGTCCGCTGCCACAACCCCCAGCGCCCGCGGTAGGCTTGCGGAAAGTCGCGGTAGATGCCACGCTTGATCTCCTTGCCCGCGGCATACACCCTGATGGTCTCGGTGACCGTCAGCGAGGCGTCGGCGTGGATCTCGACGCGGCTGTCGAAGTGCATGATCCGCTCATGTGCGGATGCGGCGGCCGGCGTCAGCAGCAGAGCCGCGAGGATTATGCCTGCAAAACGTACAACGTGCCTCATCTTTTCCTCCTTAAATTGCTCTCTTCAAGCCAGCTCGACCTTCGGTGCCTGGCGCTCGACGCTCGACTCGACCTCGAAGTATTCCCTGGGCGGGAAGCGGAAGAGGCGTGCGATGATGACGCTGGGGAAGGCCTCGGAGAGGATGGTGTAGTCGCGCACGGCGCCGTTGTAGTAGCGGCGCGCGTACTGCAACTGGTTCTCGGTATCCACCAGGGCCTCGTTGAGCTGCTGGAAGTTGCCGCTCGCCTTGAGGTCGGGATAGGCCTCGGCCACCGCCAGCAGCGTCCGCAGCGACTGCGTGACGTCCGTCTCGGCCTGGCTGGCCTTGGCGATGTCGCCCGGGCCCTGGCCGACGGCCCGTGCACGGGTGACGGTCTCCAGCACCGCGGCCTCGTAGTCGCGGTAGGTCTTGACGCTGGCCGCCAGCAGCGGGATCAGATCGTGCCGCCGCTTGAGCTGCACCTCGACGCCGCTCCAGGCCTCGCGCATCATGTTCTTCAGGCGGACGAAGCGGTTGAAGGTAAAGCCGATCCACACCGCCGCGAGGATCAGGAGTGCAATGATAATGTAGCCGATAGGGGTCATGGTTTTACTCGTGAGAGCAGTATCCCCCGAAAGCGCTCCGCTGGCAACTGTTTTCGTTCGGTAGTTGACGCTACCGGCGGGAGAGCCTATCATAGTGACTTATCATTTTGGCACCACCCCTAACAGGATCACCCTTCATGTCCATGTTGATTCCCATGGTTGTCGAGCAGACCGGTCGTGGCGAGCGCGCCTACGACATCTACTCGCGTCTGCTGCAGGACCGCATCATCTTTCTTGGCAGCCCCATCAACGACCAGGTCAGCAGCCTGATCATCGCCCAGTTGCTCTATCTCCAGGCCCAGGACGCCACCAAGGACATCTCGTTCTACATCAACTCGCCCGGCGGCTCGGTCACGGCCGGTCTGGCGATCTACGACACCATGCAGTTCCTGGCCTGCGATGTGGCCACCTACTGTGTCGGCCAGGCGGCCAGCATGGGGGCCATTCTGCTGGCGGCCGGCCGCAAGGGCAAGCGTTTCGCGCTGCCGAATGCCCGCATCATGATCCACCAGCCGCTGGGCGGGGTCGAGGGGCAGGCCACGGATATCAGCATTCAGGCCAGGGAGATTCTGCGCCTGAAGGATTGCCTCAACGAGATCCTGGCCGCGCACACCGGCCGCGACCTCAAGGACATCCAGCGCGACACCGAGCGCGACTACTTCATGTCGTCCGACGAGGCCTGCGCCTACGGACTGATCGATGAGACGCTGACGCGCAAGGCCGATGCCGCGACGAAGAAGACCAGGAAATCGTAGGCCGCCCACCCCGTTACCTTCCCAGTAGCAACAGAAGACACCCATGCCGCCCAAAAACCCCAGGAAACCCTACAACCAGGAGCCGCCCGAGTACTGCAACTTCTGCGGACGCGACGAGACGACCGTGCCCCTGATCAAGGGCCCCGACGCCAACATCTGCGTGGACTGCGTGGAAGTCTGCCGCAACATGATCGAGGAGCAGCAGGACCGCGACCGCCGCGGCGGCCCCGCAGGGCGCAAGGGCGGCAAGGGTGCCGGCAGGGCCAAGGGTGAGCCCCCCAAGCCACCCACGCCGCCCACGCCGCGCGCCATCAAGGAGTTCCTCGACCAGTATGTGGTGGGGCACGACTATGCCAAGAAGACGCTGGCCGTGGCGGTACACAACCACTACAAGCGCATCGCGCAGCCCTCGGACGATCCGCGCTTCAAGGATGTCGAGATCGAGAAGAGCAACATCCTGCTGATCGGCCCCACCGGCAGCGGCAAGACGCTGCTGGCGCGCACGCTGGCGCGCATGCTCGACGTCCCCTTCGCCATCGCCGATGCCACCACGCTGACCGAGGCGGGCTACGTGGGCGAGGATGTCGAGAACATCCTGCTGGCACTGCTGCAGGCGGCCGACATGGATGTCGCGCGCGCCGAGATGGGCATAGTCTATATCGACGAGATCGACAAGATCGCCCGCAAGACCGAGAACGTCTCCATCACGCGCGACGTCTCGGGCGAGGGTGTGCAGCAGGCGCTGCTGAAGATCCTCGAGGGTACCGTGGCGCGTGTGCCGCCGACCGGCGGACGCAAGCACCCGAACCAGGAGTATATCCAGATCGACACCGCCAACATCCTCTTCATCTGCGGCGGCGCCTTCGTGGGACTCGAGGAGTTTATCAAGCAGCGCACCGGGCGCCAGAGCGTGGGCTACCGCGCCATCAACGCGCAGCAGAACGATGCCACGCGCACGCGCGATGGCGCGCTGGCAGTCGAGCCGGAGGATCTGATCCGCTACGGCATCATCCCCGAGTTCGTCGGGCGCATCCCCGTGACCTGCTCTCTCGCGAGCCTGACCGAGGACGATCTGGTGCGCATCCTGACCGAGCCCAGGAACTGCATGACGAAGCAGTATCAGAAGCTGCTCGCGCTGGAGTCGGTCTCGCTTGAGTTCGAGCCGGAGGCCCTGCGTGCCATGGCGCGCATCGCCCTGGAGCGCAAGACGGGCGCGCGCGGCCTGCGGGCCATCATGGAGCGCCTGATGATGGAACTGATGTACGAGGCGCCGGGCCGCAAGGATCTCGGCGAGATCGTGATCACCGAGGAACTGGTGAAGGCGCAGCTCGAGGATCCCGGCGCGCTGGTGCGCCACCTCAAGAGCGCATAGGGATTTTGGCGGCGGAGCGGCGCCCTGGCGCGCCCTGCGCCGGAAGGCAGAATGAGGCAGAAACCGCCTCTGCCCCGCGCCTGAAGCGCGGTACGGAGGCACAACCGAGGAAGGCACAATGGCGGCAAAAGCACGCAAACCGATCGTCGCGGCACAGCTCTACACGCTGCGCGACTTCATGAAGACGCCCGAGGACATGGCCAAGACCCTCAAGAAGGTGCGGCAGATTGGCTACGAGGCAGCCCAGATTTCCGGCGTCGGCCCGATCGACCCCGCCGAACTGCGCAAGCTCATGCTGGATGCCGGCGTAGAGCCGATCGGCGCGCATGTGGGCATCGATGCCTTCCGCAACGACATCAGGCAGGTCATCGCCGACTGCCAGGCCTGGGGCGTCGGGTACGTGGCCATCCCCTGGCTATCGCGCGAGAGCCAGAAGACGCTGGACGACTGGAAGAAGCTCTTCAGGGAGTTCGAGGGTTTTGCCAGGAAGCTGGCAAAGGCCGGCATCGTGCTCCAGTACCACAACCACATGTTCGAGTTCGAGAAGTTCGGCATCCGCAACGGCAAGGGCGGCACGACGATCCTCGACCTGATGTACCGCCACACCAAGCTGCTGCAGGCCGAGCTGGACATCGGCTGGGTGGTGCGTGGCGGACACGATCCGGTCGCCTGGGTTGAAAAGCTCGCGGGCCGTCTCGACCAGGTACACCTGAAGGACTGGGGCGTGGTCAACAACGAGCCTACCTGGCGCGCGGTTGGCGAGGGCGGCATCAACTGGCCGCTGGTGCTCAAGGCCTGCAAGAAGGCCGGCACCCGCTACTACATCGTCGAGCAGGACACCTGCACGGTCTCCAACGACCCGTTCCTCAGCCTCAAGATCAGCCGCCAGAATCTGGCTGAGATGGGGCTGTAGCGGGCTGCCGCCGGGGACACGGTTCAGGCCGCCGCCCCTGCGGGGCGGCGGCAGTGGCAGTAGGCAGGTACGATTATTGCGACCACACAGTGGCTCGCAATTTAGAGGGTAAAAGCGCTGCGCTGCCCCTTGCGCCGCCCGGTGGCAAAACATCTCCCGCACCTTGTCTCCACACTTTGTCGAAAGCAAAAGAGCAAGCGAGAGTTCCGTCTCCCCGTGCACTCCAGATGCGCCTTGGATCCCGCGGTCTCCGCGGTGTATTGATGCTGCGCATGATTGGCGAACGGTACAGCCGGAGATGGCTGGCGCACTTAAACCCTCTCTTAAACCAACACTTAAACGGTACGCATAATACCCCCCCGCTTACTCTGCCTCTTTCGACAAAGATGGGACGAATGAGACGTAGGAGACATAGGGGACGTGGATGTGGGGACAAGGTATGATCCCAGGAGCATTCCAACTGCCTACTGCCACTGCCTACTGCTACTCCCCGTCTCCCGTCCCCTGTCTCCTGTCTGTACCGAACCACCCCGCCCGCCGCCCCAGCACAAGCTCACTGTACGGCGAACGAAATGTAGGGCGAGCGTCTCGCTCGCCGCAGTGATGGAGCGTGCCGAGCCAAGCTTTTCGAATGAATCGAATGAGTCGATGGATTCGGGAGATTCGATTCTTTCGATTCGCTCGACTCTCTCGATGCCTTCGACCACACCTACCTCGCCACACCGTCGATGCTGTTGCCGCCAGTGCGCCTCGATTGTCGTCGAGATGCGGGGAGGCTCCCGCTGAAGCGCGCCAGTACAGGTGCGGCGACGCCGTCCCGGCTAACCGCAGTGATGGAGCGATGGAGCGCGCAAGAGCCGAAGGCGCGCCCTATCCCAGCCTAGGGTGAAGCCCTAGGAATCGTGGCAAAACACAAACGAGGCTTGATATCGACGATGTCGGCAAGGTGACGCGGACATTCCTGTCTGCGCACCAGGCTGCGGGCAGGCAGGAATGCCTGCCCCACACTGCAAGCTCCATTATTATCTCAGCCGATCCAGCAGCAGCTCCAGCGCGCGGGTGGTGGTGGCCTGCCGGCGGACGGCGTCGAGGTCGCCGGAGCCGGCTATGCCCGTGGTCGCAACGTTACACACCTGACCGGACTTCACAGGGCACCGTCTGCAGCGGCCTTTGAAGGTACTGGTCGAGGTGCTGGCTCGACTCCTCTCCTCATGATCTTGAATGGTCTGAGCGTGAGCAAGGCAACAACGGTGAGCATGCCGATGATCGTGCCGGCGGGACGCACGAGCAAAGCCATCAAGACGGCAATGCTGATGATGTACCACCATGCCTACCGGCATGCCGTGGCAGTCCGAATTGCGACGAAGCCGTGCAAGGCAGTCCCGATGGCAAACAGTGATGCCGCGAGAATCGAGATGTGGAACATGGCAACAGCGAACAGGAGCGATGATCCCCGCATCTGCTCTTCGGACACGCCGTGCGCCAATAGAGCGACGTGGACAAGATACGCCCCGAAAAGCAGCACCACGGCGAGTGGGCTCAGAATTGCCACGGTCGCAATTGATTTCAGTTTCTTCATCTACGAGTCCCAACGTCGAGGCTGTTGGTTCGGCGCGTTAGCGACAATACCCACCAGCCTCTTGTTCTGCCTCTTCCTGAAGTTCTGTTTCCACCTTCCAGTTGTGATTGGTGGCCATCAGGACCCACGGGTTTTCCTTGGCCAACGCTGGATCGTGCTTGAGAAGAAAGCTCCCGTCACGCTGCTTGGGAACAACAAATGTTCCGGTTGATGACTCGATCACGATTGTCGCCGCCTCGGTATCCCCTTGGGGTATGAGGCGGACAGCAACCTCCGTTCGAGAAACGGCATTGCTCAGCGGCACCTCGCCAAGATCAGTGTTCGTCAGGCGGCTCTTTAGGTATTCCAGAAAGAAGATGCTGTTGTACCGCTGTCGGTTGTCCACTGGCTCAGCCAACCCGCCTGCGCATGCGCCTTTCAGGGTTATTGATCCTTCCAGTTCCATCGTGCCTTTGGGTTGATTGGCGACAATCATCGGATTCTCGCGCAACAGTTCCTGTGAAATGGGGAGCGAGAAAGTCCCGTCCGAGTTCAGCGGGATGGGAATCTGGCCGGTTGCGGATTCAATGTGCAACCGAATGTCTGAAGGTTGCACCCCGGGAGTCTTGCTCTTGATCGTCAACCGGATCTCTTGGTTAGTCAGCCCAGCGATGCCCTTCAAGTCCATGGCCGCAAAGCGGCAGAGCGTCGCATAGGGGAGCGTTGCGTTCTCCTGCGACTGAGCAATGGCCCATTGGCACATCAATAGGCCAACTGTCAGGATAAGTCCTCTTCCGATTTTCATCCTTCTCCTATGGAAGAACAGTGTTATTGAGCATACCTCACGGTAGTCAATCCATCAGCTCATTTTAAGCTTACGGCTCCAGTTACCTGCCTGTCAAGCCGTTTGACAGCGGCAGCGGCAATCGGCTAGTGACAGGGGGCCAAGCGGGAGCATGGGGTGTGGGCAGAAGGCGGATGGAGCGTCTCCGTCCTCGAAAAGTGTAGCGCAGAGGCGCGGAGACGCAGAGGAAAGCCGCGAAAGAAGAAGTCTAAAGTTCGGATTAAGTGCGGGATTAAGTGTGTGCTCCGCGCTAATGTTTTGTCTCCACACCTGCGTCCCATTCGTCCCATTCGTCCCATTTGTCCCATCATTGGAGAAAGCGAAAGATTAAGCGGGTGGATTAAGCGTGCCGCTTAAGTGTGGGTTTAAGTGAGTGCTTCGCACTTAAACCTTGTCTCAACACCTTGTCTCAACACCTTGTCTCAACACCTTGTCTCCACAATTTGTCGGCTGAACCGAGGACGAGGACGATCCATCCGCCTTCCGCCCGCTCTCCATGCTCTCCCCGCGCACCCCTGTCGCTAGCCGATTATTTTCTTTCCGCTCAAACATAACACCAGTCGCTGGCGTCTAATATAGTGACTGGCACCATGTTGATGACGACTGTTGGCAGACTGAATGGCAAGAACGGGGTTGAAAAACCCGCCCTTGCCATGTACGATGACTGCCAGCAGCGGAATGCCGGAGGGGTTCCGGTAACGTCCACGGGGATGCCAGAGGACAGTGACTTGCCGACAGGGAAGAGGAGAGGAAGAGGATAATGGAATGCGCCGTCTGATAGCAACGATTGCACTGATTGCAGGCACCTGGTCAGCAGGTCTAGCCCGTGAGCCTGTGAAGGATTTTGGTGTTGCCGTGCGGAAGTTCAGCGCCGAACGCCACAAGCTGGCACGCCATCTATCGTCCAGGCTTGATTTGCCACTGCCGGAGCAGGCCGAGGCATTCTTCCGTGCCGCCGAGACCGGCCCATGGGAATCCGTATCGAACCGCATGTATGCGGAGGCTGAGGAGGCATTCGAGCAGGCTATCAGACTCTGCCCCGGCTCGCCGGAGGCCAGCTACCGTCTTGCCGATACGCAGGCAAGGCAGGGACAGACGGAAAGAGCCGTCGGAACCATGCGCAACTTCCTAAGGCATGCGCCCCCGGATCAAAGGGACGGCGCCCTAAAGTATATCCGGCAGCTTGAGGAGCGGATGCGGGAGAAGAAATAGGAACAAGATGATGAAAATCAGAACCATCAGATGGACATCGGGGATTCTGATCCTAAGCTACATAATAGTAGTTGAGGTCTACCGGTCAATACCACACGGCCATGCGTTCGCGAAGCACATCCTCGGGTTTATTGGAACTGGCGTTGGGCTCCTGGCGCTGTTTTACATCGGCACATCGTGGCGCTGCCCGTCGTGCAGCCGATACACAATCATTTTCGGGCAACATTGCATCCGCTGCGGCGCAAGGCTTGCACCCGGTGAGCAGGAAGAGGTCGAGGGAATCGAATGATTCGATAGAATCGGGCGAATCGAATCATTCGAATCCATCGATTCTATAGAGCTCCAGTCTGAGACACCCCACAACCGCCCCATCTTTATCTTTCGACAAAGCGTTGGGACGAAGTGTGGAGACGAAGCGTAGCCGACAAAGCGTGGAGACAAGGTGTAAGTGCGGAGCACCCACTCCAAACCCTCTCTTAAACTTAATCGGCACGCTTAAACCATCCGCTTAATCTTTCGCTTCCGACGATTATGGGACGGATGGGACGTAGGGGACGTAGGTGTGGTGACAAGGTGTGTCTCGGCCCCATTCCAACTGCCTACTGCCACTGCCTACTGCTACTGCCGCCGCCCCGAAGGGGCGGTGGCGGCACGGGCGGCCGCTCACAGCATCCGCACACCGACGCGGCAGAGGCCGGCGGCGGCACCGGCGGGGAGAAGTGTCTCGCGCTGTGTGCGGGTCTGCTTGCCGACGCGGCGGCGGACGGAACGCACCACCGCCTTCGGCGTCCTCAGCGGCACCTCCCAGCAGAGCTGTCCGCCGGAGTCCGGAAGCTGCGAGGCTTCCAGATCGAGCACGCCCTCGGCGAGCGTGCCGGGAGCCTTCTCCTTGAGCAGCGCCTTGGACAGGTAGCTGAGCGGCAGTTCCGCAAGCGAACCCAGCAGCGGCGGCGCCAGGAAATCATCGGCCTGGCCGCCGGTGAACTTGATAAACTGCCCCGCGAGGTTCCGGATGAAGGCGCTCAACTCCTTGTCCGTGAGCGCCTCGGTGAGGGTGATACCGAAGCCGAAGCGACCCTGGACCGTATCCTTCGTAAGGATGCGCTGCGTCCAGGGGCGTTCCGCCGCGTGCCAGGCGCCCTTCTCCAGATCGAGGGCGACGGAGACATCGCGGCGGGCCGTGCCCACGCGCGGCCAGTGCAGCGCGGCACCAAGCAGATGCCGCGAGGTCTTGGGCGGCCGGAGTGCCGCATCCAGCGTGATCTCCTCGAGGGTGATTTCGAGCTCAAAACGTTTCTCGGCCATCGTAGCGACTCCATCGTGCCGGTGCGGCGGCGCGCGCCATGCGCGCCGTCCAACAGTATGTGAAGTATGGGCTTTTCCGTGCCTGTTGTCCATCCTCGTATCTTGTGATTGCGGGAGATGCTGCAGCAGCGTATAATAGGGGCTGATTTCCGATCCTAGCGCCTCGTTCCGCATTCGGCGGCGGTGGCCTGTCGGATGACCAGGAAGGATAACCAGCATGGCTTACAAGATCACCGATAAGTGCGTCCAGTGCGGCGCCTGCAAGGAAGTCTGCCCCGTCGAGGCAATCAGCGAAGGTGCCGATCAGTATGAGATCGACCCTGACAAGTGCATTGACTGCGGCGCCTGCGCCGGCGAGTGCGCGGTCGAGGCGATCGAACCGGCGTAATCGCACGGGACGCGATGATGGAAGCGCGCAGGCAGGGATGCCTGCGCGCTTTTTTTGGGCCACTGGCGACCGACGGTCGCCAGTTGGAACAGGTCAGAGGCGCCACTTTGTCGCGAGCTTTGTCGGTAACTTTGTCGAAAGCAACAGGGAAAGCTTACGCGAAGGCGCGAAGGCACAGGGGTCGTGGGAGAGAACAGTTTGCGACACAACTCAGTTGAATCGCAGAAGAGGGTAAAAGGGTGCTTCGCGCTTCCACCTTGTCTCCACACCTTATCAAAAGCGAAAGAGCAAGCGAATGTTCCGGCCTCCCGTTCGCTTCCGATGCGCTATGGAGCCCGCGGTCTCCGCGGTGTATTGATGCGGCGCATGAATGGAGAGCGAAACCGCCGGGGACCTGTCTGCCGACAGGCAGGCGGCGGGCTCCAGCGTGCCGGCTTTTCCGTTCACTTCGCTGCGCCTGTACCGAACCCCCGCGCCCGCCACCCCGGCACAAGCTCACGGTACAGCTACAGAAAGGTAGGGCGAGCCGTCCCCGTCGCGTCGCTACGCGGCGGGGCCGCCGCGTCTATCACCACGCCTTTTACACTCCTCGATCACACGACTGAGTCGTGTGATCAACCAGCAAAATAGAGAGGCCGGTATAGGCGACTGGGGAGCTTATGAACTGCAAGCCCGCAACTGCAAGGGCCGCGGGAGACTACCCGCAGCAGCACTTCCGAACTTTAGAACTCCCGAGCTTTAGAACTTCTAGCGCCGGCGGCGGATGCCCAGCAGCACCGGCACGGGGCGGGTGAGGAGGCCGGAGGGGCGGTTGAGCAGCCGCGCCTGCGCATCCGCGGTCTCGGCGAAGAAGATGGCGCTGCTGCCACCGCCATCAAGGTTGAGCCCCTCGCTGCAGCCGAGCCCGAGCAGGATCTCGCCCAGCTCGTAGAGGTCGACGCCCTCGCTGTAGCCGGGCTGGCGACCGTCCACCACCACGATCCAGAGCCAGCGGCGGTCGCGGTCGAAACCAACGGCACTGCGCGGCGCAAGGTTCTTGCCATCGGTGGGCTTCGTTGTATGCGCGCCCTCGCGCAGCACGATATTGAACCCGCCAACCCCCTGCCGGGCGTCGGGTGGCGGCTCGTCGTATGAGATGACGGGGTGTCCCTGCCCGTCGATCCAGAAGCAGCCGCAACCGCCGCCACGCGCGCTGCGCATCACGCCATCCTCGATGGCCAGCCCCATTATATCGGCCGGCCAGCCGTGGACGTAGCCCCTGGGCTTGCGTCCCTGCGCATCGGCGACGGGGCCGAAGGGGTTAGTGTTGACCGCGACACGCAGATTGCGGCTGGAGACGACAATCTCGGGGTGTGAAAGACGGGTCTCGGCTGGGCCGTCGCCGTCGGGATCCTCTGTGGCGACCACACAGGCCACCTCGTAGTCGCGGTCGCGCAGATCGTAGCGCACGGCATGTATATGGAGCGGACGGGGCGTGGTGCGCTCCAGATGCCGGTAGAGAAACGGGCCGTCCGCGCCGGTGCCGCCGGTGCCGGTAGCTGTGCAGCACCCCGCTACCGCCAGCCCCAGTACCGCGAGTGCCAGGCACCCGGCGGTCGGTCGGCGGCGGTACACGGCGGAACTAGTCCTGCTCGTAGTGGCGGCGGTAGTACTGGTTGAAGGCATAGTAGATGACGTTCACGCCGAGCTTGTAGGCCTGGTCGGCCACCTGCGGCGCGGCACCGGAGTGCCCGTCCTTCCAGGCGTCGTTGATGTCGCCGGGGTGGTAGAAGACCACCCAGCGGCCCTCGTGGCGGATGCCCAGCGCGCGGTTGCCGTCGTGGTGCCAGAAGGGCGGCGCGCCATCGGGGAAGACGAAGGGTGCCTGGTAGATGGGGTCGTCGTTGGCGATATCAACCAGATTCTTGCCGGGGAAAACGCGCGAGAGCATGCGGCGGACGCTGTGGCCGAAATGGCCGCCGCCGTTGTCTATAAAGAGCATGCCGCCCTCGATCTCGCAGTACTCGCGCAGGATCTTGGCCTCGCGGTCGCTGATATTGATGTTGCCGCGTCCGGTCATGAAGACGAAGGGCGGCGAGCGCTTCTTGGGGAAGAGCGGCAGGCGCTCGATGTCGCGCCACTCGGTATCGCGCGCGATCGGCAGGCCGGTGAACTGGTTGAAGCGGATCAGCAGGTTGTAGTCGGCGCCGCGGCCCATGTCCTGGTCCCAGTCGCCGCCATTGTAGCGCAGGCGGATGAAGCGCACGTTGGCGCCCTCCATGCCCTTGGGCCAGCCGCCGCCCTTGCCGCCGCCCTTGCCCAGCTTGCCGATGGCACCCGTCTGGTCGGCAACATAGGTATCGCGCGTCGTGGTCTCGAGTTCATGTATGGTCTTGATGTCATCAATGTTCATGCGCTCGAGGATGTAGGGGCTCCAGGGATTGACGAGGAGCTTCTTCTGCTTCTGCTTGTGCTGGGGCTGCGTGCGCTTGATCTTGACCATCTGCACCTGGACCTCGCCGCTGCCCTTGACGATGCCGTAGGGCTCCTCCCGGCCGCAGCCGCGGATGATGACCGGTCCCACGAGGACGATCAGGAAGATGGCCACGGCCCAGTAGGTTGAGCTGCGCAGCCGCCGGTCGTTGCCGCCGGTGCGCAGGTTGCGGATCAGGCGGTCGCCCCAGCCGGGGACGCGCTGTTCGGCGCCGGTGTACCAGCGGCGCGTGCCGACCATCAGCAGCGCCACCAGCATCAGCAGCGGCCAGAGGGCGAGGAGCGAGCCGTTGAGGAAGGTGCCGGTCCAGAGCTCGTTGCGCGTGAGCTTGTCGAAGTTGCGGTAGTCGGCATTGTGGAGCACGGCCGGCGCGACCAGCATCCAGCGGAAGACGCCGGCATACAGGAGGGCGAAGGCGGACCAGGCGGCCTTCAGCACCCAGAGGGAGATGGCGCGGCGCCACCAGGCGAAACCGGCGGCCACCAGCGAGAGGCCCGCCACAACCCATGCCCAGCGCGACAGCATCAGCGCCTGGCGCCATTCGCCGGCGACCTCCAGCAGGCGCAAATGCGCCGGCGTGAAATCCATGCGGGCGGCAAAGCGGTGCGGCAGGTACCAGCCCACCACGGCCGCCATAATGGCCAGGCCGGCGGCGGCGATGCAGAACCGCAACGAAAGCGACAGGCGCCCCTGGCGTTCCCAGAGCCAGCCTATGCCCCGCGTCAGCCACTTGGCCAGCCACAGATGCAGCCGCGTCAGCGCATTGCAGACGGCATCATTGGCACGCGTGCCCCAATTGGGGCGCGGCGTGCCAGGGCTGGAGATTGGTTTACGATCAGACATCATGCACTCGTGGCCAAGCGGGGGCCTCAGCCTAGTCGAGACTCAAACCGTCCAGCGAGAAGCCGGTAGCAGGGGGCAGCGGCTCGACCTCGGGCGGCTTGACGGTGGTCTTGGGCGCGGGGGCATTGGGTGTGGCGGCGGCACCGGCGGGGGCGGTCTTGGCGGCGGGCGCGTTGGTCGCGGCGGCAGCCGCAGCAGCAGCGCGCTCCTCGGCGGCCTGCTTGCGCGCGGCCTCGTCGGCCTCGCGCTGCATACGGCTCTTGATCAGGTTCATTTTCGACGGCGTATGGAAACCCATCTCGTCGCTGAACATGCCATACTCGCCCCAGTCGCGGTAGAGACCGAAGGAGGTAAATCCGATCACCACCAGATGGATGGCGGTCGAGACCACCACGGCAAAACCCATGATGGAGCGGCGCACCTCCACGAGCAGCTCGTCGGGATCGCGGTGGCCCATTGTGGCGGACGCCGGTTTGGTTGTGTTGTCGTTCATGGGTTTACTCCTCAAGCTCTCCTGTAAGCACCATCTTCAGCCCCGCCTCGGTGACGGCCTCGATGACCGGCATGAAGGTGCGGCGCTGGTGGCTCTTGTGAATACCTATGTGTACGGGATCGTCGCGCAGATCATCGGCACGCATCTTCAGCAGCCCCGCCAGCTCCTGCGGGCTGCACTGGTTGCCCTCGTACCAGATGGCGCCATCCGCATCCATGGTGACGCTCACCTTGGGCGTCTCCTGCTTCTCGAGACTGCTGCTGGCGGCCGGCGTGATCTCCATGTTGGCCTTCTTCATGAAGTTGGAGACCAGCATGAAGAAGATGATCATGAGAAAGGCGATGTCGCCGAACGAGGTCAGCGACAGAGCAATATCGGCATGTCTACGCTTACGCATCGTCGGATCCCTAGTCGCTTAGCATCGCCACCACGCCACCGGTCTCGGCGATCATGGTGACGACCTGGAAATAGCGTTCATACTCGACCGTATCGGCCATCTCGAGCACAACGAGGCGGGCCTTGGGCTCCTGCCTGGGGAACTCCTTCTTGAAGAGTTCTCCGCGCAGCTCGGTCATGTTCAGCTCGCGCTCGGCCCCCTCGCCCTCGGTATAGAGGATACGATCCTCGAGGATGTTGATGGTGGGGATACGCGGACTTTCCGCGCCCTGTGGCGGCGAGGCCGCTGAAGGCATCTCCATCTGGCGCCCGAACGGCCGGTCCAAGCTGGCCGTGAGCACGAAGAAGATGATCAGCAGGAAGGCGATATCGCCGAACGAGGTCAGATCCAGCTCGATATCGCTTGAGCGTTGCTTGCCGGTACGCTTCACGACTCGGCGATGGCCTCCATGAGTTCGGCGATGCCACCCTCGATGGACATGGTGTACTCCTCGATCTTGCGGACGAAGAAGTTATAGATCACCACGCCCGGCGCCGCGATCAGCAGACCTGCGGCGGTCGTGATCAGCGCCTCGGCGATGCCGCCGGCCACGGCTCCGGGGTCGAGACCCGCCGAGGCGGCCATGACGCCGAAGGAGCGGATCATGCCCGTCACCGTACCGGTCATGCCCAGCAGAGGCGAGATCGAGGCGATCAGCACGATGGCATTGAGGCGCCGCTCGAGGCCGTGCATGGCCTTGGGCGCGAAGTCCTCCATGGCCTTGCTGACCGTGATCTCGATCTCGGCGGCACTCTTCTGGCCACCGGCGCGCAGGCGTTTCAGGCGCAGCAGCCCGGCCAGCAGCGTGGCGGCCACCGGGCCGGTCGACTGCTCGCAAAGGGTGATGGCCTGGTCGAGCTGACCGGCAGCCACAGCCGCGTTGACCTGCTTGCGCAGGCCCTCGTGGTCAATCGAGGCGGCACGGAAGGCGCGCGCGCGGTCGATCACTATCGCCAGCAGGGCGATGGAGCAGATAAGCAGCGGCAGCATCAGCCAGCCGCCATCTAAAAGATAACCCATCATAGTAGTATTCTCCTCGTCATCAGTTGGTCAAGCGTCGCAGGAAGGCCGAGGCCTGCTGCGCGGCCGGTCCGCCGGGATACTCCTCCACCAGGCGCTGGAACTTCTGCACCGCCTGCTCGCGGTTCCCCATGCGATAGTGGACAACACCCCACTTCAGGAGCATCTCGTCGAGCCACGGGGCGTCGGGATAGTCCTGGAAGACCTGTTCCAGCGTCTCCACGCAGCGGGCGTAGTCGCGCGTCTGGATATAGTAGTCAATGACGCGCTTGAACGAGTCGCCGGCGTAGGCGGACTCGGGATAGGCCTCGGCGCAGCGCTTGAAGGCGACCATGGCCGGCGCGAAGTCGGGCTTCTGGTCGGCGCGCGTGCGCAGCTTGATCTGCTGCTCGATGGCCTCGCCGATGCGGTACTGCGCCTCGGCCTTGAGCGGCGAGTTGGGCAGGGCCAGAATGGCGTTGTAGACCTGGATGGCGGAGCCGATGGAATGCACATCCTTCTTGTCCTGCATGCGCGCGTTGCCGATCTGCATGAAGGCGCGGTCGGCCAGCGTCGTGTCCGGATAGAGGCGCACGAGGGCGCGGCAGGTGGCGATGGCATCGCTCAGGTTGCCCTGCACCAGTTGCAGGTCCCACTTGACGGCGAAGGCCTCCTCGATGATGCGGCGCTCGAGGCTGAAGCGCGTCGCCAGCGCCATGAGGTCGTCCACGCGCTGCAGGCCCTCCTCGGCCTTGTCGGCGGCGTGCTTGTTGAGGCCGACCTCCTTGAAGATGTTGCCCCACTTGTGCAGGAGCTGCGCCTCGAGCAGCAGCTTGCGCGCCTGCACGCCGGCATCGCTGGCGTGCGCGATGATGCTCTGCGGCTCGGTGCTGCCGCCGACGAGGACGATGACCTCGGTCTGGCGCGTCTCGGGCTCCGAGCTGCGCAGGTGCGCGACGTCCTCGAAGGTGGCGACCAGCTTGTCGTCCGGCTGGACGGCGATCTCGCCGGCGGCCAGCTCGACAATCGGCGCGTTCGAGGAGAGGTTCACCAGGCGCGGCACGATGCGCCCGACGAAGGTGCCGCTGCGCGGCCCGGTCTCGACCAGCGGAACGGTGATCTTGCCGCGCTCCAGCCAGGGGGCGTCGGGTGCCGGGGCGGGGGGGGCGACGTCGGAGCCTTCGGGCACTTCGGGGCGCTCGCGGTAGAGCGCCGTGACCGTGACGGTGGCGGTGTCGGGCTCGGCCGTGGTATCCATATCGAGGTCGCGCAGGCGCAGGAAGGCGGGCTGGTCGGCGAAGACGCCGCGCACCCGCTGCCGCTGGGCGCCGTCCATGAAGGCCAGCGTGGCTGTCGAAACGATACGCGCCACGGCGTTCTTGGTCTGCTTTACGGCGCCGGACTCGGTGTTCATATCGACATAATGCACCGTGATCTCCTCGGCGCCCTGCACGGTCAGCTTGCCATCGTAGGGCTTCGAGGGTTCGGTCACGGTCAGTACCGAGGCGAGGAAATCGCCGTCGCCGCGTCCGAAGGGTTCGAGCGTGGCCTTCTCGCGGTCGCCGGAGCGGCTGACGAGCTCGACATCCTGCTTCTCGCCGAGGGCGGCCAGCACGGCCAGATCCTTATCGACCACATGCACGAAGACGCGCTGCCCGGCCTCGGCCAGGATGAAGGCGTTGGTCGAGTCATCGTCGGGCACGGCGGTGCCGACCATTTCGAAGGCTTCCGCCGCGCGGGCCCAGCGGCCGGCCTCGAAGTGGATCTGCCCGATGGTGTAGAAGGCGTCGTTGGCAAAGAGGCTGGTGGGGTAGTCCTGCGTCACGCGCCGGAGCGCCATGGCCGCATCGCCGGAATTACCGCGCGCCAGGTGGCAGCGGCCCAGCAGCAGCAGAGCCTCGGCCTGCAGCTCGCGATCCTCGGAGCCCTGGGCGCGGCGCAGCTCGGCCGCCGCGCGGTCGAACTGGCGCTTCTCGGTGAGATGGCGCCCCAGCTCCAGATGCGCGCGGAAGCGCGAGGGCGCATCGGCGAACATGCGCGGCACAGCCTCGAGCATGCCGACCGCGCGGCTCTCCTCGTTGTTTTCCAGCAGTTCGACAGCATTGTCGACCATGCGCCTGGCACGTGCCTCGATCTGGGCCGGCGTGCCGCCGGCGGCACCCTCGGCGCCAGCCTCCGGTGCCGTCTCCTGGGCCTGTAGCGTCAGCAACCCGGCGCCCAGTGCGAGAATGGCGATTCCCAGCTTTTTCATAATTCGTTCCCTCTTCCTTGCCGATTCTGCCAAATCGTTGCTTAACGGACCTCGTTAATGACGGCACCGCCGGTGGCGATGCCCAGCCGTTCCAGCGCCTGGTGCGCCTGGGACGACTCCCAAGTCTTCTTCCATTCAGGCTGCGAGAGGAGGCGGCGGTAGCAGGCGATGGCCTTGTCCTTCTCGCCGTCCTGCTCGCGGTACTGGCCCTGTATCCAGACCGAGCGCGCGGCCTCGGATGGGAAGATGCTCGCCAGCTCGGTCAGCACCGTGTAGGCCTCCACCTTCTTGCCGGCCCGGCGGTAGCACTCCTGCAGATCCCACAGGGTGCCGGGCGGCTGTGAAATATCAAGATAGAGCGCGATGGCCTTGTCGTACTGGCGCGTGCGCTCCTTGTGGAACCAGGCCAGACGCTTCTTGCCCGCCAGCGAGGTGGCCGGATCCTTCTGGGCGACGATCTGCTCGAGCGCCAACTGCGCGGCGGGCAACTGGTTGGCGCGGTTCTCGATCTCATAGCTTAGCCAGAGGTTGTCCACGAGATTCTTGACGTGCGGCAGCATCGAGCGCGCCTCGTCGAACATCTTGTTGTCACAGAGGACGAAGGCGAAGTCGCGCGCGGCCTTGGCCTTGCCGGCCTCGTCGAGCTTGAGCTCGCCCAGCAGCTTGTTGATGGCGGGCACGCGCTTGGCGGCCTCCTCGCCGCTGTACTCGCGCCAGATACGGAAGCCGAGCACGGCATGGTCCCACTGGCGGTCGGCGGCGGCGAAGAGCGCGCGGTGGCTATCGTACCACACGGCCATCTGCTTGCGCCACTCCCGGCGCTTGGGCTCGCGCTCGCGCTCGGGGTAGTAGACGTCGTAGTACCACCAGGGCCAGAAGTGGTACATGCGGTTGCGCAGCCAGTCGGCGGCGCGATGCACGGCGCCGGCGCGCTTCTTGTGGTCGTCCTGCTCCATGCCCTCGAAGAGCAGCTCCTCGTAGGCATCCCACTGCCCGGTGACGGCCAGTGCCTGGCCGCAGATGTCGCGCACCTCGTTGTAGTCGTTGCGCGCGATGGCCTTGTACTCCTCGGTAATAACGGAGCGCCAGTACTCCAGCGCCTCGCGGCTCTTCTTGGCGCGCCAGCTTATGTCGCCGAGACGGCGGTAGGCGCGTGCCGCCAGCGGGTGCCTGGCGTGCGCGGGATCCTCGACCAGCTCCAGATAGGTCTTCTGCGCGCGGCGGTCGTCACCGTTCTGCTGGTGCGCGAGGCCGATGTGGAAGAGGGCCGCCGTCGAGATCCAGCGCTCGTCGATGAAATAGTCGAGCAGCTCGGTGTAGGCCTTGATGGCGGCGTTGCGGTCGCGGGCACCCTGCAGGCTGAGCCCCTGCATGAAGAGCAGGTAGGCCGTCAGCGGTGCCGAGGCGGTCATCTCGTTCTCGAGCAGCACCTTCTTCCACTCGGCCGCCGCCGCGCGGTAGTAGGGAATCAGCTCGTTGACCGGCTTGCGGTGCCGCTCGGCCTCCTCCGCGCGCTGGTAGGCCGCGCGGGCGCGGTCGATGCCGGCGCGCTCGGAGAACTCGAGGTTCTGGTAGATCCTGGTGGGCATCACCCAGCTCCAGTTCTCCTGCGCGCGGAGCTGCCGCGGTGCCGCGGCTGCAAGCACCGCGAGCGCCGGCAGCAGGCCGCGCAGGATCCGTGCGGTCGCCCGCCGGCAGACATGATTGCGTTCGTTGATCATCGGCTATTCCAGTCTTTCAAAGGTCTTGGCCTCCTGCAGCAGCAGGCCGCGCGCGCGGCGCGCCCACTCCGTCTCGGGATACTCGAAGACGGTGCGCTTGAGGTAGAGGTAGGCACGGTCGTAGACCTTGGCGCGCAGGCTGGCGTCGCCGGCCCAGTAGAGGGCCTGCGCACGGAGACCGGTGCTGGCGCTATCGCGGTACTTCTCGGTCAGGGTGTCCAGCGCCTCGACCGCGGCGAGGTACTCCTCGGTGGCCAGGCCGACAGGGCCGGGGCCCTTCTCGCCGGACTTCTTGTGGTCCTCCATCAGGCGCTCGGCCTGCTTCATGTGGCACTGGGCGCTCATGAAGAGGGCGGGTGCGGCCTTCTCGTGCGTCGGGAAGCGCTTCTGGAAGCTGGAGTAGATGCGCCCGGCGGTGTCGTAGCGCTTCTCCTGCGTGTAGTAGTAGGTGGCCAGACGGATCGAGGCGTCGCCCACCAGCGGCGATTCGGGATAGAGGTATGTCATCTTGACATACTCCTCGCTGGCGCGGTTGTAGTCGCCAAGCATCTCGAGGCAGAGCGCCTTGTGGTACTGCGAGCGCGCACCGAACTTGCTGTCGGGCCACGTGCTGAGGATGGCGGAGAAGCGCGACAAGGCCTCGGTGAAGAGCGGCACGGCGGCATCCATGTTCTTGGCTGTCCGCTGCTCCATGGCCAGCTCCTGGTAGAGGTTGGCCAGCAGGTACTCGCCCTCGACGATGTGGCTGGTGCCGGGGTAGTTGCGCAGGGCCTCCTCGAGGATGAACTTGCCCTCCGCGATGGCCTCGGCGCTGCGCTCGGGCTGCTTGAGGCGGCGGTGCTCCTTGGCCATCTCGAAGA
This sequence comes from Lentisphaerota bacterium, assembly GCA_012521875.1. GTDB lineage: Bacteria > Verrucomicrobiota > Kiritimatiellia > RFP12 > JAAYLN01 > JAAYLN01. The sequence continues at coordinate 10,058 of JAAYLN010000118.1, read as the reverse complement.
GGCACTCGGCAAGGCGGAACTGCACCAGCACGGCCATGTCGCTATCACGGAAGCGCTTGCTGAAGAGACGCACGCGGCCGTCAGAGCCCTTGTGTACCTGGCCTGTGACCTCGATCACCCCGGGCTTGTCGCCCGGCAGCGTGACTTCATCAAGGTAGCGGAAGCGCACCCGGTCGCCGTACTTGACGGCCAGACGGTCGTCGAGTTCCTCGCCTGCCTGTGCCACGCCGCCCGTGGCGACGGAGGGGATGGCCTCGCCGGGGCCGAAGATGACCGGACGCAGGGTGCCGGTGAAGCGGCCGGAGTGCGGCAGGGTCTCGCGCAGGCGCAGACGCCGCGTGTGGCCCTGGGCCATGGCCGTAACCTCGACCTCGACCGTATCAAGATCGGAGCCGGTGTCGCGGTCGGGATCGTCGACCATGACGAAGAAGCGCTCGCCGACGTGGGCGGCCAGACGCTCGGCCGAGTAGGTGCTGTCCATGAGGGAGAGATGCGCGGTGGAGACCATCTTCATCCAGCGCTCGATCACGGGCTTGCCCTTCTCGCCGATGACGCGCAGGCGGACGGTGTCGTTGCCGTTGACGGAGAGTTCCGGCGGCGCATCCTCGTCCACCTCGGCGGAGGGATCGGGCGGGCCGAGGCGCAGGCGGATCAGGCCGACGAAGTTGCCGGCCGTGCCGGGATCCTGGCGTCCGCCGGGCATCACGGCGCGGAATTCGGGGAAACCGGTGGCGAGGGTCAGCGGAACCTCGACCACCTCGGGGTCGCGCTCCGCGGCGGCGGCCTCCTCGAGCTCGCTGGCGGCGGCCACCTCGATCATGATCCTGCTGGCGGAGTGGCGCGCACGCGAGGCGTCCGTGACCTGCACCGGCACCGGGATCGTGACGTTGACCGGTATCGGATTGGAGACGGAGCCGAGCTCGGTCATGATCTGCTGATCCATCGGCACGGCGATCTTCTGCTCGCGGTAGAGCCTGACGACGTGCTCGTTGCCGGGGCGGCGGCGGATCTGGGCCAGGCGCAGCTTGGCATCCTGGCTGGTATCCTCCTCGCGCTCGACGGTGGCGTGGAAGAGCGTCAGTTGCGGCTCGGAGGGCTGGGCCGCCTGCACCTGCGCCGTGCGCTCGACGGGCACGCCGGGACGCGTGTTCTCGCGGTCGAAGTACGACATCGTGATCACGTCGCCCTTTACGATTGGCAGCGCGTTGGCGGGCGCGTCGGGCGTGTCGGCCGGAACCGTGCGCAGCAGCCCCAGGAAGTGGCCGCCATGCACGCCCTCGGTGTCGGGGCCGCCCGCGCCGGGCACGTGGAAGTTGTGGAAGCGGCGCGTCTGCTCGATGAGCTCCAGCGTCCGGCTGTGCCCCGAGCGTGTCGTGACGCGCACCTTGACGCGGTCGGCCTCGGCCGTGAAGTCGGCGTCCGGGTCGAGCACGCTGACGATCAGGTTGTCGCCGGGCAGGAAGCGGTAGGCGGCGTGCAGGTTCATCTCGTTGCCGTAGCGCGTCTCGCGCAGCTCCTCGAAGAAGAAGTTGACTCTGGCGTCGTTGAACGACGAGCCCATGGTGCGGTGCAGCACGCGCTTCTCGCCGCTCGAGGTGTTCTCGTCGAGGTAGCTGACGGAGATGCGGTCGCCGGGGGCGACCTCGAGGGTGTCGTTGGAGAGCGCGTCGCTGTAGTCGCTCTTGACGGGGAGGATCAGCTTGCCGGCGGCGTCCTGCACATAGATCTTATGGACGCTAAGCTCGCGGCCGGTGTAGTCGAGGAACTCCCAGCGCAGCGAGCGCAGGCGCACGGGGTCGGCCATGGTGGCCGTGAAGCCCTTGTCGTCGCGCGTGATCACGGCGCTGTCCTTCAGGAAGTCGACCAGCGCCGGGGCCTTTTCCGGATCGCACCAGGCGATCGGGAAGGGAGTGGCGCGTTCGCCGAGGGGCTCGTGGAGGATCTCGAAGGCGTCCTCGGGGAAGTTGGCGCTGACGAAAACCTCGATGCGGTGCGGGCCGGGCTCGACGTCCAGCGTGATGACGCGCCGGTGCAGCGTGTTGCCCTGGCCGGTGAAGACCGTGACGCCGTCGAGGGCGATGGCCATCCAGAGGCCCGCCAGTGTGCGGCCCTTGGTGTCGGCGGCGCGGATGCGCAGGCGCAACTGGCGCATGTCATCGGGCAGCACGAAGGCGCCGCTGATCAGCGCGTTCTGATGCACGTCGCGGTTGTGGCGTACCGGCGTGAAGACCAGGTTGGTCACGGCCTTGCCCGTGGGCGCCTTGGAGCCGGCGAAGAAGGTGCGGATGGCCGACTCATGGTTCATCTTGCGTCCCTCGGCGGCCTGGAAGCGCAGACCGTAGCGCGACGAGGCGTCGGCCACCGGCAGGCTGCCGAGGATGATGGTCTCATCGGCCAGGCGGCCGGTCAGGCGGATAGAGCGGACCGCTGCGGGATCGGGCATCATCAGGGCCACATTGCTGATGCTGTGCGAGCCCATGGTGTCGACCTCGATCCACTTGCCGGGCTGGGAGTCCGGCACACTGCGCCAGATGCCATCGCGTGTCGAGTTGATCGTGTCGCCGACGTTGAAGCCCGTGGCCGTATCCGAGGCCGAGGCGCGCGGCGGGGGCAGCGCGGTGGGGATCTCGCCGCGGAAGATGCCGGTGAAGGGGCCGGTCTCGGTGAGCTTGAAGCGCTCGAGGGTGTCGCCGGAGGTGGTCTTGGCCTCGACGTAGACCGCGTCGGCCTCGGGGGTGGTGCTGCGGTCGCGGTCGCGGACGACGACGTAGAGCGGGTTGCCCGGGCGCAGGCTGTTGGCCAGATCGGAATAGCCGCGGGTAGGCTCGGTGCTCGTGGAGAGCAGCAGGCGCTCGAGCTCGGCCTCGGCACCGCCGCTCTCGGCCTGCGGCGCACCGGCGCCGATCGCCAGGCGGGCATCATCCACCACGCGCAGCTCCTTGGGCGGTGTGGTCTCGAGACCGCGCAACTTCAGGAACCCGGGCTCGATCTCGTAGCTGACGGTCTCCTCGCCGCGGAGCTCCAGCACGCGGTTGGTGGCCGTCGCGAGGCCGAGCTGGGTATCGATCATGCCGCGGAAGAGGTAGGGATCGCGCGGCGAGGGGTAGAGCGACACGCGCTCGATGTCCTTGCCCTTCGAGGTTCTTACCGTCACCGGAATGCTGCTGCCGCCGCCGGCCACGCCGAGGTTGCGGTCCTGCACGGTGATCGTCAGCGGCTGTCCCGGACGGATGATGGTGCGGTCGGAGAGGTCGCCGACGAGCACGGCGGTATCGTCGACCTCGTAGTTGGTGGCGAGCTTCCATGAGCCGTGCAGCAGGCGCGCCTCGGTGTGTGTGAAGTCGAGCGTGAAGACGTTGTCGAGCTGCTTGCGGGTCTCCTCGTAGTCCTTGCGGTCGAAGGAGATGCGCGCGAGGAAGTAGTGCGCCTGGGCCTGCACCTCGACGTCGGGCTGCGACAGCCAGTACTCGATGATCGCCTCGGCGGCGGTGGCGTTGCCGATCTCGATGAGCAGGTCGACGTCGCGGAACATGGCGCGCCGGGCCGCGCGTGTCTTGCGGTAGGAGGGGTTGTTGCGCAGCGTCTGGTACTCGAGGCGCGCGGCCTCGAAGTTGCGCTGGTCGCGGAAGCACTCGGCGCGCGTCAGCAGCATCGAGGCCGCCAGTTCGGGCGTCAGCGAGGCCTCGCGTGCGAGGAGCTGGTCGGCTATGGCGCGCGCCTTCAGCAGCAGCGAGTCCTTGGGGCCGCGCGCGCGGCGGAGCTGCTCGACGCCCCAGATCACGAAGTCCGGCGGCAGCTTGATGGCCTCGCGCTCGAAGGGCCCCAGCGCGCCGCGCAGCAGCGCCCAGGCGCGCTCGGAGTTGTTGCGCTCGAGCTCGTCGGCGGCGACGTAGAGCGGATAGGTCGGGTCGTTCTCGGGCACCGGGTAGATGCCGGGCATGTGGGTGGCCGCCTCGGCGCTCAGGCGCGTGAGGCTGGCGGCGAAGGCGCCGTCGGAGGAGGGCACGGCACCCGCGGCGATGTGCATCGGCTCCCAGCAGCCGGCCTCCCTGGCCGCCTCGAGCTGGCGGAGCAACTGGCCGCCCTGATTGTCGATGTGATGAACATGGGAGGCGCCGTAGACGCGCGCGATCTTCACGAGGTCAACCCGCCCGGAGGCGGCCAGGGCCGCGGCGAAGGCGTCCCGCGCCATGGTGTGCAGGCGCCAGTAGTCGGTGCGCACGGGCATGCCGTCGGCCACGAGCAGGACGATCTCGCGCCCGACCGCCTGCGCCACCTCGCGGAACTCCTTTTCCTGCTCCTGCTTCTGGCGGCCGGCCAGCGCGGCGCGCGCATCCAGCAGCCACGAGCCCGTCAGCGGCTGCAGGGCTGCGCTGTTCTTATGCGGCACGGCCTTCAGCGCGGGCAGCAGCTCGCCGCGCATCAGCGTGCCGAACTGCACTGCGGTGGGCACCTCGCCCTCGGGCTCCAGCACGATCAGGGGTGTGCGGCCGTCGAGGGTGGCGTTCATGAGGGAGATGGCCTCGTTGGCGCGGGAGACGGGATCAAGCTTGCGCGCGGCGGCCAGGTAGCGCGTCAGACCGGCCTCCAGCTTGCCCGCCTGGGCATAGACCCGCAGCAGATCAAGACGCACGGCATCGTCGCCGGCCCGCTTGTCGAACACCAGCGCGGCCAGGTCGTCGAAGGGGATCTGTGCCTGGAAGGCGTTGGTGGGCGCAAGCTGCTGCCAGGCCTGCAGCAGGCGACAGAAGGCCTTGGGCGTCAGGCGCGAGAAGTCCTGCGCCTTGTGAAGCGCCGTCAGTTCGCGGAGCCGTGCCGGCATGGCCCAGCGCTCGCAATTGGAGGCCACGTGGTGCGCGGCGCTGTCGGGCGTCATTATACCATAATAAGGGGTCAGGGTGGCCTGGGATGTACCCAGGGGGTAGATCATCTCACGCACCTCGTCGGCCCGCTCGGGGAAGAGCCTGGCGTAGGCGGTGCCCATGGTGATGAAGTTGGTGATGTTCTGGCTGTGGCGTGCCAGATGGAAGAGCTGTCCCCAGTTGGCATCGGTACCGGCGGCGGGGGTCATCTGCACCACGAACTGCCCGGCATCGGGACGGCTGTGCTGCACGAGGTCGAAATACTTGCGCCAGATGGCACCGAAGACCTCCGAGGCCTGTTCGCGCTTCGCATCGGGATACTTGCCGTTGTAGAGCTTGATGGCGCGGGCGGCGATGGCGTGCGCCTCGGGCGGCACGCTGTTGTTGTCGCCCCGCTTGAGGGCGTGCATCGCCACGCACTCGGCGATCAGCGGATCGCCGCTCTTGGCGCCCTCGGCCACGGTCTTGGCGAAGGCCTTGAAGGTGTCGTCGTCCTTGAGCGGGTTCTGGCCCCACTCCACCAGACGCTTCCAGGCCGGCGTGTAGCCGGTCTTGGCGAAGAGCCCCTTGAGGGTGTTGACGCGGTCGCCGACGCCCATCGCCCCGCACCCCAGCAGGTGGCGCGCGACGTTCTCGGCGTCGAAGTCCATGGGACGGCTCAGGACATGCTCGGTGACGATCTCCTTGACCAGGCCGCTGTCGCCCAGCTCGGAGATGTATCCCAGCGCCATCCAGCGGATATCGGCGCGGTTGCCCGTGGCCTTGAAGAGCTCGCGGGTCGGCCCCAGATCCTTGGTCTTGCGCGCCTGTTCGGCCAGCGTCGGCCAGACCAGCGCCCGCGCCTCGAAGGCGTTGGGGTAGGTCTTCAGCATGGTTGCGGCATTCGCCTCGTTCCAGATCTTGCGGCTGATGCACTCGGAGCCGAGCGCGCGAAGCTTGTCGACGCGATTCCAGTCATTGCGCACCAGCGTGGCGAAGAGCGTCGCCAGCTTGGCGGAGTCGTAGCGCGGCGGCTTCCCCTCCAGGAAGACGTCGGGGGCGCGGATGATGGTCTCGAAGAAGGCCCGCAGGTGGTCGACGCGGTTGCTGGCCAGGCAGAGCGACTCGAGCTGCGCCAGCTTCTGGCCCAGCTCCTTGCGCTCGGCGGGGGAGTTGATGGTGTCGAACTGGCGTATGCGCCCGAAGACCGGTGCCGGCAGGAGCATCTTGTTGCGCGAGCAGTAGTCGATGGTCTGCGCCACGCCCCATTCGCCGCGGCGGCTGATCATATCGAGGAAGACCGGATCGTCGTGGAGCGGATAGCGGGCCAGCACCTCGAAGATTGCCGTCTGCAGGCCGGCGACGTTCTCGTTGACCATGGCGGAAGCGTCGACGAGGATGCGGTTCCGCTGGGCGGGGCTGGTGTACTTGGATAGCAGTATGTTGAGCTGCTTGGTATAGTCGGAAATGCGTTTCGAGGTACGCATCTGCGCCAGCATGCGCAGTCCCAGATCCAGATTGGCCTCCGTCGCCGGTGCCGACGAGAGGTAGCGCACGTAGTGGTCGGCATCACCGCTATCGAGGCAGAGGGCCAGCAGGGCCGCCTCGACATCCGCGTTCCAGCCCTTCTCCTGCCGCAGGAAGAAGAGCAGGCGCTCGCGCCGCAGGCTGGTCTTGCCGAGCTGGCCGGCCACGACCGCCGCCTGGTAGATCAGCTTGGGATCCACCGCGCCGCCCTTCTCCAGCAGGGCCGAGATCCGCCGCTCGGCCGTATAGGGCCTGCCATCGGCCATGGCCGCCTGGAAAGAGACTATCAGCACATCGCTGGCAACCGGGCGCCGATCCAGCAGTTTGCCCAAGGCCGCATCGACCTCGCCGGGCTTGCCCGCCGCCAGCAGCGCGCGCGCATCCTCGAGCGGTCCGGCAACACTCGGCATGGGAAGCAGAAGGCCCGCCAGCAACAGGGCGGCGGCCGTACGCTTGGCCAGCATGTTCAGTCGTTCCATTTTTGTGTCTCCTCGAAAAACGGTATAAGAGCACGAAACATGCCAAGACTGCCCCCCGCATCCGGGGTTTGTCTCGGCGCTGTCGGCGCTCGACCAGCCGGGCTCGGAAACCTGCTCCGGCAAAAGTTACGGGATTGTGTAGTATACCACCCCTGCCCGCCGATACAAGCCAAAGCGTTCGTAATCGGCTAGCGAGGGTGCGCTCCACAATAGTGGATGCGCACCCAGAATCCAGCTAGCGACAGGGGTGCGCATGAAGAGAGAACCGAATGCGTATGGCTCGTCCTCGTCCTCGAGCCTGTTTGATTGAACCGCCGAGACGCCAAGGACGCCAGGGGAATTGTGATTTTAGGATTAAGCGGGTGGATGAAGTGTGCCGTTTAAGAGTGGGTTTAAGAGTGAGTTTAAGTGCGTGCTTCGCGCTTGCACTTTGTCACCACACTTTATCCCTACGCTTTGTCGGCTACGCTTCGTCTAGACACCTTGTCCCTACTCTTTGTCGGAATCACTTCATCCGCCAATTCTACCGACAAAGTGTGGAGACAAAGTGCGGGGACGAAGCGTAAAGGGACAAAGCGTGGAGACAAGGTGGTGAGACAAAGTGTATTGTCGCACCCCTGTTGCCAGCCGATTACGCTACCTGACCATAAACCTGAAGCTAATGTCATCCACATTGAGCTGGCCGAGGGCGATCTTGCGGTTCGCCTGACGCGCCTCGCCGAAGGCGTCGGGAATCGGTGGCGTCTCCAGCGAGATGCCGAGTTCGGCAGCCTCCGCATCCGTCAGCACCGTGGAGGGGCTGTGCGCATGACGCCACGGCTTGGCCGGGTTGTAGGCCGCGTCATGGATATAGATGAATTCGTTTGTACCGCGCCAGAGCGGACGCCCCTTGCGGCGATAGCCGGAATCGTGGCCCACGCGGCGCGCGACCACGACGCCGTTGGTCCGCGGCGCCGCCTCGAGTTTCGCGTCCGTGCCGGTGTCCAGCGGCTCGTAGCGGTAGCGGTTGCTGCCGGCTGTGCCGAAGGTGTGGTCGGATGAAACCGTGCAGTGCCCGAAATTGAATTTCGCCGATGAAACACGCGCTGTCTCCCATGGCGTGTAGTCTGGTGCGTAGTTCATGAAGATCGTGTTGATGAAGGCGTACACCTGCGAGGTGTTGTCATAGTCCACCGGACGGAACTCCCACCCGCGCACCAGATTTCCGTCGGCATCGCGGTAGCCGGTGTCATTGTTCTTGAAAACGCAGTTGGCAAAGGTGAAGCGGCGGGAGGAGAGCCATGCGCTGGCAAAGGTTTGGAATTCCGTGAAGGACGAGGACTCTCCGATGGAGAGGTTGTCTTCAAACAGGCAGTTGACGAAAGCGCCCCGCCAAGTGCCGGTTAATCCCACGCAGGAGCCGCACCCGTTGCCGTTGGCCCTATTGGTGCTGATGTTGCCGATAAAGGCGGTGTCGTTAATGAACAGCTTGCCCGTGCCGCCCGTCCCGATGGCGGCACCGCAACAGGTATGGGCACCGGTACCGTTGCCGTTGTAGCGGTTGCGCTCCAGACGGGAGCGGTTGATCGTCAGCGCGACGTCAGTGCTCGCATTGAGCACTATAGCGGCTCCGCGGGCTGAATTGTCGCTATAGCCGCGGCGCAACACGCAATCCTCGATTAGCGTATCCTGTGCGTTGATCAGCGCGAGAATGCCGGCGCGGGTGGAACTGCCTTTGGCCATGTTGAGGCAACGGTCGAAGGTGCAGCCGCTGAAGGTGGCCCTGGCATTGCGGTAAACGGTGACGGCGCCGGCCATGGTCTCGTTGTTCCAGTTGGCCAGATTGGTGTAGAAGCGGCAGCGCTTGACGACACTAGTCGCCACCGGCGAGTCCGTCGCGGCGGTTGCGAGCCAGAGCGGATTCTGGCAGCCGACGAACTCGCAATCCTCCATGTCAACACCGGTGCCGGTCATGTCAACAACCTTCTGCTTGGAGTGCATCTTCCAGTTGCAAGCCAGGAAGCGGCACTTCTTGATAACCAGCGGCCTGGGATTGACCGATGTGGAGCTGATAACGTGCTCATGGAACTTGGTAAAGGTGATGCCGTGGAAGCCTGAGTCGCCCAGCGGACAACCGTCAGTATTGAGAAAGGCGTAGTAGGCGGGAACGGAAAAGACAACGAAATAGTACGACGTGTCGCCCTCATCCGGCGGATCCACGAAGATCATGTTGCCGGTGCCCGTCCACATCGGGCTGCCGTCCGACCACGTTTCGGTGCCGGTATGCCGAGACTCGCAGATGAACGTCGGGTTGGCATCCGGGTCGGCCTGGTCGGCACTCGTTTCGTGGCCGGCGAAGCCGCCGCGCACGACCATGTTCGGGAGCATGTTGATGCCGGCGTTGGGTGGGTTATACTTGCCGGTCTTGATCCACACCTCGCCGCCCAGGGGGTTGTCGGCGGCCGCGGCATAGGCGGTCGCCAGCGAGGCGTAGGCATTATCCCAACTCGATCCATCCTTGAGCCCGGCCCCGCCCACGACCAGATAGACGATCTTCCTCGTGGCGGTGGCGGGATCGTAGAAGTTGGCGGTGACGGTGATGTTGGTTTCGGGGCGCAGTTCGAGTGCCGTCGCGTAGCAGTTGGAGATGGCGATCAGGTCGCCGGTCCAGCGCCAGAAGAGCGTCCCCTCGACCGGGGCTTCGGGGCACCCGATCTCGATGGCCTCGCCCTCGACCACCGCGAGCAGCGAGGTGACGGCCGTTTCGCCGCAGACCGCCCTGACGGTCACCGAGTAGTCGGCTCTGGCCAATGACGTTGCCGCGAGCATCGCCGCAAGCGCCAGAACAGTTGACGAGATATTGCTCTTCATGACTGCCTAATCCTCTTACGCCACATCGCTTTCTGCGCAGCACCATGCCACGCCCAAAACGACAGGTAAAGTATCGCACATTCCGGGGCATTTGTCTGCCCCCCCCAATTTTGTTGTAGATTGTTGCAGCGCAACATGTTATGATATACCCGTAATTCAGGCAAACAGGCTTGACGCCCGGAAAGGAAACGGAAACTCATGCAGGAAAAGCGACATTGCACACCGATAGGCCATTTGTGGAACAGCATCCAGTCCTGGCTCTTCCCGATGCTGGAGGACGAGATCGGCGAGCTTGATGAGAAGCAACGCCTGTTCGTCGCGGTCTGCGAGTTGTGTGCTCCGCAGAATCACATGGGGGCCT
>JAAYLN010000117.1 GCA_012521875.1 Lentisphaerota bacterium | reverse complement strand
GGCGGTGGCGCCATACGCATTCTGGCGCGCGGCGTAGCTCTGGACGGCTCCTTGAAGGCCGATGCCGGCCCGCAGTCGCACTACGGCGGCTCCTCCGGCGGCGGCATCTGGCTCACCTGCCAGACGATCACCTACGGCCTCGAGGCCGCTGCCAGCGCCCAGGGCGGACTCTGCGGAAGCAGCTACTCATCCCCCGGCGGCGGCGGACGCATCTCTTTTGGAGTCAATCTCGCCCCCGCCGATATCGAGGCGCTCCATGCCGGCGAGGCACCCGCCACCTTGACTTACGAGGATCTGACCCAACTGGCCGTGGACGTCACCGGCGGCCGGGGACGCCTCACGGGCGGAGTCTATGCCTATGGCGAGTCTGGCAGTGCCACGCTCGTACTCAGTGCCACCGCCGACAAGATCCTCACGGTCGCCGGCCATCCCCTCTGGAACGGCGTACCGTGCCCCGACTACGGCGCGCACAGTGTCGCGCACGGCACGTGGGTGACGAACAGCGTGGCGGCGGTCAGCACGCTGGCGTCGGCCGATCATCGCGTGCGCTACCACTGCCAGGGCTACACGCTGGCGAATCTGGAGGGTCAGGTGGACGCCGGCACGACCAACTGGGTTGCCTTCCAGGTCAACGAGAACCTGACGCTCACCTGGCTCTGGGGCGAGGAGGAGGTGCGCTACGACGCCACGGCAGGACAGCACGGCACCATCAGGCAAGGCGGGGTCACGGGTGACTTCTCGGAGTGGCTGGCGCCTGGCGCACCCAGCACATCGCTAGAGGCGCTACCCGATGATGGCTACGAGTTCCTCTACTGGCTCGGCGATGTGCCGGCAGGTGCCGCCACCAGCAACCCGCTTCAAATCACCACCGGTGTACCGCGAAGTGTGCAGGCGCTCTTCCGCCTGGCCGACCCTCCAACCACGCGCCTCTGGAACGGCGGCACGGCAGCACTCGGCGTTTGGCACGATCCGGCCAACTGGCTGCCCGCAGGCAATCTGCCGGGGCGTCACGACCATGTGATCATTGATTCCGGCTACTGCTGCACCACGAACTACGCCGAGTGCAGTTCATTGTCCGTCAGCAATGCGGCCATCCTGCGCGTCGCCTCGCACACCACAGCGGCCAATCGCGCCAGCCGCACCGAGTCGGAGAGCCAGTTGCCGCTGACGGGCGTCGCCTTTGACGAAGGCGCTCTTGTCGTCCACGGCGATCTGGAACTGACGCAGAGCGCGCAGCTCGGCGCCGGCGGCACCGATCAGGGTTATGCCATCTCTCTCGCCGTCGGGGGCGACCTGCGCCTGAGTGACACCGCCTCGCTGGCCATCTACGGCGGCCCGACCAACCAGTTGTTCAACTGGCTCACGGGTACCGCCTCGGTACGTGTGGGCGGCGAGCTGCTGGTGCAGTCCAACTGCTGGATCTATCCCGCCAGCGACCGCTACACGGGCGGTTCGCCGCGGTTCGATGTCAACCGGCTCCACGTTGAAGCCGGGGCCGGGTTCGATGCCACCGAGCGGGGGTTCGACGGCTTAAAGGAGCGGGATCCCGAGACGCTCGCGCCAGGACGCGGATACAGCTTCGACTATGGCGGCGGGTATGGCGGCCTGGGCGGTGCGCTCGAACGCCCCACCGTCTTCGGGCAGACGTACGGATTTGCCACGGCCCCCATCTATCCCGGCTCCTGCAATGGCAACTATACCGACGCGAACTACTACAAGCGCGGCGGCGGTCTGGTGCGCGTGCATGCCGCCGGCACCGTCGTTCTGGGCGGCAGCCTGATCGCCAACGGGCCAGGCTCAACTTATTACGGCGGCCCCTCGGGCGGCGGCATCTGGATCACGGCGGCGCGCTTCCGCTTCAAGCCCGGCAGCCTGCTGCATGCCCGGGGCGGCAAGTCCAACTACGACTACTCGGGCGGTGGCGGCGGACGCATCGCGCTCGGTATTAACCTGACGGAAGAGGATCTGGTGCAGCTTGCCGCCACGGGACTACCGGTCTCGCGTGTCGAGGCTTACGATGCCCCGGCATTCCACGCGAGATATGGCGGAGTCAGCGTGGATGTCACACCCGTCACGGTGCGGACAGACGAAAAAAGCGCGCAGCCCGGCACCTTCGTCCTGCTCGATGCCACACGACACGGTAGCTTGTTAATGCTGCGGTAGCGGGGTGAATGTAATCGGCTAGCGACAGGGTGGCGCAGGCAGCGCATGGAGAGCGGGCGGAACGCGGATGGATCGTCCTCGTCCTCGTCCTCGTCCTCGACAAGTTCCGGCTGTTTTGAACCGCCAATGGACGCGAATGGGCGCGAATGCAAGGTGTTTTTTTAACCGCGAAAAACGCCAAAAGCGCGAAAGAAGTTCTAAAGTTCGGGAGTTCTAAAGTTCTAAAGTTTAGGCTGGCACCTGTACCGAAGCCCCCCGCCCGCCGCCACGGCATAGGCTCACGGTACGGCAACCGGCGCGCATACTCCGTCTCCTCACCTATGTCCCCTGTGTCCCATTCGTCCCATTATTGTCAAAAGCAATGGATTAAGCGGGTGGAGTAAGACAAGCGTGCCGCTTAAGTGTGGGTTTAAGTGTGGGTTTAAGTGGGCGCTTCGCGCATGCCCTTGTACAGTTCTTGCACCATCCTCGCGGCATGGGCGTTCCGCCCATGAAACACGGGCAGGATGCCCGTGCCACGTTTGCCCAGCAAGGGGGGGGGGTGCAAGCAATCCGGGAATTACCGTCGGGCGAATCGAATTGATCGAGATAATCGAGATAATCGAATCTGTCGAATCACTCGATTCTCTCGATTCCTTCGAAGCCCGCCCGTCATCCCGTTCACTTCCGATGCGCTTTGAAGCCCGCGGTCTCCGCGGTGCATTGGAGCGCGCATGAGTGGCGAACGGTACCGCCGGGGACGGCGGGCTCCGCAGTGTAATGGAGATCGCATGAGTGGCGAACGCTACCGCCGGGGACGGCGGGCTCCAGTGTTCCGGCACCCTGTTCACATCTGATGCGCTTTGAAGCCCGCGGTCTCCGCGGTGCATTGGAGCGCGCATGAGTGGCGAACGCTACCGCCGGGGACAGCGGGCTCCAGCGTCCCGGCCATCCGTTCACCAGTCCTGCCCCCACCCCTCCGCCAAGTTCCAAGACCAGCGCCATCCTCACCAACCCCGCCCGCCAGATAATCCTGGAAATCCTGTCATCCTGTCAAAAGACCAGTCGCCGCCACCGCATCGCGCATGCCTCCGCTCAAATCCGCGTCATCCGTAGCTAGAAGATCAGTCGCAGCCTCCGCATCGCGAACGAGCCAGCGCGCAGCACCCCACCCTCTGCGCCTCTGCGTCTCTGCGTTATATTCACCATTCACCACTCACCACTACTACTCACCCCCGCCAGAAATTACTGCCTCCGTTCCTGGCTCAAAAACAATCCAGCCGCATCCGCGACACAAGAGTGTTGACGAAAAGGCCGACATAGTGTAAATATATCATGTTTTCTTTTTTCGGAGAATCAGGCAGCCCCTTCACGGGCACCCCTCCGGAGCAGTCGCTGGCGAGGTAGCTCAGTTGGTAGAGCAGCGGACTGAAAATCCGCGTGTCGTGGGTTCGATTCCCACCCTTGCCACCATTCCCCCTTTCCTGCTCGTCCTCGTCCTCGTACTCGTACTCGATACAGGGACTGGTGATTTATTCCCCGCGCGTATTAATCAGGAACTCAAGAAATCAGGAAGGACGCAGGAATACGAGGTTTCCACAAACAATTTCCTGATTTCATGAGTTCCTGATAAAACAAACAGCAGGGAATTGCCATATTTCAACACTCCCTTCAGGGACTGGTGATTTATTCCCCGCGCGGATTAATCAGGAACTCAGGAACTCAAGAAGGGTGCAAGAATGCGTGGTTTCCACAAACAGTTTCCTGATTTCATGAGTTCCTGCTAAAATAGCAGCAGGGATGTGCAATAAATCAACGCTCCCTTCAGCCGGTACTACCGACAGGTAGCGACAATGGACGCGCGAAGCACCACCAATCTCAAATCAAAAATCACAAACCAAATTTCGCCCGTTGCCATTTACCCCATTATGCACTACAATCTCCCTGTATTGATGACCTGAACATCATGCAGCCGGTCTTCCGGCAGCCACCCCCGGAGGAAGTGCCATGCAGAGTGAAACGAGGACGACCGCAGCGGGAATGGCCAGATCTATCCTGGCCGTGCTAGCACTCTTGCTCGCTGCCGCGCAGTCACCAGCCGCGACGAACTACTACGTCTCAACCACGGGCGACGATACAAACTCCGGGCTGTCGCAAGACGACGCCTTCAAGACACTCCTCGCCGCCTACTCCGCCGCCCAGGACGGTGACACCATCCGCATCCTCGCCGGCAGCTACACGGATCTGACCGTCACGGCGAATCCCTCCGACGCCAACGTGGACTACCTCGCGGTCGTCACCAAGGCCGTGCAGATACTGGGCGACGACCCGGACACCACCATCCTCCATTGCGTCAACGCCGACGGATCAACACGCCGTCGCGGCGGGGTCTGGCTCGCCAACGCCAACGCGCTCCTCGCGGGCGTGACGATCCGCGACTCGAACAACAAATACTCGACTGGCGACGGCCTTTGGACCATTGGCGCGGCGCTCCACATCGTTAGCGGTGTCGCCTCGAACTGCGTCATCCGCGACAACGTCGGTGAAGGAAACAACGGACGCCAGCCCCCCGTTTACCTGAACGGCGTAAACTCGCTCCTCACGGACAGTGTTGTACGCGACAACATCCAAGGCCCCTGGGGCAAGGGGGCCGGCGGGGTGTACATCACCGGCGGCGCGAAGATGACCCGCTGCCGGATCATCCGTAACTTTGGCGGCGACATCACCCGCGGCAATGGCATCTATATCGTTCACGGATACGTGCGGGATTGCGTCATCGCCGGGAACTCCGGTCTCAACACGTTCAACAGCAGCGTCCAGAATGCGGGCGTCGTGATGTCCGAAGGCCTGCTGGAGCGCTGCGTGATCCTCTGCAACACGAACGCCCTGCCGAACGCCTCCTACTCGCTCCAGGCCGGCGGCCTGCTCGTCTCCGGCTCGTACCCGGCGGTTGTGCGCAACTGCCTCGTTGCCGGCAACGTCGTGCGCGCGCCGAACGGCGCCGTGGCCGGCGGCGTGCTCGTCAGACATGCGAAGGCCGCCGTGAGCCACCTGACCGTGGCCGACAACCTCTCGGTTATCGGCGCGAACGGCCTGCGCCTCGACGCGGGCTCGGTCTCGAACTCCATTGTCCACGGTAACGGCGGGCGCGACGTTGTTGTGACGGGCGGAACGCTTGACTGGTCGTGCTTTCCCGAGGCCGCACAACTCGGGGGTGCCGGCAACCTCGCCTTGGATCCGCTGCTGATGAACACGGATCTCGCCGCCCCCGCCACGTCCGCCCTGACCTCCACCTTCACCCTCTCGCGGGCCTCGCCCTGCCGCGATGCGGTGACGAACGGTTACGCGGTCGCGGCAGACGACCTTACCGGCAGCGCCCGGCCCATCGGCGACGCGCCCGACATGGGCTGTCACGAACTCCCCGGCATCACCCCCGGCGCGCTTGTCGCCAGTTTCTCGCTGCCCTCGCGCGGGATCCTCGCCGGGCGTGATGTGACGCTGACCGCCAGACTCGAAGGCGACGACACAACCATCGGCACCCTCGTCTGGCACGTCTCCGATGGCTCGACGACCACCATCTACGCGACAACTACCGCAGCGCTGACGCTTCCCGCGCCGCCTGCCGGCTGGTATGAAGTGACGCTCTTCGCCACCAATGCCGCGGGCGTTGGCGCCGCAGCCGCGGCGGACGCCTTCGTCGCACGCCCGGCCACGACCTACGTCTCCACGACCGGCTCCGCCATCTGGCCCTATGACAGCGAGGACAAGGCCGCAACAAGCCTCCGCGATGCGGTCGGCGCCGTTTACGGTGCCACCGATTTCACCGGCACCGTGCATATCGCATCGGGCTCGTACAACAGCATGGAGTACGACACCGCCTCCGGCTACTCGCGCCTGGCGGCGGTCTCGCGCCCAATCCGCCTCGTCGGCGCGGATGATCCGGCGGATATCGTGCTGTCGTACAATGTGACCGGTTCTACCGACTTCGGCGGCGGCATCGTGCTAAACCATCCGGGCGCCAGCCTCTGCGGCGTGACCCTGACAGGCAGCGCACGGAGCATCGACAACCGCTGGGAGAACGGCATGGCGCTCCACATCAACGCAGGCCTGGCGTCAAACTGCGTCATCTGCGGCGCCGTCCCCAACGGCACGCACATCCGCCCGCCGGTCCGCATCCAGGGCGGCCTGATGACCCACTGCTACGTCCGCGACAACTACTCCGCCGGGCTCTACGGACGCAGCTCGTGCGGCGTCCATCTCTCGGACGGCGAAATCCGCCGCAGCCGTATCGAGCGCAACGGCATCCGCAACAGCCACTCCGACCAGGCACGCGCCAACGGCCTCTACATGACGAGCGGAACGGTGCGCGACAGCGTGATCGCGGGCAACTTCGGCGGGCACAACAACGCCAACAGCGGCGCGGCGGGTGTGCGTATGGACGGCGGGCTTATCGAGCGCTGCGTGATCCAGTGCAACACCAACTCGACGCTCATGAAGAAGCAGGCACCGGGGGGCATTCTGGTCAATGGTACCGCCACTGTGCGCAACTGCCTGATTGCCGACAACATCTCGGCCACCAGTGATAGCGATACCGCAGGCGGCATCTACATCCAGAACGCGGGTGGCGTCGTAGAGCACGCGACGCTCTACAACAACCTGGCCGCCAGCGGTGCAGGCGGCC
>JAAYLN010000013.1 GCA_012521875.1 Lentisphaerota bacterium | reverse complement strand
CTGAAGCCGGGCGCGCAACTGCGCTCGGAGACGCTGCGCATCCGCCTGCATGCCGATCCCTACGAGGCGTTGGATTCCTGGGCGGACGCGCTCTACGGACGCTACCAGCCATCGTTCGAGGGCGTCGCGGGCGTCTGCATCGCCGGCACGCCGGGTATGCGGTGGCCGGAGGCCCTCGAGGAGCGCGCACGGATCGCGACGGAAACGCTGAAGGGGTTCGGCATCGGCCTGCTCTATGGAGGCCCGCATGCCCTCTTCAAGCACGGGCTGCCGGGCAACTGGCTGACCTTCGACACGTTCGAGGGAGACCGCGAAGGCAGCGAGGCCCGCCTGCGGAGGCTGCACGCGCAAGGCTTCGCCTTCAAGTTCTGGTTTTCCCCCTTCTGGTTCTTCGGCGAGGCGGAGGGCACCCTCGAGGAGAACCGCGAGAACCTGCTAAAAGACGCCGACGGCAAGCCGATCACGCGGGCCTTCCGGCAGGGCGGTTGGGAATTCGGCCGCGGGCCGTTCACGGAGCGGCCCCTGACCCAGTATTTCCTCGACGGCACGCATCCCGCGACGCGCGCCTATCTGGCGCGCGTGTTCAAGACATACCGCGACATGGGCATCCGCGCCTACATGCTCGATTTTCTCTCGATCATGCCCGGCGCGAAGCCCTACGACGAAACGCTGCTCCCGCTCGAATCGGCGCGCGCCATGCTCCTGTCCATCCGCGAGGCGGCCGGCCCCGACACCCATTTCCAGACCGCCGTCGCATCGACACCGTCGTTCATCGGCTGCGTCCAGGCTGCGCGCGTGGGGCGGGACTACGGCGAAGGCCGCCCCGTCCACCCGATGCCGAACTGGCGCAATGCGGAAACCTGCCTGCACGACCGCCACTTTGCCAATGCCCACTCCTTCGTCCAGAATGCCGCGGCGTGCTGGTTCACCAACCGCAAGGTCTTCATGAACGACCTCAACGTCCTGCGGGTTGGACAGCCAATCCCGCTGGAACTGGCGCGCCTGTCGTCCACCATGTTCGGCCTCAGCGGCGACAGCCCGGTGGCCCTAGGCGACAGCCTGGGAACTCTTGCACCGGAACGTCTCAGGCTCATCAAACTCTGCCTGCCGCGGACGGAAGGGATACCCGTTCCCGTCGATCTGTTCGACAACGTCGAGCCCGAGGGCCACTGCCATATTCTGAAAAAGGCTGTCAAGACGGACTGGGACGACTATCTGCTGGTGGCGGTGTTCAACACCTCGCCCGATAATCATGTGCCGGTGACCGATACCTACCGCACAACGCTCGAATTCGCCCGTCTGGGCCTCCACGCCTCCCTGCCCTACCGGGTCTACGAGTTCTGGAACGAGGAGTACCTGGGCACCTTCCGCACCGCGTTCGCCTGCTCCGTCCCGCCGGATGGCTGCCGTCTTTACCGCATTGCGCGGGCGCGTGAATACCCGTGGCTGCTGGGAACAGATCTCCACATCGAGCAGGGAAGGGCAGAAATCGAATCGCTGGCCTGGGACGAAGCCACATGCACGCTGAAGGGCGTGGCGCGGCGGCCGACAGGCGAGACCGGCAGCCTATTCTTCCTGCTGCCGCGCCACCTGCTGATGCTCAACCATCCCGAGGCGGTCACGCTCAAGGAAGTGATCGACATGCAGACCGTGATCCGCCTGCCGCTGGTCTTCCGTGCCGCGACCGAGCCATTCGAGCTGCGCTTCGAGGCGCTTGACACGCCGTACGTCTCCCGGCAGGGATGGCTGCCCTACGCGACGGAGTCGGAATGGCTCGCCTACGTGGCAGAACACCGGTGCCCACTATCCAGCCGAGTAATTGAGTAGGGTTCGGGGTTCAGGGTCCAGGGCCGATTCCAGCCTGAACCCTGATTACTGGCGCCTGCACGGTTCTGCGCCAGCCCCGCCCGTGTACCGTTCAGCGTCGCCGGCGTCACAGCGCACGCCCCCGTCTGTCGAGGTTAGCCCGGCTTTCATGTTCTGCTCACCGCAGGATCAGCAGCGAGCCGGTGCCGGCGGTGCATTCGTAGGCGCCCATGTCGCAGGTCTTGAAGAGAATGCGCGGATTGCCGTCGAGGTCGCGGTCGGCCGCCGTCCAGAGGTAGTTGACACCGGTGTTGACGCACGGCGAGGACGACTTCGGCTGGTAGATCTTGCGGCCGAACGCGCGGAGCTGCGGATCCTGCGCGGTGTTGAAGTTGCCGTCGTCCTCGACCGCCTCCGAGTAGCAGTTGTGGCCGACGAACAGATACCCGTCCAGCTTGCGCCCGACGAAGTTCGTCACGGCCGATCCCACGACATTGGCGCACAGGATGCAGTTCGTCATGCAATGCCTGTTCGGATATTGAATCGCCGTGCCGTCATCCTTGACGTTGTTGCCGTAAAACACGCCGCCGCGCGTGCACCGGTTGTTCGCAACCGTCAAGTTGACGAGCGTCATCGCACCGCGCGTGTTGTCG
>JAAYLN010000116.1 GCA_012521875.1 Lentisphaerota bacterium | reverse complement strand
TGAGGTGGCCGAGGGCGCCGCAGGCGAAGCGCATGTTGAACTGGGCCGTGGACCAGATGCGCCGGCCGGGAGCCTTCATGGCGTTGCAGTGTACCGTCTCGATCTCGCCGCAGAAGTGGCGCATGATATCTACCGTGTGGGGGTGCAGCGCCTTGATCTGGAACCAGGGCGAGCTCTCGCGCGGGTTCATGATCCACATGCTCATGTTCATGAAGAGCAGGTGGCCGATGCGGCCCTCGTCCATCCACTTCTTCGCCAGGCGGGCGGCCGGGGTGAAGCGGTGGTTCATGTTGATCCCGTAGCAGCGGTCATGCTCGCGGGCGCAGGCCACCATCTCCTCGGCCTGGTCGATGTCGTTGGAGATCGGCTTCTCGCCGAGGACGTGGACACCGGCGCGCAGGGCCTGCATCGTGGGCAGGTGATGCTCGCTGCCGTACTCGACGCCGCCGGTGGTCACGCTGACCGAATCCGGGCGCGCCTGGCGCAGCATCGTCCCGACGTCGTAGTAGGCCGGCACGCCGAGACGTGCCGCAGCGGCATCGGCCCGCCGGCGGTTCCAGTCGCAGACGCCGACCAGCTCGACCGGCGCCAGCGACTTGTAGATATCGGAGTGCTTGTTGCCGATCGGCCCGAGGCCGATGACGCCAACGCGCAGGGTTTTGCCGGAGGTGCTCACAGTTTTTCCGCGCCGCGCTGGGTTTGCAGTTCCTTGAGCGCCGCCTGGAGCTTCTGGGCCGCCTGCGGCGAGCCGATGTGCATCGTGTCGTAGGCCTGCTGCGAGGAGCGGAAGGGCTTGTCGCCGTGTCCGTGCCAGCCAAGGTTGGTGTAGATCGGGTTGCGGCGCCCGGTCTCCTTCTCGCGGCGCTCGATGTGGGCCTTCATGCGTGCGCGCAGGTGCCTGACCACGGCGGGCTCGGCCTCGGCGAGGTTGCGGTTCTCGCCGGGATCCTCGACGAGGTTGTAGAGCTCGGTCTTCGGCTTGAAGTGGAAGTCGGGCTCGAGCGCCTCGATCAGCTTCCACTGCGGCGTGCGCCAGCCGTGCTTGCGCATCCAGGTGCATTCGGTGATGTAGGCCTCGGACTCCACCGCGCGCGTGCCGCCCGTCAGGAGCGGCACCAGGCTGCGGCCGTCGAAGCGGATACCGCTGTCGATGCCCAGCAGGTCGAGGATCGTCGGCATGACGTCCTTCATGTAGCAGAGGCCGTCGTTGCGGAAGCCGGCCGGGACGCGCCCGGGCATGACGAAGGCCAGCGGCACGCGCAGGACGTTGTCGTAGATGCTGTGGTGGTCGAAGTAGCAGTCGTGCTCGTCGAGCGTCTCGCCGTGGTCGGAGTTGAAGAGCGTCAGCGAGTTCTCGATCAGGCCCAGGCGCTCCATCTCCGTGAAGAGGTTGCCGATGGCGGCGTCCATGTAGGCGATGGCGCCGTCGTACTGCGCCTTGATGTACTCGGCATCGGTGCAGCCCGGGGGGAACCAGCTTGCGAAGTAGTCGCAGAAGGGCTTGAAGGCGTAGGCCGCGTCCAGCGAGCGGTTGTTGGGGTCGAACTCGTCACCGCTGTAGAAGAGGCGCTCGAAGGGGAGCGGCGGCAGGTAGGGCGAGTGGGGATCCATGTGGCGCATGAAGAGGAAGAAGGGCTTGCCGGAGGCGGCCAGCTCGCGCAGCGCGGGGATCGTCACCGCGTTGAGGTTCTCGGCCTTGGGGCTGCGCCCCGCCTCCCACGAGCCCCAGCCGGAGAAGTCTATGTACTTCTGGAAGCCGCGCGCGGCGGGATTGCCGCTGAAGCCGACGCAGACGGTGGTGTAGCCCTCCTTCGCAAGCACTTCGGCCAGCGTGGAGACGTGGTTGCCCATCGGCCCCTTGTGGCGCAGCGCGACCACATCCGTGCCGAAGACGTCCATGCCGGTGAACATCGAGGCGTAGCCCGGCGTGGTCGGGATGCTGGGGCTGATGCAGTGCGAGAAGGCGGCGCCCCGGCCGACAAACTTGTCGATGTGCGGCGTCGTGAGGCGCTTGTAGCCGAAGAGGCTCATGCGGTCCGTGCGCAGGCTGTCGATCCCGAAGAGGATCAGGTTGGGCTTGCGCGGCGCGGTGGCGGCGGCCTTGGGGGCAGCCTTGGCGGCTACGGACTTGCCGGCGTCCTTCCTGGTGGCGGCAGCCTTGGGGACAGCCTTCCTGGCGGCAGCCTTGGTGGCGGTGGGCTTCTTGGCGGTGGCTTTCCTGGCGGTCATGGGATGTTCCTGTTGAAGAGGGGTGGATCAGTCGGATCGGGTTGGGGGTTAGCGGGCGCCGCAGGCCTGCAGGCAGGCCTGCATGTGGCCGCGCGCCTCGGCGGCGATGATGGCGCACTGCGTTACGGAATACTCCTTGGCGCCGATCACCTCGAGGTCGAGCGGGCCGTCGTAGCCGGCCTCGTGCAGTACGCGGATGAAACCGAGCAGGTCGATGTCGCCGCGTCCGTTGGCCTGCATCTCGGGCTTGCCGGGGTTCTGCTGGCGGCCCTTGCAGTCGCGGATATGCACGTGGCGGATACGCGGGACAACGGCGGCCAGCGCGTCGACGGGGTTCTCGCCCGCGCGGTAGATGTGGCTGGGATCCATGTCGAGCCCGAAGGCCGGCGAATCGACCGCATCGAGCACGCGCAGCGTCGAGGGGGTGTTGTACATCGCCGCGCCGACGTGCGCCTTGACGCAGACGATCACGCCGTGGTCCTCGGCCATTTTGGAGATTTCCCTGAGGCTGGCGATCAGCTCGCGCAGGCTCTCCTCGTCGTCGGCCTTGCCGCCGGGGCCGCAGTTGATGATGGGGATGCCGGCGGCGACGGCAGCCTCCATCGCCTGCCTCATGATCTGCGGATCGCGGCTGGGCTGCTCCATGGCGTTCAGGATCAGCCCCGTGCTGGCCGCGAGGTCGCGGATTTGCGGCACGCACTCGCGCCAGCGCTCGATCACCAGATGCTCGCTCATGCCACCGATGGCCGAGATTTCGATGCCGTCGTAGCCGGCACGCTGGATGTTCGTGAAGGCGGTCTCGATATCGTGACCACCGAAGAGAACCGTATTAGCACCAAGTTTCATGGGTTCCTCGCGGGTGTGGGGGTTGGGTCCGGCGGCCGTTGCCGGCCGCCGGCCGATCTAGCTAGGCTAACCTTAGATGATGTTGTCCACGCCCGAGGGACGGTAGGGCGGGGGCAGCGGATGCGGTGTGACGACGATGCCGCCGTTCTCGTAGGACTTGATCGCCGCGAAGGTGTACTCTAGCGTCGCCAGGGCGTCGCGTCCGGAGGCGCGCAGGCGGTTCTTGGGCACCTTGTTAGTCACGTCCTCGAGGAAGGCGTGGATGCGGTTGGGGAAGGTGGTGCCGAAGTCGGTCACGCCGGTGTTGTGTACCTGCGGCGGCGGCGCCTTGCCGAGCCCCGC
>JAAYLN010000115.1 GCA_012521875.1 Lentisphaerota bacterium | reverse complement strand
GCGCGCAGACAGGAATGTCCGCGCCACATTGGGGGCGTCGAATGAATCGAATGAATCGAGGGAGACGAGCGAATCGATTCTGCCGCTAGAATGCCAAGTATTTGCCTTGCCAGAGTACCGCCTTCAGGCGGAAGTGGTTCAGGGGCTTCAGCCCCGTGCCCATGGCTCTGTTCCAAGACCATCTTGTCCCTATGCTTTGTCGAAAGTGAAAGGGGCAGCGTGTGGAGTGCGGGGCAGGCAGGAATGCCTGCCCGCGCAGATGCGCGCAGACAGGAATGCCCGCGCCACATTTGGGGGCGTCGAATGAATAGAAGGAGTCGAGCGAATCGATTCTGTCGAATCTATCGAATCACTCGATTCCATCGAAACACCCCACCGCAGCCACCCCCTCACCCCCGCCAAACATTCCTGCTTTCCTGATTCAAAGACCAGTCGCAGCCACCGCATCGCGCATGCTCCCGCGCGCAGCTCCCCCAACCCCTCCGCTAAGCATCAAAACCAGCTTTCTCACCTATCATCCACCCCGCCTGAAATCCTGTAATCCTGTCAAAAAAAACAGTCGCAGCTCCCGCATCGCGCATGCTTCCGCGCGCAGCTCCCCTCATACAATCCTCTGCGCCTCTGCGTCTCTGCGTTATATTCCCCACTCCCCACTCACTACTCACTACTCCCCACCCACCACTCACCAAACTAGCTAAAATCCCGCAGATGCCCGATGAGCGAGAGCAGGCCGCGGCCGTAGAACTTGAGATCCTCGATGGGATGCCGCGTGTTCAGCAGGCGGTTCCAGAGGGCGCGGGGATGGAAGAAGGCGCGGTACACACGGCGGATGGCGGCGCGTATGGCCTCGTCGCCGACCGGTGTGCGCATGACCGCCTGGCGCATGTCGAAGTCGTCCCACTCGCGCGTCGTTAGCAGATCCTGCTCGTCGCACTGGCGGAAGAGCGGGGTGCCGGGGTAGGGGATGGCCAGCGTCACCTGCAGGGTGTAGGCCCAGCCGCGTATCAGCAGCTCGCGCGCCAGCGCCACCGTGCGGGCGATGTCGTCCGCCTCCTCCCAGGGGAAGCCGATCATCACCGTGACATGCACGTCGAGACCGGCACGCGAGGCATCGCGCGCGCCCTCGCGGATCGCCTCGACCGTGAGATTCTTGTCGAGCCGGTCAAGGGTGGCCTGGTTGGCCGATTCGAGGCCGAAGAGCACGAAGCGGAAGCCGGCTTCCTTCATCAGACGGTAGTCCTCGGCCGTCAGGGCGCCGAAGCGCATGTTGCAGTCGAAGTAGATGCGCTTGTTGTAGCCGCGCTCGATCATCAGGCGGCAGAAGGTGCGCAGCCAGTCGCCGACCGGGAAGCAGCCGGTATCGTCCATCACCTCGCGGACGCCATGTCGCTCGATCAGCTCGCCGATCTCATCCACGACCGACTCGGGGGTGCGGACGCGGTAGTTCGGGTAGAGCGTGGTCCATGAGCAGAAGGTACACCTGCCGTGCCAGCAGTCGCGGCCGGCCATGATGTAGGCGCCGGGCGTGCGGCGGTAGTTGCCGTTGTGGACGCTGTAGTTGCGCCAGCAGGTGAGGTCGCGGTCGATGCGGGGCAGGTCGTTCAGGTTGTGGCGCGTGGCGAAGGGGCCGCTGTTGCGCGCCTTGCCATCGGCGCCGCGGTACCAGATGCCCGGCTCGAGGGACTTGCCATCGCTGAGATGGCGCAGCAGGCTGAGCAGCAGGAAGTCGTAGTCGCCGCCGGTCAGCAGGAAGTCGGCGGAGCAGTTCTCCATGCTCTCGGCGGGGAGCGCCGTCACGTGGTCGCCCGCCAAGGCTATGCGCAGCGACGGCAGCGCCTCGCGCAGGCGGGCCACCCAGCGCCAGGTGGCCCTGACGACGGGCGTCTTGGTCTCGAGCAGGATGAGGGCCGGACGTTCCGCCACGATCTTTTCCAGAAACTGCTCCCCGCTCCAGCGCTCGGCGATGCCATCGAGCCACAGCACCTCGTGACCGGCCGCCTTCGCCATCGTGGCGGCGTAGGCCGGCACGACGGGGTAGATGAAGGTGGGGCGGTTGAACCACTGGAACTGACGGTTCTGCGAGAGCAGCGGCACGCCCTTGGGCGAGCTGATCGGCGGATAGGCGATGGCGATCTTCATGATGGTCGTTGTCGCCCGCGTTGCCGGGGGCGTCCGGGGCTGTTAGGCGTCCAATTCCAGTGGTTCGGCAGCATCAGGTGGCTAGCCCAGCATGACCTGCCCGCCCGTCACCGGCAGGGCCTGGCCCGTCTCGTAGGGCTGGTCCATCAGGTAGAAGAGGGCATGCATGACGTCGTCCGTGGTGCAGCCGCGGCCCATCGGCACCTTGCTCTCGTAGTGGTGGCGCACGTCCGCGACGGTCTTGGCGCCGGGTACCTTGCCGGAGCGCAGGTACTGCACGAAGAGTCCGCGGTCAGGATCGGACCAGAGCGGGCCGTCGAGGAAGTTGCCGGGGCAGATGGCGTTGACCTTGATGCCGTAGCTCACCAGCTCCAGCGCGAAGCTCTGGGTCAGGCCGATGCCGCCGAACTTGCTGCCGGCATAGGCGCCGTTGCGGTTCGAGCCGACGAGCCCCGACTTGCTGTTGATCTGGATGATGTCGAAGAGGCATTTGGGCGCGCCGCGGTGCTGCTGCGCCATGACGGGGGCCACGGCCTGCACGGTGGCAAAGTAGCCGGTGTAGTTGACCTGCGTCACGCGCTCGAAGTCGTTCATGGGCTGATCCATCACGCTGCCGGCCCGCACGATGCCGGCGTTGGCGACAAGCAGATCGATGCCGCCCCAGTGGCGCACGATCTGCGACACGGCGGCCTTCAGCGTCTCCGGGCGTGTGACGTCGGCCACGACTCCCAGTGCAACCTCGTCGCCATGCCCGCTGTTGAGCTGATCGGCGGCCTTCTGGACGCCCTCGGCATTGATGTCGGCCAGCGCCACCTGTGCGCCGGCAGCGGCCAGGGCGGTGGCGATCTCGAGTCCGAAGCCCTGCGCCGCTCCCGTCACCATGGCAACCTTGCCCGTGGCACGTCCGTAGCGCGCGGGCCAGTACACCTGCACCTTGCCGAGCCCGTCGAGTTCAAACTCGGTGGCATCGGCAGGCAGATTGGCGAAGCGGGTGCGCCAGGCCTCGAATGTCGCATCATCAACGGGGGACGCATCCGGCTTGGCGTCTGGCTGGTCGCCGGCCACGGTCAGCAGAGGCAGGTGGGAACCGCGTGCCAGCAAGCCGCGGATGAGAGGAAGGCTTTGTTCAATCATTGGTTACTCCAGAATTGTGTTGAGCAGGTTTTCGACATCCCCCGCAGTGACATCGCGGGGGTTGGCGCGGGTGGAACCCGACTTCAGGGTCTCGGCGATGATGGCCTCGCGGTCGGTGAGCCTGGCACCCTTGAAGGGCGAGACCATCTTGAAATTCACTAGTGCCTCATCCACCCAGCGCGCGAAGTCGCCGTCGGCGGCCTGGTTGATGGCGGGCATCAGACCGGCGGTGATGCCGGCATTGAACCGCAGTGCGGCGGGCAGGCAGAAGGCGCAGACCAGGCCGTGGGGCGCGTTCAGGCGCACACCCAGCGGATGGGCCAGACCATGCACCACGCCCAGACGCGCATGAGAGAGCGACAGGCCGGCGAGGTAGCTGCCCGCCAGCAGGTCGCCCGCCGCCTCGTTGTCGCCGCCGAAGAAGGCCGGCAGGCTGCGGATGATGGCCTTGAAGGCGCGTGCGGAGAGGTCGCGCGTGAAAGGGGTGGCGTAGCGGCTGACCCACGACTCGTAGGCCTGCGTCAGTGCGTCCATGCCCGCCGCGGCTACCGTCGGCTTCGGGCAGGAGTAGAGCAGGGTGGGGTCGAGCAGCACCACCCGCGGCATGAACGAGGGGTGGCGGATGGACTGCTTGAGCTGGCGCGCGGGATCGGTCAGCACCGAGACCACGGTGGCCTCCGAGCCGGTGCCGGCCGTGGTCGGTGCCGCGATGAAGGGCAGCGTGGCGGGTGGAATCGGCGCGCCCTGCTGGTAGGCGGCCACCGTATCGGGTGCGTGGAGCAGTCCACCGGCGGCCTTGGCCAGATCCAGCACGCTGCCGCCGCCGATGCCGGCTACCCAGTCGGGGCGCTGCTCTTGCAGATAGGCGCGCAGGGATTCGACATCCTCCAGCGTAGGTTCACCACTGCGGCAGCGGTAGGTGGTGATTATGGCACTGGCGGGGAAGGCCTTGAGCACCTCGTCGCGGCAAACGCCCTCGAAGGCGCTCCCGTGGGCGATCACGCCGCGTTTTCCAAAGACGGCGGTCTCATCGGCCAACTGGCGCAGAACCCCGGGGCCTGTGACTGTCCGGCCCGGTACCAGGAGAGGGGAGGGTAGCATCAGGCACCCGCCTTGGCCGGATAGCGGGCGATGAAGGCGATAAGCTCGAGCGGCTCGTCGCCGGCGTTGGCGATGCTGTGCGAGGCGCCGCGTCCGGTCAGGACGGCATCGCCGGGGCCGACGATGGTTTCGGTATCGCCATCGGTCAGACGCCCCTGTCCGCGTGTGATGACGTAGACCTCGTCCTCGCCCTCGTGCGCATGGTTGCCGATCGAGGCGCCTGCCGGCAGGGTAAGGCGCGCACAGAGGCGCACCGAAGCCCCGAACTCATCGGGGGCAAAGAGGGATTGTACCGAGACGGTACCCGTACCGCCGCGCATGCCGGGCCGCAGTTCGACCGCCTGGTCGCATAGTTTTCGAATCATGACGCTCTTCCTGAATTGTTCCGACAGTTTAGCACAGCACCTGCCCGGGGACAATGCGAACCTTAGCCCTGAAGGAACGCCGCATCTACGCCGCATCTACGTACCGCGCCAGTCATACGCCGGGATAGTGGCTTGTATATGGGGTGCCAGCCGCCGGTAGTACCGGCAGTACCGGCAGTTCCGGGCAGGATCGGCAGTGCCGGGACTCGAGGACGAGGACGAGGCTCGAGGACGAGGAAGCACCCCGCTCCCCGCCCGGTTCCGCCGGAGCATTCTCGTTGCGCCGGACCTCTGTGTCCGGTGACTGAAACAGCTTGTGCCTAAGCTAATGAAAGCCCGGAAGGGGCATAACATACCAGCCCAGGGCAACGCCCTGGGGAATAGGCCAAAATGACAACTAGCCCTGAAGGGGCGTGACATAGTCTTGGAACAAGGCGTCTGTCTGCCATAAGCCCGCCACATGCGGCGGGACGTGGCTGATAGACGCGGCGAGGACGCCGCATCTACTACCTGCTCCCGCCAGTAATACGGAATGGAAGCGGGTTTGGGATACCGGCCACCGGCAGTACCGGCAGGATCGGCAGTGCCGGGGCTCGAGGACGAGGACGAGATAATCCATCCGTAAGCTCCCCTGTTGCTTTCGACAAGGTGTAGGGACAAGGTGTAGGGACAAGGTGTGGAGACAAGGTGCGGGAGATGTTTTGCCACCGGGCGGCGAAAGGGCAGCGCAGCGCTTTTACCCTCTAAATTGCGAGCCACTGTGTGGTCGCAATAACTGCCTGCTGCCACTGCCTACTGCTACTGCCGCCGCCCTGCCGCCGCCCTGCAGGGTGGCTGCAGGACTGTCTCTTGACATTTCAGCCAAAAGCCCTTATTTTGTGACATCAAAGAGGGCAAAAAGGGCTTACTTTGTGACAAACTCGCTTTTTTACCGGCCTTTATTAGAGGATTTGCGGCGCTGGCGGAACGATCCGAACCGCAAGCCCCTGGTTGTTCGCGGTGCGCGCCAGGTCGGCAAGAGCTGTCTCGTGCGGCTCTTTGCAGGGGAGTACCCGCGCTATGCGGAGCTGAATCTGGAAAAGCCCTCGCACGCCGCCCTGTTCCGGCGCGGGCTGTCGTTGTCCGAACTGATTCAGGCAATTATGCTGGAGTGCCGGGTACCGGCAGGCTCCTCGCCGCTGCTCCTGTTTCTCGATGAGATTCAGGAGGTGCCCGAGGCCGTAGCCATGTTGCGCTTTTTCCAGGAGGAACGTCCGGATCTGCATGTCATTGCCGCCGGGTCGCTGCTTGAGACGGCGCTTGAGGCCGCGGCGATCTCCTTTCCGGTTGGGCGGGTGCAGTATTTGTACGTCAGGCCCCTGACCTTTGCCGAGTTTCTGGCGGTCATGGGAGAGGATGCCGCCAGGGAGGCGTTGTTAACCGTGCCGGCTCCCGCGTTTGCCCACACCCGCCTGCTGAACCTGTTCCACTCCTATGCGCTTGTCGGCGGCATGCCCGAGGCCGTCCTGTGCTACCGTGATAGCGGCCGCGACCTGCAGGCGGTTAACAGGGTCTATGCCGATCTCCTCTCGGCCTTCCGCGACGACATTCCCAAGTACGGACGTACCGCGACGCAACGGCGCCTGCTGCTGCACGCCCTGGAGAGTGCGCCCTTTGTGGCGGGATCACGGGTGACGTTCCAGGGGTTCGGCGGCTCGGACTACCGCTCCCGCGAAATGGGCGAGGCCTTGCGCACCCTTGAGCGTGCCCGCCTGCTGGAACTCATCTATCCGACAGTCCAGGGTGTGCTGCCGCTGATGCCGGACCGCCGGAAGGCTCCCCGGTTGCAGTTCCTCGACGCTGGTCTTGTCTGCCACATGGCCGGATTGCAGCGGCACCTGATCGGCATCCGCGACCTGTCGGATGTGTACCGGGGACGCCTGATCGAGCAGATCGTCGGCCAGGAACTCAAGGCCTTCTATGCCCGTGCCGATCTGCCGCTGATCTTTTGGGTGCGTGACAAGGCGCAATCGCAGGCTGAGGTGGATTTTCTGCTGCACACAGACGTGGGAGTGGTGCCGGTCGAGGCCAAGTCCGGCACGGCGGGCAAGCTCCGCTCGCTGCATGAGTATCTGACGCGCTACCCCGCGCCGCTGGCGGTGCGTGTCTATGCCGGGATGCATGAGGAACACCCGGTTCAGGTTGGCGAAAGAACCTTCCGCTTGGTCAATGTGCCGTATTATGCAACAGGGCTGCTGCCCCGCTATATTGCCCAAGCTTGAATTGGACTTGTCCGGCCATCTCGGCTATAATGCGCGCAAACCGGCGGTCCGCGTTAACTGGCGGGAGGGGGCCGGAGTATGCTCTTTGGGAGTCGCTTGATGGGACGTAACATTGTTGAGAAGCTGCTGCATTCACATCTGATTTCGGGCGAACCGCGCCCGGGGCAGGAAGTAGCCATCCGTATTGACCAGTGTCTGACGCAGGACGCCACGGGCACCATGGCCTATCTGCAGTTCGAAAGCATGGGGCTGGACCGCATCCGTGCCGAACTGGCCGTCAGCTATGTGGATCACAACACGATCCAGGTGGGCTTCGAGAATGCCGATGACCACGAGTATCTGCGTACCGCGGCGCAGCGCTTCGGCGCGGTCTTTTCCAAGCCCGGCAACGGCATCTGCCACCAACTGCACCTCGAGCGCTTCGGTCTGCCGGGCAAGACGCTGCTGGGCAGCGACTCGCACACGCCGACCGGCGGCGGGATCGGCATGCTGGCCATGGGGGCCGGCGGTATAGACGTCGCGGTGGCGATGGGCGGCGGCCCCTTCTATCTGAACTGGCCGCGGGTGCGGCTGGTGCGCCTCACCGGCGAACTGCAGCCCGGTGTCTCGGCCAAGGATGTCATCCTCAAGGTGCTGGAGCGCTACGGCACCAAGGGCAACGTGGGGTGGGTGCTGGAGTACGGCGGCCCCGGCGTGGCGAGCCTCGATGTTCCCGCGCGCGCGACGATTACAAATATGGGCACCGAGCTGGGCGTGACGACCTCCGTCTTTCCCAGCGACAGTGTGACGCGCGGCTTTCTCGCGGCGCAGGGGCGCGAGGAGGGCTGGGTGGCCCTGGAGGCCGATTCCTCCGCAACCTATGACGACGTTTTCGAGCTCGACCTCTCGACGGTCGAGCCGCTGGCCGCGTGTCCCCATTCGCCGGGCAATATCGCGCCGATCACCGAACTGGCCGGACGCAAGGTCAACCAGGTGCTGATCGGCTCCTGCACCAACGCCTCGTACCGTGACCTCAAGACCGTGGCCCTGCTGCTGCGCGGGCGCCGGGTACACCCGGAGGTCTCCGCCGGAGTCGCGGCGGGGTCGCGGCAGGTGGTGCAGATGCTGGCGCGCGAGGGGCTGCTGGAGTCCTATATCAGCGCCGGTTTTCGCATTCTTGAGAACGCCTGCGGCTTCTGCATCGGCAACAGCGCCTCGCCGCAGAGCGGCGGGGTGAGCCTGCGCACGAGCAACCGCAACTTCGAGGGACGCAGCGGCACGGCCGATGCGCAGGTCTATCTGGTGAGTCCCGAGACGGCGGCCGCCGCCGCCATCAGCGGCAGGATCACCGATCCGCGCACAATGGAGACGGTGCCCGAGGTGCAGCGTCCGCAGCAGTTCCTGGTGGATGACAGCCTCTTCCTGTACCGCGAGACCGTCGGCAAGGGCGTGCCCGGAACCGAGATCCGGCGCGGTCCGAACATCGGCCAGCCGCCCGCGGGCCAGCCGCTGCCGTCCGTGCTGGATGGCGTGGCCACGATCAAGGTGGGCGACCGCATCACGACCGACCACATCATGCCGGCCGGTGCGCGGCTCAAGTACCGCTCCAACGTGCCGCAGTATGCCCGCTACGTCTTCGAGCACGTCGATCCGGGGTTCTACGCGCGCGCCGTGGAACACCGCGACGCGGGACGTCAGAACATCATCGTGGCCGGCGAGAGCTACGGCCAGGGATCGAGCCGCGAACATGCGGCCATGTGCCCGATGTACCTCGGCGTGCGGCTGGTGGTCGCCAAAGGGTTCGAGCGCATTCACCAGGCTAACCTAATCAACTTCGGTATCCTGCCGTGCTGTTTTGCCGACGCATCCGACTACGACCGTATCCAGGCCGGCGACCGGATCGCCTGCGACGACCTGCACAAGTTGCTCGAGGGCGGCGGCGATCTGGTCAACACGACGCAGGGCTACCGCTTTGAGGTGAAGACCGCCCTGACGGAGCGTCAGCGCCGCATCCTGCTGGATGGCGGCCTGCTGCGCCACGTGGCTGCCGCCGCAGGCGCCGGGGAGGGTGCCTAGGCCATGCGCGTGATCGGTGTAATTCCCTCACGCTGGGGTTCCACCCGCTTTCCCGGCAAGAGCCTGCATCCGATCCTCGGCAAGCCGCTGGTCTGCTGGGTGGTCGAGGCCGTCCAGCGCGCGCGGCGGCTGGACGAGATCATCGTGGCCACCGACGACGAGCGCATTGCCGAGGCCGTGCGCTCCAGCGGCGTGCGGGTGGCGATGACCTCGCCCGACCATCCCTCCGGTACCGACCGCGTGGCCGAGGCGGCGCAGGCCGGCGCGGATGATGTGGTCATCAATATCCAGGGCGACGAGCCGCTTATCCCGCCCGAACTGATCGACACGCTGGCCGAAAAGATGGTGTCTGAACCGGGGTGGGAGATGGCCACGGCCGCCTGCCCGATCAGCGACCCTGCCGAACTGGCTGCTCCCAGCGTGGTGAAGGTGGTGATGGATCGCGACGACGGGGCGCTCTACTTCTCGCGCCTGCCGATACCCTTCCGCCGCGACGGCCCGCCCGATCTGGCTTCGGGGCTCTACTGGCGCCATCTGGGGATCTATGCCTACCGCGGGGGCTTCCTCAACCGGCTGGTGCGGGAGCCGCCCTGCGCGCTGGAGCGCACCGAAATGCTCGAGCAACTCCGCGCGCTCCATCTTGGCGCGAGGATTGCTGGCATAAGAACCGGACCGCTGGGGGTGGGCGTCGACACGCCAGCGGATGCCGGCCTGCTCGAGGACGAGCTGCGCCGGCGCGGCATGGCTTGACGCCGGTGCCGATGATGCATATTTTAAGGGACAGAAGCGACAACATGAAGCAGAGAAAGACAACCAGCGTGACGGTGGGTGAGTGCATCTTTGGTGCGCGCCACCCGCTGGTCTTCATTGCCGGACCCTGCGTCATCGAGTCGCGCCGCGGGTGCGTCGCCCTGGCACGGCGGCTGGTCGAACTGTCACAGCGCCTGGAAGTGCCCTATATCTTCAAGGCCTCCTTCGACAAGGCCAACCGCACCTCGATAGATTCCTACCGCGGGCCCGGTCTCAAGGATGGTCTGGAGGTGCTGCGCGAGATCCGCGAGCGGTTTGGCGTGCCGGTGCTGACGGACATCCACGAGAGCCACCAGGCCGAGGCCGTGGCCGAGGTGGTGGATGTGGTGCAGATTCCCGCCTTCCTCTGCCGCCAGACCGACCTGCTGGTGGCGGCCGGAGAGACGGGGCGCGTGGTCAACGTCAAGAAGGCGCAGTTCCTGGCGGCCGAGGACATGGAGCACGTGATCCGCAAGATCGAGTCTACCGGCAACCGCCGCATCCTGCTGACCGAGCGCGGCAGTTCCTTCGGCTATCACAACCTGGTGGCGGACATGCGCAACCTGCTGGTGATGCGCGAACTGGGCTACCCGGTGATTTTCGATGCCACGCACAGCGTGCAACGCCCCGGCGGCGCCGATGGGCGCAGTGGTGGCGACGGGCGCTGGGCGCCCGCGCTGGCGCGCGCGGCGGTGGCGACGGGTTGCGATGGTGTCTTTATCGAGACGCACCTGCGGCCTGCGGAGGCCTTGTCTGACAAGGATAACGCAATCCCCTTCAGGCAACTTGAAAAACTGTGGCGCCAACTCATGGAGATCCATGCGCTTGTGCAATCCTGACATCCTACGGGCCGCGCTGGCAGGCGCGGTAGTGCTGCTGCTGACGGTACACGCTGCGGGCGGTGCCCAGCCACCGGCTGCGACAGCCGATGCAACCGTGACCAACAAGCCCCCGACGGCTGCCGAGCGCGAGCAGGCGCTGGTAGAGGCGTGGGGCCAGGCAATCGATGCGCGGGCGATACCGGTCGAGAACATGTCCCTGCCGATCGCGCACCATCCCAATGGGCGGGTGCGGGCCCAGTTGCAGGCCGGACGCGCCCTGCTGCCTGCGGAGGACTCGGGGTATGTGCGGGCGACAAATGTCGTGATTCAGCTCTACAGCCCGACGGGTCTGCTGGATGGTATCATTGTGACCGAAAACTGTTTTTTCGACCGCGCTATCTCGTCCGGTTATAGCGAGGGCAGGGTGCGCCTCGAACAGCGGGGGCTGCGTATTCAGGGCGTCAACATGGTCTGGAACATAGACCAGGGCAGTGCCAAGATCCTCTCGCAGCCCGAGGTGCGGTTCGACCGGTTCATGGAAGGCATAGGAGACTTGTTCAAATGAGGAATTTGATGCTGTTGCTGGCGATGGTGTCGGCAGTCACGTGCGCCGTGGCCGCCCCGTCTGCGCGCAGGCCGCGCAAGACGGGCGACACGGTGATCACCTCCAACCGGATGGAGTACGACTATACGGACTCGGCGGTGCTTTTCGAGGAGAACGTCAAGGTGGTGGATCCCGAGTTCACCATGACGGCCGACCGCGTCATCGTGCTGCTCGAGGGCACCAACCACCTCAAGCAGGTGCGTTGCCTGGGCAACGTGGTGCTGGTAAGCGAGGATCGCAGCGCGCGCTGCGCGGAGGCGGTCTATACCAAAGCGGACGGACGGATCGTGATGACCGGCGATGCCGTGCTGCAGCGCGCCAAGGACCAGATCTGGGGCAAGAAGATCACGATCTGGGTGAACGACGAGCGCATGGAGTGCGAGCCGGTGCAAATGCGCATCCAGACCAGCACTGTCAAGGGTGATGCCAGACGGGTGCTGCCGTGATCGGAACTCTCCAGGAAACAGCAGTGCCGGCTGGCGCCGCAACCGCCGCGCAGCCCGTCACGGCCGATCTGCAGGCGATTGACCTGGTCAAGCGCTACCGCGGGCGTACCGTGGTCAAGGGTATCAGCCTGCATGTGAACTGCGGCGAGATTGTCGGCATCCTCGGCCCCAACGGCGCGGGCAAGACGACGACCTTCTATATGATCGTCGGTCTGGTCAAGCCCACCGCCGGGCAGGTGGTCTTCCAGGGACAGCGCGTCACGCGTATGCCGGTCTTCCGGCGTGCCCGCATGGGGCTGGGCTATCTGGCGCAGGAGGCCTCGGTCTTCCGCAAGTTGACGGTGGAGGACAACATCATGGCCATTCTCGAGACGCTCGATCTCGATGCCCGGGCCCGCGAGGAGCGCCTGCAGGAGCTGCTGGGTGACCTGCGGCTGACCCATGTGGCCAGGCAGCGTGCCTACACCCTCAGTGGCGGCGAGCGCCGCAAGCTCGAGATTGCCCGCTCGCTGGTGCGCCGTCCGACGATTCTCATGCTGGACGAGCCCTTCAGCGGTGTCGATCCGCTGGCGGTCAGCGACATTCAGCAAATTATTCGCGGGCTACGCGACCGCGGACTTGGTATAGTGGTGACGGATCACAATGTGCGCGAGACTCTGGCCATCGTGGATCGGGCCTATCTGATCTACGACGGCAAGGTACTGCGCGAGGGTTCCAGCGACTTTTTGATCAACGATCCGGCCGCGCGCGAGGTTTACCTGGGCAGCGGCTTCAGGATGTAACACCGCGGGTGCCTGCTTGGGTGCCGCGGAGGGGATGGTTAAACCCCGCCGAAGTTGGCGGACAAACGAAAGGAAGACAACATGAGCATCGAGGTCGTCGCGAGAAATGCGAAGATCCACAGCAGCTTGCAGGACTATGCCCGTGCACAGGCGGACAAGCTGAGTGCGGATTTTCCCAAGATTGAGAATGTGCATGTGGTTCTGGATTTTGAGGGGCGCGTCTACCGCGCGCAGGTAGTGGCGCAGCCCAGGGGCGCGCAGGTCGTCGGTGTCGGCGAGCACGAGGAGAACGTCCAGACAGCGATCGACGAGGCGATCGAGAAGGTGACGCGCCAGATGCGCAAGCAGCGCGACAAGCAGGTCGAGGCGCGCTACTAGGTATAGCACCCCATGGAGCGGCCGGCGGCACGTGCCGCCGGCCGGTCTTAAGGTATGAGCAGCGATAAACCCCCACTGACCAAGGTGCCCGTTTCGCGCTTTCTCGAACGCGGCTCCGCGCGCCTCTCGCTGGAGCTAGTCGCCGGGGAGCGTGGCCTGCACCGGATCATTGCCGAGCCGGCCATCAACCGTCCGGGGCTGGCCCTGGCCGGCTTCTACAACTACTTCCCGAACAAGCGTATCCAACTGATCGGATTCGCGGAGTTCTCCTTCATCATGTCGCTGGCGCCCGAGTTGCGCGTCAAGCGGCTGGCCGACTTCTTCGGCGCGCAGGTGCCGTGCGTGGTCTTCGCGCGCAACAAGCGCCCCTTTCCTGGGGTGACGGAACTGGCCGAGAAGTACTCGATTCCCGTGTTGCGGACGCAGATGGTGACGGGACTCTTCACCAATGCCGC
Source organism: Lentisphaerota bacterium (assembly GCA_012521875.1). Classification (GTDB taxonomy): domain Bacteria; phylum Verrucomicrobiota; class Kiritimatiellia; order RFP12; family JAAYLN01; genus JAAYLN01. Next base: position 4,939 of record JAAYLN010000115.1, on the reverse strand, counting down.
CACCATCCTCATGGAGGATCTCTGCGCGCCGCGCGTTCGGGTACACGGCACCATGATGGAGGTCGCCGGAATCGGCGTGCTGATCGAGGGACAGCCCGGCATCGGCAAGAGCGAGACGGCCCTCGGGCTGATCAAGCGCGGCTATGCGCTTGTGGCCGACGACTGCACGCAGTTGCGCCCCGACAGCAACGGCCGGCTCGTCGGCGAGGCGGTCGAGGTTACGCGCTACTACATGGAGATCCGCGGACTCGGCATCATCCATGTGCCGGCGATCTTCGGTGTCTCCGCCGTCCGCGGTGCCAAGCATGTCGATCTGGTCGTGACGCTAATGCGGCAGTCGGAAGTCGATGCCGAGCTGGATCGCACCGGCGAGACGCAGCTCTACCGCGACTTCCTCGGCATCAAGGTGCCGCAGGTGACCATACCGGTGGCACCGGGACGGGACTTGGTTAATATCGTCGAAACCGTCGCCCAAGAATACAAGTTGCGCTTCTCAGGCCAGGTGGCCTACCGGGATCTCGACGCCCGGATCAAGCGCAACGCGGCGCAGTTGGAGAAAAAAGCGTGAGTGCATCCGATAAGGAAGAGATCACTCGTGAGTTGGTGCTGTTGAACAAGTACGGCATGCACGTACGACCGGCGGGTCTGTTTGCCAAGGTGGCATCCCGCTACCGCGCCGACGTGACGGTGGTCAAGGACAACAACGTCGTTTCCGGCAATAGTATCATGGCGCTGATGACGCTCGAGGCTGTCTGCGGCTCGAAGCTCAAGGTGATTGCCAGCGGTCCGGATGCGGAGCTGGTGCTGGACGAACTGCAGGCCCTCGTGGAACGCAAGTTCGATATTCCCGATGAACAATAGCGACGACAGAGAACAGGTTGACGCCATCTGGCGCAAGACCACGGTTCTGGATGGCATAGGCGGCTCGCCCGGAGTGGCGGTGGCGCCGGTGCTGATCGTGCGGCCGCCCGTGCTGGATGTGCCGGAACGCCGCATTGCCGTCTCCGAGACCGAGACCGAGTGGCAGCGCTTCGAGGAGGCGCGCGCGCGGACACGCCAGCAGCTCCAGCAGTTGCGCACCCGCCTCGACGCCCGCGCCAGGAGCGGCGAGGCCGGCATTCTGGATGCCCACCTGATGGTGCTGGACGACGATGTCATGTCGGCCCGCGTACGGACCGAGATCGTCGAGAACCAGCACAATGCCGAACGGGCCGTGCGCGATGTTGCCAACCACTTTGTCAAGCAGTTCCTCCAGTTGGAGGATCCCTATATGAAGGAGCGCGCGGACGACATCTCGGATGTCGGCCGGCGCATGATCCGCAACCTGCTGGGCATCACCGACGAGCTGCCTGAGAGCTGGGAGACTCCCTGCATCATCGTAGCCGAGAACCTGACCCCCTCCGAGACCATTGCCCTGCCGCGCGAAAAGGTGCTGGGGTTTGCCCTCGACCGCGGCAGTACCACCTCGCACGCCGCCCTCATTGCGCGTGCCCTCGAGATTCCCGCGGTCTTCGGTCTGCGGCGCATTACATCCATTGCCAATCCGGGCGATACGCTGGGCATCGACGGGTCGCGCGGCATGGTGATCCTCAATCCGGGCCCCAGGGAGCTCAAGCGGCTCAATGGCATCGCGGCGGCGCGGGCCGACGCCCAGCGTGGACTGGAGCATCTCCGCAACGAGCCGGCCGTCACCCCCGACGGGCGGCGCATACCGCTCTACGCCAACATTGAGAATATCAACGAGATGAGCACCGTCGACGCCTATGGCGCGGAGGGTGTCGGGCTCTTTCGTACCGAATACCTCTGGCTGGCCTCGGGGTGCGCCGTGGGCGAGGAGCAGCAGACGGCGGTCTATGCCGCCGCGGTACGCGCCCTGCGCGGACGCCCGCTGGTCATCCGCGCCTTCGACCTGGGGGGCGACAAGTTTCTAGGCAACGTCGGCCTCTCGAGCGAGGCCAACCCCTTTCTGGGCATGCGCTCGATCCGCTACCTGCTGCGCCACCCGGAAGTCTTCAAGGCTCAACTGCGTGCCATCCTCAGGGCACGTGCCGGTGGGGAGGTCAGCGTGTTGCTGCCCATGATCAGCGATGTGGCCGAACTGCGGCGCTCGCGCGAGCTGCTCGAGGACAGTCTCCACGACCTGACCACCGAGGGGATAGTCTGCCCGCCCATCAAGCTCGGCGCGATGATCGAGATTCCCTCCGCCGCGCTCTCGGCCGATCTGCTGGCCGAGGAGGTCGACTTCTTCTCCATCGGCACCAACGACCTCACCCAGTACACGCTGGCGGTTGATAGGATCAACGAGCATGTGGCGCACCTTTATCAGCCGGCCCATCCGGCCGTGCTGCGGCTGATCGCCTTCACCATCGAGGCCGGACGGCGGCACAACCGTCCCGTCTGCGTCTGTGGCGAGATGGCCTCGGATCCGCTGACGGCCCTGCTGCTGGTCGGCATGGGGGTCGACGAGCTGAGCATGGCGCCGGCCTCGATTCCCGTCGTCAAGGACGCCATCCGCAAGACGACGCTCGAACAGGCCCGTGCCCTGGCCGAGGAGGCGCTGGCGTCGCGCTCCTCCGCCGAGACCATCAAGTCCTGCCGCGAACTCCTCAGCCAGGTGGCCCCCGAGCTGCTGCCGCTGGTGTAGCGCTTGCTGCGCGACAGTGCCGCGCAGCAAGCCGCCGCCCCTATGGGGCGGCCTGCAGTAGCAGTAGGCAGTGGCAGTAGGCAGTTATTGCGACCACACAGTGGTTCGCAATTTAGAGGGTAAAAGCGCTGCGCTGCCCTTTCGCCGCCCGGTGGCAAAAGGCAGTGGCAGTAGGCAGTGGCGGGGACGATTATTGCGACCACACAGTGGTTCGCAATTTAGAGGGTAAGAGCGCTGCGCTGCCCTTTCGCCGCCCGGTGGCACACCTTGTCTCCACACCTTGTCTCTGTACCTTGTCGGCTAGTCTGAGACACCGCTGCCGCTTGCTCTTCCGCTTTCGACAAAGCGTAGGGACAAAGTGTGGCGACGAAGCGTAGCCGACAAAGCGTGGAGACAAGGTGTGGAGACAAAGTGTAAGCGCGAAGCACCCACTTAATCCCACACTTAATCCCACTCTTAATCGGCACGCTGGTCTTACTCCACCCGCTTAATCTTTCGCCCTCGACAAAGCTCGCGACAAAGCTCGCGACAAAGTGGCACTCCCACCTGTTCCAACCGCCCCGCTGGGGCGGCGGCGTTACTACCCTGAACCCTGACTCCTGACCCCTTGGTGTGTGGCAACTATGTTGAACCACACCCAGTGTTGCTTCGCACTGTGTTGCTTCGCACTTTACTCTTTGCCTCCATCCGTATGATAATGGATGGAGAATGAACTTAACACTGTTTACCAACGCCCTCGCGCGCCACAGTCGCAGCTTATGCCGCCTGCTGTGCCTTTGCATGTGTCTCGCATCCGCTGCTTCAGCAGCCGAGTTTCTGTCGCTCACAGCCGACCAGCCTACACACGTCTACCGGTGCGGCGCGCCGGTGAAGATCACGGTCGTAGTCTCGAACGAGGTCGCGCCGCTCACCGGCCGCCAGTTGCGCTGCGTCTACCAGGCCGACGGTGCGCCCGGGCAGGTCACTACCAACACGGCCGGCGAGGGGCTGCTGCTTCTCACGCTCAAGGCGCCCGCTATTCCGGGATGGGGCCTGTTGAGTGTGCATCTGCTGAACGACAAGGGCCGCGAGACCCTGAAACGCTCCCTGGGGGTGCTGTCCGAACCGGAGGCCATCAGACCCGGCGCGCCCGATCCGGACGACTTCGACGCCTTCTGGGCGGCGCAGATCGCCGCCATGAACGCCACCCCGATGGAGCCCCTGATCCAGCCGGTCACCAATGCCGCCGCCGGCATGCGGATTCTCGATGTGCGCCTTAGTTGCGGTGCCCCCGTGCCGCCCTTCACGAACGCGCCGGCCAACTACGCCTACCTCTACATGGGCATGCCTACCGACGCCAGTCCGCGCAGCCTGCCTGCCATCGTGCAGTTTCAGGGTGCCAGCACGATCGGCCTTGGCGCACATCCCGGCAGGATGTGGTATGCGGACTGCGCCATCCATGTCCGCATGTCTCCACATTCGGCCCGCAACAACTGGACACCGGAGGAGGATAAGGAGTTCCGCGCACTGCTCGCTGGATGGGGCTACGCCTTGATGAATGCCGATAGCCGCGAGAACTACTACATGCGAGGCATGATCCTGCGCGTTGTCCGCACACTGCAGTTCGTCAAGCAGCAGCCCGAGTGGGACGGCAAGGTGCTCTTCCTGCATGGCGAGAGCCAGGGCGGCTTCCAGTCGCTTGTCGGTGCGGCCCTTGATCCCGATGCCAGCTTCTGCCTGGCGATGGTTCCGGCCATGAGCGACCACCTCGGCTTCCGGCTGGGAAGGCGCAACGGCTGGCCGAACGTCATCAGGAACAGCGAGGGCGGTCGCCCGGCCGACGCCTTTGGCACGGCGGCGGCCAGGGTGCTGCCCTACTACGACAACGCCAACTTCGCCCGGCGCATCAAGTGCGAGACCTGGATCGCGACGGGGCTGCTCGACGCCGTCTGTCCTCCCAGTTCGGTCTGCGCCGTCTTCAATGCGCTTCCGTCCGAAACACAGCGCGACCTCTATCTCGACCCGAAGGCGGGACACGGCACCTGCAACCCGGCTGTGCTCCCCCGGCTCGAGGCCCTGCTTGGCAAGCAGTGAGGGGGCACGAGGGAGGGGGCAGGGCAAACGCATCAAATTTTTTGACGACAGTTCAACTGTACGCCCGGGATTCTTTCCCGGGCGGGGCGTCAAGGGTTGTTTGTCGGGGCCCCGTGCCGTAACCGTTGCCCCGTCAGCCGTCACCGGCGGTGGTCAGTTGCCGCCCGCGAGCACTTCCTCCAGATAGGCGGGGTTCCAGGCCGCGAGCTTCTGGCATCGGCG
>JAAYLN010000114.1 GCA_012521875.1 Lentisphaerota bacterium | reverse complement strand
GGTGCGATTCAACTTGGTTGAATCGCACAGAATCCAGAATCCAGAATCCGGTATCCAGAATATTGCAAGGCAACAATTTGAGTGTTTTGCCGTCCATTCAGGATGTGTGTCCCAATTGCATGGACACAAAAAGGGAAGCAAAAGGAGGCGCTTTTTCATTCTGAATTCTGGATTCTGGGTGCGCATCCACTATTGTGGAGCGCACCCCGGAGTGACCGAACCGGCCGTATTTGCCGGCCGTATTTGCTTTACTTTCGCCGGAGGCCGCGCTAGAGTCCAACCCCAAAGCGTTGCGTGTCGTTGGAGCTGGATAAATGAACCCTGATACCCCTACCCCGGCCATGCCGCCCGTCGAGGCGGATACCGCCCTCGTTGTCTTTGCCGCCCGCGATTTCTGGAGCAGCCTGCAGAGCATCTCATGGTGCATGGCATCGGGACGGCTCGATACGCTCTTTATCTACCAGACCGCGGAGACCCATGCGGATGCCGACCGACTGCGGCGGCTCTGCAGCCGCCAATGGCCCACACTCAAGGTCGTGCTGCCCGGCGAGCCCGGCACCGACCTCTCCGCCAAGGTCATCGAGCGCCTGCGTGCCTGGCGGCGCTTCCGCCCGAACCTGACGCGCTGGATTCTCGACTGCACCGCCGCCGAACCCCCGATGCTCGCCGCCGTCTCACGCGCCGGCGATGAGTTCCCCGACTGGATCATCCTCCGGCGCCAGCCCGACGGCGAATGGCAGGGACTCGCCAGCGCCTCGGGCGGCCGATTGAACCCCGAACATCTGGAAGACGCACCCCAATCGCAGCAGGCCGATGCCATCGGCCTGCCCTTCCTGCTGCCGTCCCTCTATGCCGATACCGAGGCCGAGATCGACGTGCAGTGGCGCCTCAGCCGCGCTCCCGAAAAGCTTACCTGCGAACAGATGGCGGCCATCGCCGGCGCGGGACGGGAGGCCAACTGGGAGTGGCACCAGATGTTCGAGGAGGGGCTCAAGCAGCCCGCCCCCGTATCCGAATGGGGCTTCAACGACTTCATCGGTGCCGCGCTGGCTCTGCTGGGCGTGGACAACACACGCATCAACCTGCCCGTCCGCCTGGGCACCAAGCGTCCCTGCGAGCAGATCTTCGATGTCGTCGCCGTCCACGATGGCGCGCTCTGGCTCTTCGATTGCCAGCCGCGCCTCGATACCGATACACCCGCCGAGTTCGACCTCCGCCTCTGGCAATTGCCGGGAGCACACCGCATTGTCGTGCGCTCCGGGCGCCGGGCAACGATCGCCGAGCGGCTGTTGACGGACGATCAGACAATGTTTCTCGATAGCGACGACTGCCGCAGGCTCTTCTCGCGTCTCGGCGCACTCCTGGGGCTTAACGTGCCTCCGGCACTGCGCGCCATCGAGCGCGACACACTGGCCCTGAGGGCCGACAGTCTGCCGGTCTTTTCCTCCTCATCCGCCGCCCAGCAGTTCACCGACGCGATCCGGCTGGACGAGCGCATCTACGACCTGCAGCGCGGTGCCTGCGCCGATGCCGGAAGCTCACAGCCCCCCTGGCTCGCGGCCCGCGTGGCCGATGATCTCTGGTTCATCGGCGGCAGCCTGCCGCAGCCGGCGCCGCCCGAGGAGCTGCGCCAGCGTCTCGATGATCGTCTCGCCAAGAGCCGCCTTGATGCCAGCGTGGTCTTCTACGAGGTCACGCAGAACCGCATGCACTGGTACGCCCTGGTGCGCATGAGGGAAGAGGGCGACCAACTGGGCCGCTGGCTCAGCCGCTGGCGCAATGTGCCGCTAATCACCTAGGGGCTCTTGCAAACCCATCGTGGCATGGGCGTCCCGCCCATGAAACACGGGCAAGATGCCCGTGCCACACCTGCAAGCAAACGGATTATGCCAGTGCCTCACCTAGTTTAGTTTCACGAAAACCTTTTCACGGAAAACAACATGAAGAACAACCTCGACATCATCACCGCGCTCTCCCACGAATTCGGCACCGCCCGGTACGTCATGGGCGGCGGCGGCAACACCTCCTGCAAGGATCGCGAGACGCTCTGGATCAAGCCCTCGGGCACCACGCTGCTCGGGCTGGCACCCGAGCGCTTCATCGCCATGGACCGCGCCCGCCTCGCCACCCTCTTTACCATCGAGACGCCCGCCGACGCCACGGCGCGCGAGGCGCTGGTGAAGTCGGTCATGGAGGCGGCCGTCAAGCCCGAGACCCCCGGACGCGCCTCGGTCGAGGCACCCGTGCATGAGTGCTTCGAGGCACGCTTCGTGGTGCATACCCACCCCACCCTCGCCAACGGCCTGGCCTGCGCGCTCGGCGGGCGCGAGGCGGCCGGCAAATGGTTCCCCGACTCCCTCTGGCTCGACTATACCGACCCCGGCTACACGCTCAGCCTGCGCGTCCGCAAGGAGCTCGAGGCCTACCGTGCCAATCACGAGGGACGTGAGCCGCGCCTGGTCTGGCTGCAGAACCACGGCGTCTTCGTCGCCGGCAACACGGCTGAGGAGATCCGCGAAACCTACGCGCACCTGATGGGCCGGCTGGAGGAGGCCTACCGCGCAGCGGGCGTGGATACCGCGACTCCGGCGCCGGGCACGGCACCGCCGGACTCCTTCCGCGAGGCGGCGCTGCCGGTACTGCAGGCCGCCCTTGGAACCGATGCCACGGTGGTGCTGGCGCGGCCGCCGATCAACTGCGCGGCAGGCCCCGTCTCGCCCGACCACCTCGTTTATGTCAAATCCTATATCTACGAGGGGGTCGTCACCGAGGAGGCTCTGCGCGCCTTCGCCGCACGGCGCGGCTATCCGGCACGGGTTCTGGCCCTGCCGGAGGGCATGCTGGCCTGCGGCGCGACGGCCGCCGTGGCCGAACGCGCCGCCGAGTTCGCCGCCGACGCTGCACGCATCCGCCAACTCGCGCGCGCCTTCGGCGGAGTGCAGTACCTGAGCGATGCCGCCCGCCGCTTCCTGGAGAACTGGGAGGTCGAGTCCTACCGCGCGCGCCAGACGGGGTAATGGTGGTCGAGCAGACGCTCGCCACCTCCGCCAGGCTCTGCCGGGCCATTCCCGTTGCGCCGGATCTCCGTGTCCGGCGACCGTGGCTCGCGGTACACTTAGTCCCCCCACACTTAGTCGCAACGCTTAGTCGAATACACTTAGTCGCTTACGCTTAGTCCAGACACTTAGTCGAAATGTGGGGACAGACATAGGGAAGACTAAGTGTGTGTTGGGGACTAAGTGCAGCGACTAAGTGTAAAGCGACTATGTGTAAAGCGACTAAGTGTTGGAGACGAAGTGTAGCACGACAAAGTTTAGGATTCCCATTTTACCCTCTCCGATCATACGACTGGGTCGTATGATCAACAAGCGCGAAGCACCCTCTTAATCCCACTCTTAATCGGCGCGGCATCCATCCGCTTACTCCTTCGCTTTCGATAATGATGGGACGAATGGGACACAGGGGACGAAGGAGAGGAGACAAGGCGTGGGGCAGACAGCACTGTACGGGCGGCACGCATGCCGCCCCCGCCGCCATGGCGGCGGTAACTGCCTACTGCTACTGCCTACTGCCTACTGCCGGAACAACCGCCTCCTGCGCCGTGTTGCGGATGAGGATGACCTCGTAACCGGCGTGATTCGTCAGCGACTGCACATCAACGGCCTGCAGGAACTCACGGCACCCGCCACCCTTCAGCACTCCGGCGACCGCCCGTCCGGGAGGCATGGGTGCCTGTGAGAAGGGGCGCAACTGGACACTGTCGCGGCGGCAGTAGAACATCAGCGAGTTGAGATGGAAATGCCGGAAATTGGCCACGAAGGCCCCCGGCGCCGTCGCGGCAGGCGGCAAGTGTTGCGCCAGGTCGCGCATCGTCTCCGAGCTCCGGAATGCAAACTGGTTGACCCGCGGGTTGGCAGTGGAGAGACAGCCGGCAAGCGCCAGCACCAGACCCAGAAGCGTGAAACCGGCAGCGGCAGAATGGAGGCGCGGGCTTCGCGGCAGCGTCAGCACGATTCCCGCGATAGCCGCGGCGCATACCAGACCGGGAAGCGTCCGTGGGCCGCTATATACGCCCGGCAGAAAAGAGCCGGCAGCCAGCAGCAGGCATGCTGTCACACGCAGCACCGGCGGCGAGGCGGGACGCAGTATGTGACGCACGGCCGCCGCGGTAAAGACCGCCAGGGGTACCACTGCCGGCAGCATGTACCAGGGCATCTGCTGGCGCACCAGCGAGACGAGGACCAGGGGGACGAGTCCGGCAAGGGCCAGCAGGATTGACTCATGCGAGACGGTCGCAACAAGTGCCTTACGCCGCTGCCGCCAGGCCGCACCCGCCACCAACAGCGGCGCGGCGAACACAAGGGGCGCCAGGCCGCCCCACGAGGCCCAGAGACAGCGTATGGATTTAAGGAATAGCGCGGCGTCGCGCCACGAGTGCCGGAAACGGTAGTCCTTTATGTCGGTATAGTGCGGCTTGAGGAAGAGATCGCGGTGCATGATGAACTGGCTACCGAACCAGATGCCGGGCAGCATCAGTGCCAGCAGCAGGCCGCCATGGAAACCGGAGCGGCGCAGGAGGTCGCGCCGGAAGAGCACCACGTAGAGCAGCGAGGCGGCGAGGATCGGCGCGGCGGCCTCTCCCTTGGCCAGCATGGCCAGGCCGCAGCAGACACCCCACCCCGGTAGCGCCAGCGGATGCTCGGCGGCCAGGAGCAGCAGGTAGACGGCGGCCAGGGAGAAGGCGATCATGGTCGTGTCCATCATGCCCACGCAGGCCTGGGCCGCCAGAGTCGGGTGCAATGCGGTCAGGAGGGCGGCTCCCAAACCGACCACGGGGTCGAAGATCCGGCGTCCCAGAGCATAGGCCAGGACGATGATCAGCAGGTAGGCGGCCATTGATGGCAACCGGATGGCCAGGGTTCCGACGCCGAAGATGCAGTAGCCGACCGCAACCATGGCATAGTAGAGCGGCGGTTTATGGAGATCCGGCGCTCCGTTCCAGTAGGGCGTCCACCAGCGTCCATGTTCCATCAGGCCCAGCGCCCGCAGGGCGGTGAGCGCCTCGTCGCCGGCGGCGATGCCGCGGGGGGCGAGCCGCCAGCCACGCAGGCCGGCGGCCACCAGGATCAGCGCAAGCAGGATGAGGGCGACACGCTTCTGCATGAGTTCTAGAACTCCCATGGGGCACCGTGCCGCACGCAGTCGACCCGCAGCAGCCACAGTTCGGCCCGCTCCCCGACTACCACGGCCTGCACCTGTGCAGGGGCGGCAAGCGAGAAGGAGAGGCGCTGCGTGCGGAGATTCGACGGGCCGCCGCCGACCGGCTCGATCGCGGCCTCCGCCAGCGTATCCTGACCATCTTTCTGACGAATTTGCAGCTTTCCCCAGCCATCCAGCACGTCCCCGCGGGGCGCACCTGCGGCGAAGATAAACACGGCATCGTAGTCGCCGGCCTCAAGTTCCATGGGTCTCGCAGCCGTAATCAACTGGCCTACGCTGTCATCGCCGCCCGGCCAGTGCAGCGTCGTCAGCGGGATGTCGGCCAGCAGGCAGCCCGAACGGGCGAAGGGCACGCCGGAGGCGTTACGCCGTCCCGCATACAGGATGACATGGTTGGGCGCCGCATCGGCGCCGCGCTTCAGGATGATGTTCTCGCCATCGAAGAATATCAGGCCGAAGGTTCCCGATTCCAGCCAGTCACGGAAGCCCAGGCGCTGATTGTCCAGATGCTTGAGTTCCGTGAATACCAGATCTGGCTGGTGGCGCCCGGGATCATAGTGGTGCCAGTCGATCACCTTTTCCCGGTTGGCGCAGAAGCCGGCAAACTGGTCGACACACAGCAGCAGGCCTTCGCGTGGTATGCGGCGCGCGGCCTGCAAGGTGCGCAGGTCGGCGCGATGTATTGACTGGTAGCAGCACCTGCGGGCCAGTCCCTTCGGCAGGAATCCATGCAGGCGATAGGAGACAAGGGTGGCCAGCAGCAGCAGAGCGGCGGTCACCAGCGGTCGCCGCGAGGCGGCACATGATTCCGGCGTCCGGGCCCCGCGACCCCGCACGACGGATTCGAGCATGGCCACCGTGAGACAGGCCATGGCGGGTGCCGCATAGTGCAGCGAGAGCGAATATTGCCACGCACTGCCGCCACCCAGGGCCTGGATCAGGGCCGCCGAGGGAAAGACCACGATCGGCACCCAGCGCCTGCGCCCAAGGAACGGCAGAGCCGGCAGCACCACCCAGAAGAGCGCCTTCAGCCGCGCAGGCAGCGTGGCCGTGCTGAAGAAGCGCGCTATCGGATGATTGCCCAGATCGGCATGGCGGCGTCCCGCCAGGCTCAGGCCGGTCAGGAGCGGATAAAGCCAGGCCATAGCCAGAACCATGTAGACGATGGAGAGCGCCGCATAGACATAGCCGGCGCGCCAGCGGTCACGGACCGCGAAATAGAGCAGCATCGGGAGAATGACGAGGGCGGCATCCTCGCGCAAGCCCAGGATCAGCAGCCAGGGCAGCCAGACCATGCGGCGGTTGAAGACAAGGTCGTGGTAGAGCCAGGGCACCAGCAGCAGCAGCAT
>JAAYLN010000461.1 GCA_012521875.1 Lentisphaerota bacterium | reverse complement strand
TCGAGCGGATCGAGTGGCTGGAGACGGCGGATATCGAGGCGATCATTGCCGAGTGGCGCCGTACCGCGGCCGAGTCCGCCATCCTGCTGAACGATGTCGAGCGCCAGTTCCGCAACTGCCTGAAGAACGACGATATCCGGCGCGCCCTGTCGCGTCCGGCCGATGCTCCAAGTGCCGAGGTCTGGCGCGAGGCGCCCTTCGAGCTGGTGCTCGAGGGCCCCGAGGGGCCGCAACTGGCCGGCGGCCGCTTCGACCGCGTCGTCATCGAGCGGGATGCTGAAGGGCGCGCAGTGCGCGCGACGGTTTTCGACTACAAGAGCAACCGCATCGAGACCGAGGGCGACATGCGCGAATCGGCCGAAGGCTACGCCTTCCAGATGCAGCTCTACGCCCGCGCCGCGGCCCACCTGCTCAACCTCGACCCCTCACGCGTCACCGCCCTGCTCCTCTTCACACGCAAAGGCTGGATACTGCCTATGGCAAACTTTTAGCCACAGAACACGGCGAGATAATTATGAAGTTCAATACGATCCATAAGATAAAGTTCAACACGGCACACGGGGCCTACTCTGTTGTTACGGAAACAGAATATCAGCACTCCATGATCACCCCGTCTGGCTATGAGACTGAAATCATGTTGTCCTATTTTGGCAAAGACAACATACATGTCGGCAATGTGAAATCGAACAAAACGCTTTCACAAAAGCAATTTCGAATGTTTCCAGAGGGAAACACGATTTACCTTAATCTCGTTTTTCCCAAAAAGAATAAGACCGAACTGCGCTTATATGTTTCAAACAACGCCGGATATAAAACTAAGAGTGGAGATGTATGGTTTGTTTTTGTTAAGGATGGCGAAATCTGGATTGGCTCAATGCCCGAACCAGATTGGAGTGACTTGTCGCTTATGAAGCAGGATGACAGCGATGAGTTTTATCAGCGCATTGTAAATGACAGTGATGAAATTCGAAGACAAAAGCTGAAGGAACGAGACGTATATGCACGAGATCCGCGTATTGCTGAAAGGCGAATGAATTTGGCGGGCTTTAAGTGCGAGTTTGAACCGGAACACCAATTATTCGTTTCGAGATTCAGTTGTCGGCCATATTTAGAGGCTCACCACCTGATTCCCATTGGGCTGCAAGGCGATTTCAAAAAGTCTCTCGACACCGTGAACAATGTGTTTTGCCTTTGCCCAAATTGCCACCGTGCCGTACATCATGCGAAGGCTGATGATGCACGCAAGATACTTTGTAAGCTTGCGAAAAGCAGAGCCGGTCTTCTTGATTCATTCTCGCTTACAGTGCCTGACCTGCTGTGCCTGTACGCCGTAGAGGAGACTATGTAATACCAACCGAGGGTACTCGCGGAATGTTGACGAAACGCGAATGGCTCGACCGCGTCCTCGAAACAGATGGGATAAACAGCCAGGGTGTCAAGACTATGAATGCCAGTGTAACAGGAGCACATGAACTGCAACGAGGATGATCGCAACCACTCGCCTGCCTTTAGCCGGCTTATACTAGCCGATGGCGGGCGTTTTCCTATTCCATCAATGGCAAAAAACACACCGGCACGCTCTTCTTCATGCTCCTCCCCAACGCACTCCATAGAAACACACTGATTACGAATCTGTCATGTTTAACCTTGCAGCAACCATATGTGTGTGTCAGAATGCTGTAAATCTGGCACCTGATTTACGTGGAATGATTTACACGTGAACCCGCTAGTCATTGACAGTGTTGCGCTAGCTACTAGCCAGTAGGATCTCTTTTGCATCAACCTTGAGCATGACGAAGATTGACCATAAGGAAGCCCGTGAAACGCTGGTAAAATCCCTGCAGGAGACTTTTCCCGGCGAAGAAAGCGACGAACTCGGCGCTGCTGTCGGCCATTGGCTTCAGTCCCCGAATCACGACGTGCCGTTCCTGAGTACGTCGATGAGGAAGCACTGTTGCAGGTTGTTGCAGTCGTCCAAGCCCCCAAAAGGAGTCAACAAGAGGGTTGGGGAGGATCACGAATACTATCAATTACTATTGCCAATCGACTGGTCTGACATTCCGTTTCCACCTGTTGAAACCCCCAAGTTCAAATTCATTGACTTGTTTGCAGGTATTGGAGGCTTTCGCATCGCGATGCAGGAGCTGGGAGGAAAATGCGTGTTCTCCAGCGAATGGGATTTGCCGGCCAAGGCGACATACGAAGCGAATTTCGGCGAAGTCCCATACGGGGATATTCGCAGGATAGACGAGACAACAATCCCCGATCACGACGTGCTATGCGCCGGCTTTCCGTGTCAACCATTCAGCTTGGCGGGCGTTTCCGCCCGCAATTCCCTGAACCAGGCTTCCGGCTTTGCCCACGAGACACAAGGCACATTGTTCTTTGACATAATGCGCATAGTGAAGGCCAAGAGGCCACAGTGTGTGTTTCTGGAAAACGTGAAGAACCTTGTTGGCCATGATCGCGGGAAGACTTTTGCGGTTATAGAGAGCTCGATCAGATCGCTCGGATACGATTTCCGCTACGAATTGATTGATGCGAGTCCATTGGTTCCGCAAAAGAGAGTACGCTGTTATATGGTGTGCTTTCGTGATACAGATAGGACCTTTGCATTCCCGAAGATCGAGGGGGCGCCCTTGCCCTTGAAGAGTATTCTGGAAGAGCAGGTAGACCCCTCTTTCACCATATCCGAGAGGCTCTGGGCCGGTCATCAGCGACGCACCAGGAACAATCTGGAGCGCGGCACAGGATTCACCGCGTTTTGTGCTGATATCGACAAGCCTGCCAATACGATTGTTGCCCGATATGGTAAAGACGGAAAGGAATGCCTGATCCCGCAGTCCGGCAAGCCCCCCAGAATGCTAACACCAAGAGAGTGCGCCAGGTTGCAGGGTTTCCCAGAGGAGTTCCTCATCCCGGTTTCCAAGGGCCAGGCATACAAGCAATTTGGCAATTCGGTCGCGATTCCCGTCATCAGGAAAATCGCCAGGAACATAGTTGAATTGCTGCCACGCAGAGGAACATGACGAGGTGCTTATGAAGTTCGGAACGATACAGGCGAGAAGGTTCGGCACACAAGTCGGTGCCTATTCCATTGTCACAGAGCGGGAACACTTCGATTCCCAGATTACCCTGACGGACTACGAGGCCGAAATCGTTTTGTCCCACTTCGGCAAAGACAGCATACATGTCGGCAATGTGAAATCAAACGCGGCGCTTGCAAAAAAGCAATTCCGCCTTTTTCCGGGGGGAAAGACGATTTCGCTTAATCTCGTTTTCCCTAAAAGAACCAAGACGGAGCTACGGTTGTATATTTCAAGCAGTGCCGGATATAAACCGAAGAGCGGCGATGTCTGGTTCATGTTCATTAAGGGGGGCGACATTTGGATTGGCGCGATGTCCGAATCCGATTGGCGGTATGACTCGTCGGTGATGAAGCAAGACGACGGCGACGAGTTTTACCAGCTAAGCGTGAACGACACAGATAAAGTCCGGATCCAAAAGCTGACGGGACGGGATTCCTATGCACGTGATCCGCGTATCGCTGTCAGGCGGATGAAGTTGACGGGCTACAAGTGCGAGTTTGATCCGGCACACCGATTGTTCGTTTCGCGATTCAGTCATCGGCCATATCTGGAGGCCCACCACCTGATTCCCATCGGGCTGCAAGGCGATTTCAAGAAATCTCTCGATACCGTGCATAATGTGTTTTGCCTTTGCCCCTATTGCCACCGTGCTGTCCACCATGCGGAGAGTGAGGATGCGCGCAGGATACTAATAAAGCTCGCGAAAAGCAGTGCCGGTCTTCTTGATTCATACTCGCTTACGGTGCATGACCTGCTAAGCCTGTACGCCGTGGAGGAGATTAAATAATATCATCACAGAACTGTGAACGGGACGCGGATGCATCGTCCTCGTCCTGCCCTCGCCCTCGAAACAGCAGGGAAAACCGCCAAGACGCCAAGGCCGCCAAGCATGCTTCGCGCGTGCTCTTGCGCCGAGTCCCACACTTAATCGGCACTCTTTTCGAATGAATCGAATGAGTCGATGGATTCGGGAGATTCGATTCTTTCGATTCGCCCGACTCTCTCGATTCCTTCGACCTCTCCCACCTCGCCACATCGTCGCCGCCGTCGACGTTCGCAAGCCTCGACTGTCGTCGACTGTCGTCGAGTTGCTGGGAAGCTACCGCAGAAGCGCGCCAGCACAGGTAGAAGGGCGACGGCTCCAGCGATGGAGCGTGGCATGGGTTGAGAGCCCAATTTCACCTGTCCATACGTAAGGATTCCACCTTGCCAGAGTACCGCCTTCAGGCGGAAGTGGTTCAGGGGCTTCAGCCCCGTTCCCATGGCCCCTTTTTTCCAAGGAAAAAAGGGCTTCGCGGGCCTGAAGGCCCTTGTTGACTTCCGGCTGAAGCCGGTACTCCGACGCGACTGCAACCATCATGCAGGGACTGTACCGAACCACCCCACCCAACGTCCCAGCGCAAGCTCACGGTACAGGAATAGCGCCAACGGCGCGACCCATCCCAGCCTATGGTGAAGCCCTAGGAAACCGAAGCAAACACAAACGAGGGCTGCAAGCCCGGCCTATCATCCGGTGGCCAACCCTTCTTCCCGGAACTATATCCCGCCCCTTCAGGGCTAGTCATTTTTTGTCCCATTACCCAGGGCGTTGCCCTGGGCTGGTATATCGCGCCCCTTCAGGGCGCAGGGGCGTTTTTTTCGATGGACGATTATTGCGACCAATCAGTGGCTCGCAATTTAGAGGGTAAAAGCGCTGCCCGTGCGCTGCGAAAGATTAAGCGGGTGGAGTAAGACAAGCGTGCCGTTTAAGAGGGAGTTTAAGAAAGGGTTTGGAGTGGGTGCTTCGCACTTGCGCTTTGTCTCCACACCTTGTCTCCACGCTTTGTCGGTTACGCTTCGTCCCTGCGCTTAGTCCCTACGCTTTGTCAAATGCGGCGGGGTGTTCAAGCTGCGCCTTCTTGTGCCGCCGCAGTTGAATGGCGCCAACTATGAGCGTGACCAACCCTGTGATGCCGACAAGAAGCGCCGCCAGCATTGAGTACAGGGAGAAACTCATGTGCAGAACCGCTTCCTCTATAGGCTCATCCGCCCTGATGGCGGCGACCGCCCAGAGTTTCATCGCCCAGGGAACGACGATATAGAGCACGAATGCAATGATTAGCAACGCCGTGCCTACGTTGACCTTGGCTTTGCCTTTCCTCATTCCGTGCATCTCCTGTGCTCGCGGGTTATTGAGCATTGAACACGAGTTTGCTGCGTGCAGTTGCTTTGTGAGCCTCATCAATCTTACGGATGAAGTCGGCCACCTCACGGGTGTACTTCATTTCCACCTTGAGGGTCTCGACCTGATCGCCGAAATGCTCTCGAAACGCCTTCGCGATCCTAATGCTTGCATAGTCGGTTTCGTGCATACTGGAATTCTCCCAATGTGCTCATATATATGTTGGCACATCCCAAGCGTTCGTTCAACGCTGAAACGCAGAATTTCATGAGTTCCTGATAAAAAACACAGTCGCAGCTACCGCATCGAGAATGATACGGCGCGATTCCTGATTACTGCGACTCGAGCACACCCAGGCGCACCATCTCGGCATCCTCCTCGGGTGTGAGCGTGATCGGGGAGATGGGCTTCATCCCCTGGCGAATCAGGTTGAGATTGATCTCGCGCTTGGCCTTCTCGAGCTCTTCCTTGGAGATCTTCTCGGCGCGCGCCTCGGCATCGAGCTGCGCACGCTTCTGGCGCGCGGCCTCGGCCGCCTCGCGCTCGGCGCGCTGGCGCGCCAATCGCTCGCGGAACGACTCGGTGTTCAGCGAACGCTGCGCCACAGGCGGAGCTGGCCGCGGCGGTGGCGTGCGAGCCGTGGCAGTCACGCGCGGCGTTGGCGTGCGGACGGCAGTCACGGTTGGACGTCCGCCCGCCGGTGGCGTCGGAGCGGCCGGCGTGTCGCTCTTGACCAGCCCCTGCCCCAGCTTGAGCGTGATCGTGATGTCGTCCTTGCTCAGCGTCGCGGTCTCGTCCTCGTAGCTGGCCTCGACCACGGTGAAGCCGTTGACGGTCTCGCCGACGTTGATGTAGTAGTTGCGCTCGGGCTTCGACGACTTGTCTATAAAGCCGACCGCCGTCTTGCCTGAGGGGGTCTTGTTGACCGCCACCATATTGATCTGCCGCGCCAGCTTCTGCTCCTCCTGCGCCTGCTTTGCCTCAGCGGGGTCAACCGCCGCAGGTTTGGCAGCCACAGGTGGTGGCGTACCGAAGGGCTTGCGGGAGATGATGATCTCGTACCGCGAGAAGGGCGGCACGGTCATGATTTTGGAACGCGACGAGGCGGCAGGCGCGGGCTCCGCGGTCTCGGACACGGTCTCAGCGGCATCCTCCACCACGTTTGTCTCCGCGGCGGCCAAGGCCACTCCGGTAGCCAGCACCGCCATCAGGGCGGCTAAAACTGTACGCAACAAGGACATCGGCAAAATTTTAGCACAAGCCCCGCCCCGCTCCAACAGGTAAATCACCACGGCTCGCCCTACTATTCATTCGCAAAAATTCGTTCATTCGCGGTTCGCACTCTTGGCGATCTTGGCGGTTTTACCTGTGTGCGGCTCGCCGGTCACACCGCGTAGCGGCGTGACG
>JAAYLN010000012.1 GCA_012521875.1 Lentisphaerota bacterium | reverse complement strand
TCGGAGGCGAAGCGGATCGCGATGCGCTGGGTGACATCGAAGTCGGCCGCCTTGCGCAGGTTCTGGACGCGGCTGACAAACTCGCGCGCCAGCCCCTCCTCGACCAGCTCGGGCGTGAGGGTGGTCTCGATCGCGATGACAATCTCGCCCTCGGCCGCGACCACCAGCCCCTCGCGCGGGATGCGCTGTACCGTGACGTCCGCGGCCTCGATGGCGATGCGGTCGCCGTTGCCGAGGGTGATCTCGACGCCGCGGCCGGCCTCGAAGGCGGCGGCCTCGGCCGCGCCCATGCGCGCAATGGCGGCGGCGACCTGCTTCATGGCCGGGCCGACACGCGGCCCGAGGCGGCGGAAGTCGGCCTTGAACTGCAGGTGCGCCAGGGCGTGCTCGTTGGTGTCGTATGAGAAGTGCCTGATGTTGAGCTCGTCGGCCATCAGCTCCTCGCCGGCGGCGATCTCGCGCAGCACCTCGGGATCGGACGAGGCGACGTGCAGGCGCGCCAGGGGCTGGCGGATCTTGAGGTCGTTCTCGGTGCGGAGCTGGCGGCCCAGGCGCACCACCGTCTGGATGCGCGCCATGCGCGCCTCGAGCGCCGGATCACGCGCGTCGGCGTCGGCGGACGGGAAGTCGCACAGATGTACCGAATGCGGCATGTCCTCGCCGCGCAGGTTGCGGTAGATCGACTCGCTGATGAAGGGCGTGAAGGGCGCCGCCACCTTGCAGAGCTGCACCAGCACGTAGCGCAGTGTGCGGTAGGCATCGCGCTTGTCGGTGTCGTTCTGCGACTTCCAGAAGCGGCGGCGGCTGCGGCGGATGTACCAGTTGGTCAGGTCGTCTATGAACTCCACGAAGGGGCGCACGGCGCGCTGGAGGTCGTAGCCGTCCATGGCCGTGGTCACCTCGCTGACCAGCGTCTCGAGGGAGCTGACGATCCAGCGGTCAAGCTCGTTGGCGCTGTCGGGGCGCACCACGCGCGGCTCGTGCCAGCCGTCGACGTTGGCGTAGGTGACGAAGAAGGAGTAGGCGTTCCACCAGGGAATCAGCAGGTCGCGCGCGAGCTGGCGCACGCCGTTCTCGGAGAAGCGCAGGTTCTCGGCCCGCACCACGGGCGAGTAGATCATGTAGAGCCGCAGGGCGTCGGCCCCGTAGTTCTCGATCAGCTCCACCGGATCGGGATAGTTCTTGAGGCGCTTGCTCATCTTCTTGCCGTCCTCGGCAAGCACGAGCCCGTTGACCACGACGTTGCGGAAGGGGGACTCGCCGAAGAGCTGCACACCGAGCACGAGCAGCGTGTAGAACCAGCCGCGCGTCTGGTCGAGACCCTCGGCGATGAAGTCGGCCGGAAAGAACTCCTTCAGGTCGCGCCTGGCGCCGAAGGGGTAGTGCTGCTGGGCGTAGGGCATGGAGCCCGACTCGAACCAGCAGTCGAGCACCTCGGGGGTGCGGCGGTAGGTCTTGCCGTCGCGGACGATGACGATGGGATCAATGCAGTGCTTGTGCAGGTCGGTGACCTTCTGCCCCGAGAGCTGCTCGAGCTCGGCGATCGAGCCGACGCAGATCGTGTCGCTGCCGTCGGCCTCGTTGACCCAGACCGGGATGCAGGCGCCCCAGAAGCGGTTGCGCGAGATGTTCCAGTCGCGGGCGTCGCGCAGCCAGTTGGCAAAGCGCTTCTCGCCGACATAGTCGGGCATCCAGTGAACCTTCTCATTGGCCGCCACGAGCTGGTCGCGGATGTCCTCGACCCTGACGTACCAGGCCTCGATGGCGCGGTACACCAGCGGGGTGTCGGTGCGGTCGCAGAAGGGGTAGCTGTGGACGATGGTGGTCTGGTGGATCAGCTTGCCGGCATCCTTGAGGGCGCGGATGATCCCCTTGTCGGCATCCTTGCAGAACTGGCCGGCGAAGTCGGGCACCGCGGCTGTGAAGGCACAGTCGTCGTCGAGCGGATCAACCAGATCAATGCCCGCATCGCGGCAGACGCGGAAGTCGTCCTCGCCGTAGGCGGGGGCGATGTGGACGAGTCCCGTGCCGTCGGTGGTGGTGACGAAGGCGTCGTTGAGGACGCGGAAGGCGCCCGGCTGATCGGCGAAGTAGGGGAAGATGGGCTCGTAGCGCCAGCCGGCGAGGTCGGCACCCTTGAGGCGTGCCACCAGCGTGTAGTCCTCCTCCTTCTTGTAGTAGACGGCCAGGCGTGCCTCGGCCATTACATAGACATGGTCGTCGGCCGCATCGCGGACGGCGACGTACTCAATATCGGGGCCGGCGCAGATGGCGAGGTTGGCGGGGAGCGTCCAGGGGGTGGTGGTCCAGATCAGCAGGCTGGTTCCGCCCCACTCCGCCGGCGCGCCCCCGGTCACGCGGACGCGTACCGTGATGGCCGGATCCTGCACGTCCTTGTAGTTGCTACCGGCCTCGAAGTTGCTGAGGGGCGTGTTGAGTTTCCAGCTATAGGGCATGATGCGGTAGGACTTGTAGATGCGGTCCTTGTCCCACAACTGCTTGAAGACCCACCAGATGGACTCCATGTAGGTGGCGTCCATCGTCTTGTAGTCGTTGTCGAAGTCCACCCAGCGGCCCATGCGGGTGACGGTACTGCGCCACTCGTCAACATAGCGCAGCACCATGGAGCGGCACTGCTCGTTGAAGGCCGCCACGCCAAAGTCGCGGATGGCATGGGCGCCGTTGATGCCGAGGGCCTCCTGCGCCAGCGCCTCGATGGGGAGTCCGTGGCAGTCCCAGCCGAAGCGGCGCTCGACCCGGTGCCCGCGCATGGTCTGGTAGCGGGGGACGATATCCTTGATCGTGCCGGCCAGCAGGTGGCCGTAGTGGGGCAGACCGGTGGCGAAGGGCGGCCCGTCGTAGAAGACGAAAGGACGCTTGTCGGTCGGGCGCTCCAGGCTCTTGCGGAACGTATCGTCGGCCTCCCAGAAGGCGGCGATCTCTTTTTCGAGAGCGGGGAAGTCGGTTTTATTGGAGACAGGATTGAACATGACAGCACACTTTCCCGCGCGGGCACGCGCGGTAGTTAGCTGGAAAACATAACGGTATGACAGGCAAACTGCAAGCGTTTAGTGGCGGAGGGAACTGGTGCTCCGCGCCGGATCATGCGCGATGCGGGGGCTGCGACTGGGTTTTGAATCAGGAAATCAGGAAGGCAGGAATTGTTTGTTGGGGGGAGCTGCGCGCTGATTCATGCGCGATGCGGGGGCTGCGACGGGGTTTGAGCTACGGATGACGCGGATTGTCCTGCTTCGCAGGCGCATATGTCGCGAATGTCCACAGGTTTGATCAGGTGGCACAGGCAGGATGATAATGTGGGTCGATGCCGTCGGTAATCAGCTTCGATGGGGGTCGACGGGGTCGATTGGGGTCGGCTATTTGGATGGTTCACGCGAAGGCGCGAAGCCGCGAAGCAGTTCTAAAGATCGGGAGTTCTAAAGTTCTAAAGTTGGGCTGGCGCCCGTACCGAAGCACTCCGCCCGCCGCATCAGCGCAAGCTCGCGGTACAGAAATCGAAAGGTGGGGCAAGCGTCCCGCTTGTCGCAGTGATGGAGCGCGGGAGCGATGGAGAGCATAATGGGGGCAGCTAGTGCGAAGGCGCGCAAGCACAGGTGGGGCGACGCCGTCCCGGCTAGCCGCGCGCAGGGCACCGCGCTAAACGCCCCGCCCGCGGCACCGGGAGTGACGAGCGTCTGCTCGTCCGCAAGAAGAGGCACCTGCTAAAGCACATGCATCAGCGCATGAAAGAGAGCGGGTTTAAGTGGGTGCTTCGCACTTACACCTTGTCCCCGCTCTTTGTCTCCACGCTTTGTCCCTTTACGCTTCGTCTCCACACTTTGTCTCTACGCTTTGTCGAAAGCAAAAGAGGGGGGGATGAGGGGGTGTCTCTAGACTAGCCCGGCCACCGCCGCCTCTGGCGGCGGGACGGGCGCGGGAAACCGTTTGCGACACAACTCAGTTGTATCGCAGAAGAGGGTAAAAGGGTGGGTAGCGTGCGCTTTTCCCTGATCTTGGCCCTCGGTTCACTGCAGATGCGCTATGGAGCCCGCGGTCTCCGCGGTATATTTGGAGAGCGCATGAATGGCGAACGGCACCGCCGGGGACGGCAGGCTTCAGCGTTCTGGCCACCCGTTCGCCTAGTCCCCGTCTGTACCGTCAGCCTCCGTCCGCCGCCCAGGCACAAGCTCACGGTACGGCAACTGGAAGAGTAAGAGTGTGCGCTTCGCGCTTTCACTTTATCTCCTACACCTTCGTCCCCTGCGTCCCCTACGTCCCATTCGTCCCATCATCTTTGCCGCAAGCGAAAGATTAAGCGGGTGGATGAAGCGTGCCGATTAAGAGCTGGATTAAGAGCTGGATTAAGTGTGGGATTAAGAGAGGGTTTAGAGCGGGTGCTTCGCGCTAACACTTTGTCTCCACACCTTGTCCCCCACACCTTGTCCACGAAGTGTAATCGTCGAAAGACAAAGTGCATTATTGCACACCCCCGCCCAACCGTGTACAATAGGCGGCATGACGAGTGTATTGCCTGCATCACGCGGGACGCAGCGGGACGTGTGGACGCCCCGGCGGCGGTCGGCGGTTGTGTGCGGGAGGCCGGCCCGGATGGGCCCACTGATGGAGACGATGTGATGAAACGAGCCCTTGCCCTTTCGCTGTCTTCCAACTGCATGCGGCGCGCGCGCATGCTCGTGGCGGCTCTCGCCGCCTTGCCGCTTATCGCATCCGCAGCCCCCGTCTGGACGGCCTCGACCTGGACATGGGGCGAGTTCACTCCCGTGGCGAACAACCTGATCGCAGGCATCAAGACAACGGGGAACATCGCCATACTGACGGACGGCGTGCTCGAGAAGGGCAACACTTACGCGCAGTACACCGGCAACGGAGCCTCGTACAAATGGGAACTGCCCGAGCCGGCCAATGTGCGGGAAGTCCGTATCTTCACGACGTGGAACGACATTGGCCGCGTCGACATCTCGATAAACTCGATCATCGCGACGCTTGAAGGCGGAACCACCGCGACGCTTTCACCGGGAGCGCACTCAAACACCCTGCGTGCGCCGTCAGGCTATCCGTTCTCAAGCCTGAAGGATTCCACGGGCGCGCTGCTCGCGCAGAAAGTGACGGCCATCACGGTCAATTTCGGCACGCAGCAGAACGGCGGCGTCGGCTACGGCGAGATCGAGGTGGTCGGCACAGCGACAAACCTGAACTTCGTCACGGTATCGAGCTCGGGTGCCGAATGCGATACGCCGCTACTCGGCTCGTTCTCCGGCTACGGCGATTTTTCCGTGCCGCGCAACCAGCAGATCACCGCCACAGTGCCGCTGTCCGGTTCGTCGGACACGATGAAGTGGACACTCGAGGGCTGGACGTTGACGGAGACGGACGCGGCGGGAACCGTCACAACGACCCAGAACGGCACGGCCAACACCAACAACTGCACCTTCATGCCGGCCGAAGGGTGCTGTTACAACCTCAAGTGGCGCTGGGATTTTGAATACCTCGTGACGGCCTCGGCCGACAGCGGACTCTCGGCGTCCGCTTCGGTAACGTATGCGGATATCGGCGACACGGTGACCATCAGCGCAACCGAAGACACCGCGCCGTTCCTCGCGTGGGAAGGGAACGTGCCGGCGGCGAACAAGTTCGACCTGAGTTTCACGACGACGGTGACCGGCCCGATGACGTTCACGGCAAAGAAGCCGAGCAAAATCTACTACGTCGCGCCCGGCGGCACGGGCGACGGTACGTCGTGGGCCGCCGCCTTCGGCACGATCCAGGCCGCGGTGACGGCAGGCAGCGCCACGAACAACGTGCTCGTCTGCGTCAAGGAGGGTGGGTTCCTTCAGACGACCGCGGTGACGGCGACCGGCGTCGGGCCACTCCTGATCCGCGGCGGCTACGCGGGAGTCGGATTCACGATGGGCGGCGCGACCGTCGTCGGGCGTCAGACCCTGGACAGCTTCGGCAACCTCGTCCAATGCACACTCTTCTCGTTCTCCGGATCGACCGTCGCGCTCGAATCGATGACGATCACCAACGGCTTCTCGCGGACCGTGTACTACGGCCAGGCCGTCTCGCTTCTGAACACCTGCACTGCGAAAATCAAGAATTGCACATTCACCGAGAACGGTCCCGGCGGACAGAATGACACCGTCTACTACGGCGGCGCGGTCGGCGCGCAGAATGGCACGCTCGTGATCGACGGCTGCATGTTCACGCGCAACCGGATCAATGGCTACGGCGGCAACAACAACAATACGCAGCCGCGCGGCGGCGCGGTCGGCGCCAACGCCGCCGCCGTGACGATCCGCGACTCCACGTTCGACGGCAACTGGACGCAGCACATCCACACGCGCGCCCTCGGCGGCGGCGCGCTCGGTTTCGTCGACTGCACGTCGCTGGACCTCGTCCGCTGCAACTTCACGACGAATTACGCGCGCCGCAGCTCCGGCACGGGCAACCACCCCGGACACGACAACGGGCCCTACGGCGGTACGTTGATGGTGATGGGCGCGACGAAGGTCTCCATCGCGGACTGCACCTTCATCGGCAGCTGGAACAACTCCGCCTACGACGCCTACCCCTATCACCTCTGGGGCGGCACGATCTACCTCCGCGGCGCGAAGACCGCGATGTCGCGCTGCATCGTCTACAACACGGGCGACTCGGGCGGCATGACAACCTATAACCGCGGCGGAATCGACATCCTGGGCGGCGAGCTCTACATGACGAACGTCCTCCACGCGTTCGCCTACGGCGGCAACGCGCTCGGCAACTCGGAACCGTACGGCGGCTACACGGGCGGCAAGATCGAGGCCGTGAACTGCACCTTCGCGGGCGGCCGCGGCAACGGCAATCAGAACAAGGCCGTCTACGTCCAGGCCGCGGGTTCGGCGACGTTCCGGAACTGCATCTTCTGGAACAACGCGGGCGCCGACGTGGATGTCGTGAACGGCGACGTCCCCGTCTTCGAGTATTGCATCACCTCGACAGCGCATGACGGACCGGGCAACTCGACCGCCGATCCGCTCCTCGCCGACACCCGCTATTGCCATCCGAGGTCGCAGGCCGGACGCTACAACGGCGGCTGGTTCGCCGGCGGCGCCTGGGTAACGAACGACACCGCCACCTCGGCGTCGATCGACGCGGGCG
>JAAYLN010000113.1 GCA_012521875.1 Lentisphaerota bacterium | reverse complement strand
GGCGACGAGCAGGGCGGCCTTGTCGCGGCAGACGCCGTAGCGGTTGTTGAAGGTCATCGAGACGTCGTGCGGCTCGTAGCCCGGCGCCTCGGTCTCGGTCGTGATACCCATGTAGCGGATGTTCTGCGACACCCAGGTGAAGATCCGCCGCACGCGCTCCTCCGGCGTGGCGGCCTGGGCCACGAGGCCCGTGACGAGGGTACCCATCCCGGGGGTCACGGCGGCCAGGCGCGGCTGGCAGAGCTCCCAGTACCAGCGCGAGAGGGAGGGCCAGTCCTCCGCCGTGCTGACCATCAGGCGCTGCACGACGGTGTGCAACGGCGGCATGTTCGGCTCGGGAAAGACCTGCGGCACGTCGCGGACCTCCCACTGATGCAGCGTGCGGCCGTCGGGCAGGCGCGACTCGGCCTGCTCCACGCGGTTGCTGACGGCGTCGCGCAGCCGCAGATGGCGCAGCGGACGCTCGGCGGGGGCCGAGATGGCGTAGCTCAGCCGCCGGATGGGTGCCGTGTATTCAAACAGCGAGTAGTCCGACCACACGCCGGGCACGCGCGCCTTGTGGTTCCGGCGCAGGGTCTCGGTATAGACGAGGTCGCCCACCTCGAGGCCGGGCAGCGAGAGCTGCATGATCTTATTGTCGGGATCGTAGATATTGGCGCTCATCTGCCCCGGCTCGGTCATGACGCGGCTGGCACGCGCCACATCCACCGTGATGCAAAGGCCATCGGGCTTGACGATGAAGGCGCGCGCGACGGTGGCCGTACCGTAGGCCACGTTGAAGTAACGCCGCTGCACCTGCGTGGCGCGCCGGCCGGCCTCGGTCAGCACCTTGAGCGCATCCTCGCTCCAGTAGGACGAGGTGCCATCGGGATTATAGGTCTCGAGCGAGGAGCTATCGACCAGCACGGTATCGGCATCGGGATAGAGGTTGGTGGTGAGCGTGGCGGCATCGGCGATAACCGCGGCGAAGTCGAGCCGCCGCGCCCCGGGGACGCTGGCGGCAGCGGCGGCGACGGTGTTGGTGGCGGCGGTAGCCGTTGGCGCTATGCCGGCAGACAGCAGCAGGGCCGGCAAAAGCACCAGCCAGCGGGTGCGTAACAGGTGGTGCATACCAAGGAGTTGGTTACGGTTTTGTGGTTTCATGTGCGGTACCTTGTGGTAACTACTTTACCGGAAGGAGGCGGGTGAGTACACGGAAAAAGGGTTCAGGGGACAGGGGAGCCGCTGCCCTGCAGGGCGGCGGCAGTGGCAGTAGGCAGTGGCTGCCGCCGCAGGCGGCAGGGGCGGCATGCGTGCCGCCCGTACAGGCAGTTTAAGCGGGCCCGCCCCCCCCTTCGTGGCATGGGCGTTCCGCCCATGAAACACGGGCAGATTGCCAGTGCCTCGTGTGCCTGGCAAGGCGTTTTGCAAGAAATCCGGGGATTGCCGTCGAGCGAATCGAATGAATCGAGAAATCGATTCCATCGATTCCATCGAAGCATCCAGCACCCCGTTCGCTCCCGATGCACTTTGGACCCCGCGGTCTCCGCGGTGTACTGATACGGCGCATGAATAGCGAACGTTACCGCCGGTGACCTGTCTGCCGACAGGCAGTCGGCGGGTTCCAGCGTTCCGGCCTTTTCCGTTCGCCCAGTCCCCGTCCGTGCCGTCAGCCCCGGTCGCCGCGCCAGGCTAAGCTCACGGTACAGCAAACCGAAGGGTTGGGGCGGCGCCGTCCCGCCCTGTTCTGCGGAAGATGGTGAGCGTGGGAAGCGGAACATGCGGAAAACAAAGGCTTTCCGGCGAAAACCACACGCTTGACAAAGTCAATCGCCGCTTGATATAAAGGCGGCATGCGAACGAAGACTCCCCTGCAGTGGAAAATACCCTACGAGATTTCGCCCGAGCCCATGGCCGGCGCGGTGACCGGGATGGGCGGCGTGGCCGTGGCCAGCCGCGCGTTCCGCGGTATGCGTTTGCCCGGGGCGTGCGACGCGAACCTCGGCCCGCTGCGGAAGATCGAGAAGGGCTACACGGCTGGCCAGATGGTCGAGACGGTGGTTGCAGGACTGATGGTCGGCGCGGACTGCGCGGAGGCGCTCGACCGGCTGCAGGGCGACGAGGCCGTGGCGAGGATTCTGGGCTACAAGCCGGCCAGCGTCCGCTCGGTCCGGGACTGGCTGGAGAAATGCCATGACGAGGGGCTGGTCAGGCGGGCGCGCGAGACTGCCGGGGAGCTGGATCTGAAGGCGAGCATTCCCGAGCCCTCCACCGGGCTGCACGCCCTGCAGGCGGTGCTGGGCGTCAGCGCGCGCGAGGCGTCCGCCCGGCTGCCGGATGGCAGTCCGCGCGTGGCGACGGTCGATGCGGACGCGACCGTGGTCGAGAGCGGCAAGCGCGCGGCCACATGGACGTACACGGGGGAGAAGGGCTATCAGCCGATGGTGGCGGCGTGGGCGGAGTGCGGCGTGGTCCTGGCCACGGAGTTCCGGGACGGGAACGTTCCCGCGGCCATGGCGCCGCTGGCCTGCATCCGGCAGGCCTTCGCCGAGTTGCCGTCCTGCGTCAGGACGTACGGCTGCCGCGGCGACAGCGCCTGCGACAACCAGGAGCTGCTCGGGTGGCTGGACGACGAGCAGCGCCCCGGCGGGCCGTCCGGCACGATTTACTATGCCATCAGCGCCCGGATGGTTCCCGATCTGGCGGAGGCCTCCAGGGCCGTGCCGGACTCCGGCTGGACCACCTTCGGCAAGGACGAGGACGGCACGCTGCGGCAATGGGCCGAGCTCGACTATGTGCCCGGTCTCCGGGGCGAGAGGCGCTCGGCGAGGCCGCGCCGGTACATCGGGCTGCGCCTTCTCAAGGCGCAGGGCGAGCTCTTCGACGACGGTCACGACCGCAAGCACTTTGCCGTCGTGACCAACCGTACGGAACGCGGCGACAAGGTGATCGAGTGGCACCGCGAGAAGGCGGGCACGATCGAGCGCATCCACGACGAGATCAAGAACGGTCTTGCCGGCGCGCGCCTTCCCAGCCAGAAGTTCGGTGCCAACGCCGCCTGGTTCGCCCTCAACGCGGTGGCCTACAACGTGATGGCCGCCCTGCGTCTGGCCGCCGACGATCCCGAGAGCCGGGTGATGCGGATCAGGAGCCTGCGCTTCGATCTGCTGACGGTCAGCGCGCGCCTCACACGCTTCAGCCGCAAGATCACCCTGCGCTTCGCCGGTACCCCCGCATGGGTCGGGCGCGTGATCCGCCTGCTGGAGGCGTTCCCCTGCCGGGTACAGCCGACCGGATAGCCCGGCGTCCCATGAATGCCGGGGCCTCACACCGGGCCGCGCGACGCGCGACGGCCAGGGGGCGGTGTGCCGTCGTGCAGTTTTCCGGCGCGTTCCGCATCATAATCCGAGCCGTTGAAGCCCTTCCGGGCGGCTGCCGGAGATGCCCGGCAGGCTGTGTGCCCCGTTGAGACGCTGATTTCCCGGCCTGAGCCGCTTCCCGCCGTCACTCCGCCACCCCCTCCTCCGCTCCGCTCAGCATCTTCCGCAGTTTGAGG
>JAAYLN010000112.1 GCA_012521875.1 Lentisphaerota bacterium | reverse complement strand
GCGAGAACTTCAACATGCGGCTGGAGGGCGGCCTGCTGGTCAACCGCTCGCTGATCGCGGAAACCGGGGATGTGGAGGACACGCTCGACCTCGACGAGGCACCCTATTTCAGCGTGGCCTTTGGCGGCAGCTTCTAGCAGGACTCGAGGATATGACAGCACGCATTCTGGACGGCAAGCAGGTAGCCAAGCGCATCTCGGAGGAGACGGCGCGACAGGCACGGGAGTTGAAGGAGCGGACAGGGGTCGTACCCGGACTAGGTGTGATCCTGGTAGGTGACGACCCGGCCTCCATCTCATATGTCACTGCCAAGGAACGTGCCTGCGCCGTCCTCGGCTTCCACTCCAGTGAGTGCCGGCTGCCCGCCACGGCGACCCAGGCGGAACTGCTAAAGGCCATCCACCAATTCAATAACGATCCCGCGATACACGGCATACTGGTACAGTTGCCGCTACCGCGGCAGATCGACGAGCATGCCGCCATCGAGGCCATTAACCCGGACAAGGATGTTGACGGCTTCACGCCGGTCAACGTAGGCCGCATGCTCATCGGCCAGCCCTGCTTCCTACCCTGCACTCCGCACGGCATCATCAAACTGCTGATCGCCAGCGGTATCGAGACCAAGGGCCAGCACGCCGTGGTGGTCGGACGCAGCAACATCGTCGGCAAACCGGTCGCCCACCTGCTGATGCGCAAGGCGCCCGGCGGCAATGCCACCGTCACAGTCTGCCACACGGCCACTCCTGATCTGGCTGAATTCACGCGGCAGGCCGATATCCTCATCGTGGCCACCGGACGTCCCCGCACTGTGACGGGCGCGATGATCAAGTCCGGCGCGGCCGTGATTGATGTGGGCGTCAACCGCGTCCCCGACGAGACAGCCGCCAAGGGCTACCGTCTCGTGGGCGATGTCGAGTTCGAGTCGGCCTGCGAGGTGGCCGGCTCGCTGACTCCCGTGCCGGGAGGCGTCGGGCCGCTGACGATCGCCATGCTGATGTGCAACACTCTCGAGGCGGCACAGCGCAGTCTGAATAAATAGCTGTCGCAGCCTTCCGCGAGTAATCGGTTAGCGACAGGGGGCGCGTGTGAAGAGCGGGCGGAACGCGGATGGATCGTCCTCGATAGAGATTGAACCGCCAAGACGCCAAGAGCGCCAAGGGAATTTGTGATTTTTTAAAATTAATCATCCGCCCCCTTGACGGCGGCGGCAAAATGTGTTTTCATATTACCAAACCACTTTCGGCATGATGGAAAACGTTCCCGTAAAATCAGTCAAGAAGGCGCTGGACCTGCTCAACCTGCTCGTGTTAGAGGATCCCGGACGCGAGGGGCTGGCCTTGCGTGATCTGGCGCGCCGTCTTAAGTTTCCCACCGCCACCGCGCACAATCTGCTCAAGACGCTCTGCGCCTGCGGCTATGCCGCCCAGACGGGAGTCGGCTGCTATACAGTAGGGCCGCGCTGTCTCGAAATCGGCCGCTTCAACCATTTGCTGACCGAAACCACGGCTTCCGCGCTCCGCGCGCAGATCGAGGCGCTCGGCCGCAAGCTGAACGAGACCGTGACGTTTGCCGTGCTGGCCGACGGCCGGCGGCTCCGTCTCTGGAGCTCGGTTCCGGGACACCTGGTGCGGATCGATCCGGACGCACTGGAAACCCGGAAGCTGTTCAGTGTCCCGACGGGACGGATTCTGGCGGCCTATGCCGCCTCGGACGATCTGGAGCGCCTGCTGGAACGCTACGGATTGCCGACCGGTTCGGACTGGCAGCAAGCCACGACACGCGCCGCGTTGAACCGGGCTCTGGCGGAGATCCGCGCGTGCGGACATGAGATCATTATCCGTGGCGAGCTTACGGCGTTTGCCGTCCCCGTGCTTGATACGGCGGGTGGCCTGGCCGGATCGCTGGGTTGCTTTTCACCGACTTTCCGCTGTC
>JAAYLN010000459.1 GCA_012521875.1 Lentisphaerota bacterium | reverse complement strand
ATAGCTCCCCCCGAAAGGCTTTGGCGAGAAGGGCGGATTGGAATTGAAGTATTTGGCTTTCTGCTTCCGCTATTAGTTTCCTGACTTTTTCGACGCGGCGGGTCAGCTTCTCAATCCGTGCCACAATTCGGCGCTGTTCACTTACATCGGGTAGCGGAATAAACGAGTCAAGAACAGCATCATCACTTACAGCAGGATAAGCATGCTTTTCTTGCCCTGGAGTAACTTGCTCAACAACCAAGTCACTGCGGCAAATCGCAAAAAGCCACTCCGTCAACACTTTGTCGGTTTGCGGACGTAAAACACAAAAACCTGTAGAACAAACTTGGTTATCAAGATTCTCAGGTATTACAGCTATGTTCTTGAGATAAGGCCTAGTCGTTCCAAAAACGATATCGCCGACTCGAATGAGCTTTTTGGCACGGCTAGGAGGGTTGGAGGTTGGGATTGTCTTTGTTTTAATGACTCGTCCCAGCGAATTATCGATTCCAGATATTTCAAGGTACTCCACTTGCCCTCGCGGATCCTGACGAGAATTCCAAGTCTCTTTTTCCTCCACGACAGACCGGATTGAAACAAGGGTTTTCCATTCAACTCCTTCTATCATTCGACTGTAAAGTGCTTGGAGCAGTGCATCAAGCTCGGTCTCTCGGTCAGCTGCAAGCTTCCTGGCCTCTTCTGCGCGGCGGGTCAGCTTCTCAATCCGTGCCACAATCCGGCGCTGCTCGGCAAGAGGGGGGACGGGGATTTCGTACGATTGTAGATCGGGCGTTCGTAGACGGGGCATTTTAGCCCCATCCATCTTCGTTCTGGAATACTCAATAAAATGCGGGCTCCGAAGACATAAGGCCAACCACTCCCTCGACAAACTAGCTTTTTGGGGTTTCAGGGGAAGAATGTCGGTGGAGCAAATCCCCGCTCTGTCTGGTAAAACAACTTTGTTTAAGTATGGTCTGAGTTTCCCAAACAAAACATGCGAAGAGTCGAAACGGAACTTGCCGCTGAGAATAGTTGCACCTTGAACAGGCCGAAGATTTATTAGTTGTCCCGTTCCTGATTCGATGTTTTCAAGAGCGATGTAGTTAAACTGGGTTGCGGGCGATTCACTTGGCAGTACTTGTCGCGTATCAATGTCGATACTTTCAGCCAAAGAGACTCGTTTCCAATTGGCAGGAAGACCACTCATTCCCCGTTCTCCCCGGCCAGCAGTTCTTGCATCTCGTTAATCATCTCTAAAATCCGCTCTTCCTTGGCGGCGACCGAGGCGAGGATTTCTTCCGGTTCGGCGTGCTCGACGGTCTCCGCTTCGATCAGGCCCAGAGCGGAGAGGGTCATGTTGTAGCCGTTGTCGATGATCTGCTTGGCCGGCACCAGCCAGGCGCGGCCCTCTTCGGTTTTGCGCTTGGGCCACATGGCCAGCAGGTCGGGGAAGTCATTACGATACTGACTGCCGAATTTGCGCGCCTTGGAAAGCGAGGAGCCGTCGCCGTCGACCTTGAAGAACCAGACGTTCTGGGTCGGTTTGCCGGTGTTGCGGAAGATGAAGAAGCAGGTGGGGTTGGGGGTGT
>JAAYLN010000011.1 GCA_012521875.1 Lentisphaerota bacterium | reverse complement strand
TCTAAAATTACCTTGGCGTCTTGGCGGTTTATCACCCACGTGCGTCGGCCGCCGCCATTGTTGCCCTGGTGGCAGGTTGTGCTATGTGCATAGTGCCCGGATAATTGCTGGCGCCAGATGCTCCAGCGCCGGTTCGCCCCGGGTGAAGCGCCGGTTGCTGAAGAGGCAGCCGGCCATGAATGCCGCGTCGATGCAGTGGTCTCCGCTCCACGGATCCAGGTTGTCGAGAAAGACCTCCCGCGGATACTTGCCGAGCACCGTGTCCCACGAGGCCCGGTAGTTGGGCGAATAGCCGATGATCAGGTCGGGGGCCTTGTCAACCATGGGACCCGTGTATATCTCCTCGGGACGGTATACGCGGTATATGGGGCGCTCGCCGGTTCGGGGGTCGACGGCAGCCTGCAGCCGGGTGCGGAGCATCTCCTGCAGGGAACGCTTGTCTTCCGCCCTGACGCAGCCTTCGGGCTCGCGTCCGGCCAGGTTCAGGTAGAGGCTGTTGATGCCGAGCCCGTAGGCCTGTGTCCCGCCCCAGTCGACGGCGCCGAAGTAGTCGGCCTCGCGTGCTGCTGCATCGATTGGCGCGGCGTCGTTATAGCCAAGGTGCGTCTGGGGGCTCCTCGCGGGCACGTCCTCGTACTCTGTGCCTACGCGCGTGTGCTCGGCCAGCAGATCCATCGCTTCTGTGTTGCGCAGGCGCAGATCGTCGACCTTGATCGCCACGCTTCCGACGGCCGGGCGCATATCGCCACGCCGCATGATCAGCGATGCGTGGTAGAAGACGCCGAACTTGGCCGGATCGTTCCAGGTGGCGAACTGTCCCTGCCGGTGATAGCCGTTGCCGATGCTTCGCGAGCTGACCTCCAGGCCCAGCGGTTGGTAGGGGGTGTGGCGGTTGCTGTAGGCGTAGGTGTGGATGGTGTAGCCGGCCCAGTTCTGCAGACAGCCGACAGCCGCCATCAGAATCGGCGACTCGGCGCGGTAGTCGCAGGGCCAGAGCATGTCCCATTCCGATACGAAATAGGGTTTGTCGGGCAGGCGGTTGAAGGCCAGCCTGCCAAAAATCCCCTGCTGCTGTGTGAGGGCCACATCGTTGATGCGCCGCGCGGTGGCGTCGAACCGTCCCCATGAGAAATAGGAGTGGCCGTCGTTGAAGTCGGTGACGTGCTGCGCGCGTGTGACGGCGCCGTTGATCGTCCAGTTTGTGCCTGTGATCGGGATTTTGACGCCGAGGCCGCGCTGGAAGGCGATCATGTCGCGGTAGTGCTGATAATTGATAAGAAATCGCTTTTCAGGGGCACGGACACCCGCCCGCCTGCCTGTGCGTGTCCGCACGCAGACAGGCTAGAACCGGGCTGAATGAGCGCTTTCATGGTGGAAATGTAGTAGGATCGGGCTGGTGATGTAAAGTCCGACGTCAAACGCGATTCGAACGCCAGTCAAACCACGGGCAAAAAGTCCGAGTGACCGTAAAACGGCCCGACAAGGCGAGTTCGGCACCGTCTGGAGGCGCACCGCACCCGTCGCGATGGATCAGCCGTTCGCGTACATC
>JAAYLN010000111.1 GCA_012521875.1 Lentisphaerota bacterium | reverse complement strand
GCCCCGTCAGCCGTCACCGGCGGTGGTCAGTTGCCGCCCGCGAGCACTTCCTCCAGATAGGCGGGGTTCCAGGCCGCGAGCTTCTGGCATCGGCGCATTCCGCGCTTGCGTGCGTCGCGTCCGAGGATGTTGACCACGGCGCGCCTCATGAGTGCGAGGTTCCCCCAGGCCGCGCGGGCCGCCGTCAGGAAGGATACATAGCGCAACGGTGCGGGATCGGCGCGGAGAAGCCGTATCCTCCGCGCCGAACCGTGCCGGCTTGCGCCCGGCGAGGGCAGGACTCGGGACGCCCGAGAGCCGGATGGAGCGGAACCCGGAGGAACCAGGGCAAAATGCTTGTTCCTCACGGGAGGGGCGGAGCTTGTCCAAAAATTTGATGCGTCTGCCCTGGGGGGCAGGGTGTCTCGGACCAGTGGAGCCGCTGCCCTGCGGGGCGGTTGGCAGTAGGCAGTAGGCAGTTATTGCGACCACACAGTGGCTCGCAATCTTGAGGGTAAACGCGCTGCGCTGCCCTTTAGCCGCCCGGTGGCACACCTTGTCCTCGCACCTTGTCTCTGTACCGTGCAGGCTAGTCCGAGACACACTGCTCGCACCCTCTTCAGCTTTTGACAAAGCGTAGGGACAAAGTGTGGAGACGAAGCGTATCCGACAAAGCGTGGAGACAAAGTGCGAGGACAAAGTGTAAGTGCGAAGCACCCACTTAATCCCTCTCTTAATCTCACTCTTAAACGGCACGCTGTCTTACTCCACCCGCTTACTCTTTTGCGTTCGACAAAGTTACCGACAAAGTTCGCGACAAAGTGGCGTCTCTTGCCTGTTCCAACTGCCTACTGCCACAGATTTCTGTATTCTGGATTCTTTGCTCCGTATCCAGTATAGTATCTACTGTCCGTCGTGAAGTGGCGCCATGGGGGCGCGGCTCGCCGCGGACGATGGGATGGAAATGTGATCGATTTCGATGAAGTCGTCGAGCGTTTCCGCCAGTTGCGTGAAGGACTGGCAGAAATGCGAGGTTATCTTTAACGTCGATAAGCGACGTTTGCAACTACAACAGCTAGAGGATGCCGCCATGGTGCCGGGATTCTGGGATGATCCCGCCGCTGCCCGCAAGGTGATCGAGCAGACCAACGCCCAGCGCCTATTCGTGAAGCCTTACGACACCCTGGTGCAGATGACCGAGGATATCGAGGTCATGTGCGAGATGGTCGAGGCTGAGCCGGATGGTGCCCAGCGCCAGATGGCGCTCGAGGAACTCGTCAGAATGCTCGACGAGGCCGATGCCTGTGCCGACAAACTGCGGCTACAGTCGCTGCTTAGCGGTCCCCTGGACGCCTGCAATGCCTTTGTCACGCTGCATGCCGGCGCCGGCGGCACGGAGTCGTGCGACTGGGCCGACATGCTGCTGCGCATGTACCGGCGCTATTGCGAGGAGCAGGGGTTCGAGATCGAGATTCTCGACCTGCAGCCGGGCGACGAGGCCGGGATCAAGAGCGTCACCTTCAACGTCAGCGGAGTCTATGCCTACGGCTACCTGAAGGCCGAGCGCGGTGTACACCGCCTCGTGCGCATCAGCCCCTTCGACGCCAACAAGCGGCGCCACACCTCCTTCTGCGCGCTTGATGTGGTTGCCGAACTGGATGACGACATCGAGGTGGAGATCAACGAGGAGGACTTGCGCGTCGATACCTACCGCTCGAGCGGCGCCGGCGGGCAGCACGTCAACAAGACCGACTCGGCCGTCCGCCTGACCCATATACCTACCGGCATTGTCGTCGCGGTACAGTCCGAGCGTTCCCAGCACAAGAACCGCGCCAAGGCCATGAGCATGCTCAAGGCCCGTATCTACGAATACGAGCAGGACCGCAAGCGCCGCGACCTCGAGCGTTTCTACGGTGCCAAGGGCGAGATTGCCTGGGGCAGCCAGATCCGCTCCTACGTGCTGCAGCCCTACACGCTCGCCAAGGATCACCGTACCGGCGAGGAGAACTCCAACATCGAGGCCGTGCTCGACGGTGCCATCCAGCCCTTTATCGAGGCCTACCTGCGCGCCGCGGCCAGCGGTGCACTGCGCGGACATGCCGCGCCGGAGGAGGATGAGACCGCATGAGCCTTGCCAGCATGACGGGCTTCGGGCGCGGCGAGGCCGCGGCACACGGCATCAGGGTGACCGTCGAGTTCAGCAGTGTCAACCGCAAGCAGTTCGAGTGCCAGATCTCGCTGCCGCGCCAGCTCGGCGCGCTCGAATCCAAGCTCTATACGCTGGTGCAGAATGGCGTGCGGCGCGGCCAGGTAAAGGGCTCGGTACAGCTCTCCATGGCTCCCGGTGCCGCCGCTGCGGGTGGAATGCGCATCGACCTCGCGCGCGCGGAGGCGCAGCTCGCGGCCCTGCGCCGCGCCGGCAGGAAGCTGGGATTGCAGGACGACCTTGGCATTACGCATCTGCTCGCCCTTCCCGATGTGGTGAGCTTCGATGTGCTGCCCGAAGACCCCCTCAAGCTGTGGCCGCTGGTGCAGCAGGCCGCGGAGCAGGCGCTGGAGGCCATGCAGCGCATGCGTGCCCGCGAGGGCCAGGCCCTGGCCCGCGATCTACGTCGCCGCTTCAAGGCGCTACGCACCCTGCGCAACCGCGCGGCGCGGCGCGCACCCCGTATTCCCGCCGACTACCGCGACGCGCTGGCACGCCGCCTCGCCCGGCTCGACAGCGGCGTGGAGGTCGATCCCGCCATCCTGGCACGCGAGCTCGCGGTATTTGCCGACCGCGTGGACGTCAGCGAGGAGCTTACGCGGCTGGAGAGTCATCTCGACCAGGCCGATGCCCTCATCGGGGGCGATGGGGAGGGAGCCGGGCGCGCGCTCGACTTCCTCTGCCAGGAGCTGCTGCGCGAGATCAACACGGTGGGCTCGAAGGCCAACGACGCCCAGCTTGCCAGCCTGGTGGTGACCTTCAAGTCGCAACTCGAGGCGGCGCGCGAACAGATTCAGAATGTGGAGTAAGGCTGCGATGAAACCGATGCTGATAGTGATTTCGGCCCCCTCGGGCGGCGGCAAGTCGACACTTTGCGACCGTCTGCTGCAGGACTACCCCGAGATCGTCTACTCCGTCTCCTGCACCACACGCGAGCCGCGTGGTTCCGAGGAGGATGGAATAGACTACCATTTCCTCAGCCGTGCCGCCTTTGACCGTCTCGTCGCCGACAAGGCCTTCCTCGAGCACGCCGAGGTCCACGGCAACGGCTACGGCACGCTCGTGGCGCCGATCCGCGAGGCCTTTGCCGAGGGGCTCAGCGTGATCCTGGATATCGACGTGCAGGGAGCCGGCCAGATTCGGGATTATCTCAAGGCACTGCCCGGGAACGATCCCCTGCGCATAAGGTTTGTCGATATCTTCATCATGCCGCCCTCGCTGGAGGTCTTGCGCGCACGCCTCGAGGCGCGTGGCGAGGATTCGCCCGAGACCATCGAGCGGCGCATGAAGAACGCCCAGGATGAGATAGCCAAGGCCAACCAGTACCGTTTCCGCATACTCAACGACGATCTGGATGCGGCCTACCGCGATCTGTGCGGTATTCTGGATGCCATGGACGGCGTGGCAGGCGAGGCCGACCGGCGGGCACGGGAGGCTGAGAAGGGCGAAGGAGAGAGACCATGACAAAACGACAGCCGGAAATCGTGCTCGGTGTGACAGGCTCCATCGCGGCCTACAAGGCCGTCGAGCTGCTGCGCCTGATGGTCAAGGCGGGGTGGGGGGTGAGCGTCGTGATGACCGAAGCGGCCACCCGCTTTGTCACCCCGCTCACCTTCCAGACCCTCTCGCAGCGCAAGGTCACCACCACCTCCTTCACGCCGGTCGAGATCTGGATGCCTGAGCACATCTCGCTGGCCGACCGCGCCGACCTCCTCGTGGTCGCGCCCTGTACCGCCAACACACTGGCCAAGATCGCCCTCGGGCTGGCGGACAACTCGCTCACCGATACGGTGCTGGCCTGCCGCGCGCCGAAGGTGATCGCTCCGGCCATGAACGACGGCATGTGGACCAACCCCGCCACGCAGGCCAACGTCGGGACAGTGCGTGCCCGCGGTATCAGGGTGGTCAATGTCGGCAGCGGCGATCTGGCCTGCGGTCGTGCCGGACAGGGCCGCATGGCCGAGCCTGCAACCATTTTCAACACAATTCAGGAGATGCTGGAATGAACTACCGTTTTGCATGGATCACGGTTCTGCTGCTGGCGGCGTGTACCGCCGCGCACGCGCAGGGCTACATGACGGCCACGCCGTGGCGTGCCACGAACCTGCAGCATCTAGCCGTCTGGGATAACGCCAACCGCGCCGCGGCCGGCAAGGACGGTAACACCCTGCTGAGGCGCGCCGTGCGCGCCGACCGCAAGGCGCGTACCGTGACCCTGCTGGCGGAGTCGTGCGGACTCTCCGCGAATACGACGGTCGAGTTCGCCATTGTCGGCGAGACGAGCGACCGCACCTATGAGGCATTGCTGCTGACCTACGCGCGCGCCAAGGATATCGGCGATGCGCTGGAGTTCATCGGGCTGCCCCGCGGACAGAACGTCAGCCACCGGGCGCAGCGCTACTGGCCCTCCGGCGAGCGCGTCGTGATCAAGGTGCGGGAGTTCGGCGCGACCAACGCGCCGGCGCGCCCGATCGAGGAGTTTGTCCTCGACCGCCGCATCAACTCCACGATGGTGCAGCGGGGCTTTGTCTATTGCGGCTCCCCGCGCGTGCCAGGTACGGAGGAGGGGGGCGCGGAGGCCTGCCTCGCCGACCTCGAGGCGCCCGTCTCCATCCTCTCGCTCTACAACGAGCCGCAGACGCTGCTGGATGTGCCCCGCATCTCGCCGCAGGGCGAGGTCTATGAGAACTACATCACCAATCCCGATGCCCTGCTGCCCGCCGGCCGC
This sequence comes from Lentisphaerota bacterium, assembly GCA_012521875.1. Taxonomy (GTDB): domain Bacteria; phylum Verrucomicrobiota; class Kiritimatiellia; order RFP12; family JAAYLN01; genus JAAYLN01. The sequence goes on along the minus strand of JAAYLN010000111.1, from coordinate 15,601 downwards.
ATGATGCAGGTGACGCTCACGCCGGAGCCGCGCCCGGACGGGTGCCCGCGTGTGCGTCCCGTGGAACTCACCATCCTGCCGTCCGAGGGGCCCGGTGGCGTGGCCTTCCTGCTGCGCGAGGGGGAGAAGGGCGAACCGCAGCGCATCGAGGCCTTCGGCGACCTTCTCAAGCGCCTGATGGCGATCGTCGGGCAGGAGTGCGACCCGATGGTCACGCTGAAAATCGACGACGCCGTGCCCCTCAACCGCGCCCGCGAGGTGTGCAAGGTGCTGCAGAAGATCGAGGGCGAGAACGGCGTGCGCATGGAGCCGCCGCCCAAGGGCCAGATCTTCTACAAGTCCTTCCTGCCCGACGAGCAGTGGCGCGAACGCGCCAAGCGCCTTACGCAACCGTGGGAACTCCACGTCGGTCCGGTCTCGCCCACCAACGCCGTGCCGTCGCTGCTGCTGGTGCAGATCCTCGAGGACTGGTCGGATCCCAACTCCATGGATCCGAAACTGACACCGGTGGAGTACCCTGTCGCCCGATTCGAGGATATTCCCGGCACGATCAAGAAGGCTGGGCGCGGTCTCCCCGTGCTGCTGGTCTTCGCGCCCGCCAGCGCACCGGTAGGCCACTTCATGCGCGGCGTGCGTCCGGTGCTCGATACCCACTCCACGGTCTATGTCTTTCCCGAGCCATGAGTGCCATCAGGAGAGAGTTTGAATGCCTGCGCTGCGGCGCCTGCTGCCGCGCCGAGGGCGAGGTGTGGCTTGAAACCGGCGAGCCGCAGACCATCGCGGATGAGCTGGGCATCTCCGAGATTGAGTTCATCGACCACTACACCAAGCTGACGCACGACCACCGCGGCCTGACATTGATCGAGCGGCCCGATGGCGCCTGCATCTTCCTGATGCCGGACAACACCTGCCGCATCCATAATGCCAAGCCGCGGCAGTGCCGCGACTATCCCTCGCGCTGGCGCAGCCGCCGGCTCGACTCCCAGTGCGCCGGCCGCCGGGCCCAGGAGGCGGGCAAGTGATGGCCTTCGATATTCTGCTCTTCGGTGCCGATGGTGGTCAGATAGGGCGCGGTACCCCCACGCCCGTCGGCGAAAGCCCCTTTGGCGCGTTCCCTGTGACGCGCGGGCACCTCGCGGCGGCGGGCGACCGCCTGACCCTGCGCTGCACGGTGCCGGTCATCGGCATCCATGGCTTCTGGCACCCCGGCATCTCACGTCCGGTGGCGCAGGTACAATGGCGCATCGCATTTGCCTCGGCGGCGCAGCGCAACGTGCCCTATCTGACCTTCTTCTCCCAGGATCAGACCAACGTTGCCACCATAGCACTAAGCTGCCTCCACGAGGATGTGGAGATCAGCGCCAACGTCAACCAGCAGGAGGCTGTCTACGAGATTACCATGACGGTCGCGGTACGTGACGCAACCGGGCCGTTTGAGGTGCTGGTGAGCACCCGGCCTGTACCGTGGACCACGCTGACGCCGGCGTACCGCCAGACGCTGGGCATCACCGTACCCGCCTTCCCGCCCGCCGCCTTTCTGCCGGTCTATTGCACCTGGTATGCCGTGCATGCCGCGCTGGACATGGAGTTTCTCGAGACCAGTACGCGGCAGGCGGCGGCCCTTGGCTTCGGTACGTTCATTGTCGACGACGGCTGGAGCTTCGACGAATCCAAGCGCGTGACACCCGAGGCACTGCGCAACTGGTACCGCAACATCGGCGACTGGGCGGTCTCGGAACGCAAACTGCCCGGGTTCAAGGAGCATATCGCCCGCGCGCAGGGTCTCGGCCTGTGCTATCTGCTCTGGATCGCCCCCTTCTTTGTCGGCGAGTCGAGCCGCGCCATGCAGCAGGTCAGGGAAGAGGGTGGCGCGCTGCTGACCGCGCCGCACGAGGGACAGTGCGTTATCGATCCGCGTGATACCGCCTTTCTCGAACGTACGCAGGAGGCGCTGCTCGCCTGTCAGGACGAGCTCGGATTCGATGGATTCAAGATCGATTTCCTCGATTATGTGCCGCCATCAGTAAAGACTCCGCGCAGCCACGAGACGCTGGCCTTCATCCGGCGTTTCATCGCCGCCGTGCGCGCGCGCCGTCCCGGGGCGCTGATTGAGTTCCGTCAGAGCTATGCCACGCCGCAGATGCTGCCCTATGCCACGCAGTTCCGCGCCGGCGACGTGCCGTTCGACTATCTCTACAACCTCCACCGCCTGGCTCTCATCCGTCTTCTACTGGGCGATGGCGTGCCGATCCACTCCGACCCCGTCTTCTTCCATCCCGAAGAGTCGGAAACCAATGTCGCGCGCCACATGATCGCCGCCCTGGCCGGCGTGCCGATGGTCTCGGTCGATCTTGCCGCATTGACGCCGCGGCAGACGCAGGTCATGCGGCACTGGCTGGGCTTCTACCGCGACCACCTCGAAACCTTCAATCACGGCCACTGGAAGATCGAGTACTACTTCGATCACCTCGAGGCACTGACCGTCACCCGTGGCGATGAGCGCATCGTTATCCTGCTGGACGCCCGTGGCGCTGAAGCGCGGCTGGCTGGATTTGATGGTGATATACACCTGCTTAACCTGTCTTGCGGGCCGTTGGGTGCTGCGGAGGCACAGGCTTGCGATGTGGCTGGAGAGCCGCTGGGATCCGCCGCCGCCCCCTGCGGCGGCCGCCTCTACCGCCGGATAACAAAGCTCGCGACAAAGTGCGGAGATTCCCATGTCAACTGATTCAATCAAACCAATCCTCTCGCTAGGTTTCACGCCGGCCCTGCAGCGCACGCTCGAGTTTGACCGTTTCGATGTCGGCAAGGTCAACCGCGCCCGTACCGTGACGCATTCGGCGGCCGGCAAGGCCGTTAATGTCGGCATGGCGCTGGCGACGCTGGGCCGTGCGGCGTGGGTCACGGGCTTCAATGGCGGTGCCACGGGGCAGCTTGTGGCGGACGATGTCCGCTCGCGCGGTGCCCGGCTCGCCTTTACCGCCATGCGTGGTTCCACGCGCGTCTGCGACACGGTTATTGATAATGCGACGGGGGAGGTCACGGAGCTAGTCCAGGAGGCGCCAGCCGTCAGCCCGGAGGAGATGCAGGCCTTCGAGACGGAGAATCTGGCGCGGATGGACGATTGCGCCGCCGTGGCCATCAGCGGTACCGTGCCTCCGGCGCTGGCCGGTCGCCGCGCCTTCCTGCCCTACGCCGAGCGCGCGGCGGCTGCGGGGCTGCCGTGGATGATCGATTCGCATCGTGCCGACTTGCTGGCGGTGCTTGGCCTGCGCCCCTCGGTCGCCAAGATGAACCGCCACGAGCTCGAGACCACCTTCGGCGAGAAGGTGACGGACGACAAGAGACTGCTCAAGCTGGCATTCCGTCTGATTGAGGGCGGCGCGCAGCACGTCTTCATCACGGATGGTGCCGATCCCGCCTGGCTGCTGGCCGGGGACGGACGGGCCTGGCGCGTTGCACCGCCTGCGCTGGAGCGGGTCATCAACCCCATCGGCAGCGGCGACTGCACCACGGCGGCGCTGCTGGAGGGGTGGCTGCGCACGGGCTCGATCCTGCTGGCGGCACGCCAGGCCGTGGCCTGTGGCACGGCCAACGCCGCCACGCTGGTGCCGGCGCTCTTTGATCGCCGGCACTACGAGACCCTCCTCGCCGCCACCCCCGAGCCGGTACCCGTGGCGTAGCCTACTGCGACAACTGCTGCAACCGCCCCAGGGCGAACTGGCCCTGCTTGGACTGCGCGCCTGCACGCTGCAGGTAGGCATTGTAGAGAGTGGCGGCTTCGCGCTTGTTGCCCAGCTTGTCGTGGGCCATGCCGCGGCAGAAGAGCGTGTTCAGATCGCCGGGCACCTGGCGCCCGAAGGTGTTGAGGTGCTGCAGGGCGGTATTGTAGTCGTTTTCCTTGAGCGCTGCCTGCGCCAGTATTCCGTGGGCGCGTATGGCGCGCGGATTGTTCTGCAGGGCGCGCGTGGCCGCCAGGCGGGCGGTCTTGTTGTCGCCCGCCTGCTGGCTGGCCTGCGCCAGCAGCAGCAGGCCGACCGTGTCGTCCGGTGCCATCGCCAGTCCCTCCTTGGCGGTGTCGCGGGCCGCATCGTACTGGCCCTTGGCGATCTGGCTCTCGGCCTTGGCGAACTGCTTGATGGCCTCCCTGTTCTTCCGGATGCCGGTCGTGGCCGCCAGGAAGGCCTCCTTGTGTACAACACCCTCGTTCTTTCCCGCATACGTGACCGAGGCGCGCCCTTGCGCCGCCTGCATCCGCTCCGCGCTTACGGGGTGCGTGGAAAAGAGCCGTTCCAGGGCCGAGGGGTTGTCGTTGCCGAGGCGCACCAGCAGGCGGGTCAGATCTACCATGCCGCGGGGATCGTAGCCCGCGCGCACCATGTACATCATGCCGCCCTGGTCGGCCTGGCGCTCCTGCTCGCGGCTGTAGCTGGCCAGGACCATGGCGCCGCCGATCTGCCCGGCCAGTCCGGCCAGCTCGGTGTACTTGCTCTCGCGGTGCTCCATGTAGAGCTGGGCGCCCGTGAGCAGGGCGCTGTAGATCATGCTCTTGCTCATGGCCGAGGCGGTGTGTCCGCAGTTCACGTGCGCGATCTCGTGCCCCAGCACGGCCGCCAACTGCGCCTCGTTCTCCAGTTCCGCCAGCATGCCGCGCGTGATGGCGATTGTGCCGTCGGGGAAGGCGTAGGCGTTGACGTAGACGGCGTTGACCACCTGGAAGTTGAAGGGCATGTCCGGGTAAACCACATCCGACGGGGCCAGCGTCGCCACCAGCTTGCGCCCGATCTGCGAGACATAGGCGTTGGCCTGGGCATCGTCCACGATCCCATAGTCGGCGGCGAACTGCGACGGTGCAGCCTCACGTGCCAGCGAGAGCAACTGGCTCTTGCCGACCATGTTGAACTGCTGCTTGCCCGTGATGGGGTTGGTGACGCAGCTCGCGACGAGCAGCGCCACTATGCCGAAAACGGCAAGATAGTGCCAGAATTTCAGCCGACGGCGTAATGATTGCTGATGTTGACCCATTTCGCGACTCCTTTCCTGGTTCGGGAGGTGAATACGTTTGAATCGCACCCTACCTCTGCTGCAGCGTGAGTTCGCCGAAGCTCGTTGCCTGATGGACGAACCCGCCGCCCCAGCTTGACTGCTCGCGGAGGGTGATGGGACGGCCCTGCTTGTCGGTCGTGCCGTCCGTGTAGTACTTGGAACGGTAGGCGAGGAAGCGGAGCTTGTTGTTCTCGGTGAGACTGCAGCCGATGGCCTCGAGCGGGATCGTCACCAGCATCTCCCACCGATCCGGGTAGCGGGCGACGCGGCGGGTCCAGGTGGTCGACCATGAGCCGTCGTAGCCCTTGCCCTCATAGACGGCCTTGTTGCCGACATCGAAGGCGAACTGGTAGTAGTCGCCGGTGCGGGAATCGGCCAGGAAAAGCTCGATGTGGTCGCCGCGCGGGAAGGTCTCGCTGCCGTCCTCGCGCAGGGGCGAGCCCTCCAGTGTCGCCATGTCCCTGGCGTAGGCCGTGGTGCGGAGACAGAGGTTGCGGCTGTCGTGCAGCAGTTGCACGTCGGTTTGGAAAAGGGCATTGGAGCCCTTCTGTACGCCGGCGCAGATCTTGAAGTTGTCGGCATTGCCGGCGCGCTTCCAGGCCTCGTCTGCGAAATCAAGCCGGGCGGCATTCTCCACGTAGGGGACATTGGCGCGCACAGTCTTGTCGGTGCGGGAGAACTTCATCCACTCCTCGAAACGCGCGCGGTGGCGGCGGATCAGTTCCAGCGAGACAGGATGTTTTGCCAGCCGTTCGGCCTCCTCCAGCAGCTTGCGGCAGGAATCCTCGATGCCGGCCTCGAAGATGTACATCCGCCCCATGCTGTTGGCGTCGTCGCTGTAGACCGCGGGGAAGCTGCTGGCGAACCAGCTCCGCCGGATGAGCGAGAAGTAGCTGTGCATCGGACGCCCGGCCTCGCGGTAGGTGCGCCTGATGTATTCGTTGCGCAGTGTGCTGACGTCCTGCTCCGGGTTCCACCAGAGCCGGCTGATGACCCACATGGTCATGGCCGAGGCATCCCAGACGTGGGAAGGATTGGCCTTGTGCGGCTTGTCCACGGGCAGTTCGGAGTGGAACTCGTGGATGCCGTTGGTCAGGCAGAACAGCAGATCCTCCTTGACCGTGAACTCGATAGGGCGGGGAAAGTCGGCGGCGCAGCCGTAGTACTCGCGCAGCCAGGTCTTGTCGGTAACCTTGCCCCAGCCGATGGCCTGGTCGCGGATCCTGGCGTTGCGCGCGGCGTCGTGGATCGGGAACTTGTGATCCTTGGCGAAGGGGCAGAACATGACGCGGATGTTGGGCTCCAGACGTACTGGCTGCGGTACGACGGTGAAGAGGTAGGCGTAGGTGAGGATGATGGTGTCCGGGTGCGTCTTGTGCAGTTCGCGGGCGATCTTGTTCAGGAAGAGATAGAACTGTGTCGAGCGGAAGGCTTCGTCGGTGGGCTCGATGCGTGTGCCGTCCTCGAGGGTCAGCGGCGCCAGGCACCTGGGGCAGTCGCAGACGCCACAGCCGTCGGTGATCGAGATGTTGACGCCGTCGCTGCCGGGCTTGGCATCGAGGTCGGCGCGCAGGTTCGCCACGTAGGTGGGGATCATCTCGTGGGCCATGAAGCAGAGCTGCCCGGTCTTGACGCGCTTGCCGCCGATGAAGGGGAAGTATTCCGGGTGCTTCTCGAAATACTGGTCGGGCTTCATGTAGAGCTTCAGGCCGTGCCCGCCGCCGGCGGGGTTGTACTGGCTGCCCATGACGAGGTTCGTGGCGCTGTAGTAGCCGAGCCAGTTGAGGCGGTTGCGCGAGGCCCACGCGGGTTCGTGCTTGAAGCCGGAGACGGTCCAGCCCCATCCGCGCAGGGTCGATTTCGGAATGTCGATGCGGTCGGCAACGCTGACGGCGAGGTTGGGGTTGACCGAATAGACCGCGCCCACAGCGGGGTCGGGACGCGGCCAGATGAGGTCGGTATTCGCCTCGATGAAGGCATATACCCCGTTGAGCGTACCGCGGGGTATGGCGCCGAAGATGAAGATTTCGTTGCTGGCGGTCTTCTCGCGGATGGCATAGCCGTCACGGCCGGCCAGTGCCTTGAGGTCCGCAGCGAAGTCACCCGCGAGGCCGCCTCCTATGACGAGGCGCGTGGCGGGGGCCGGTTTTCCGGGCCGGGTGACGATCGGGAGGCGCGCCCCCGAAACCTTTTCCAGCCAGTGCTGCAACTCATTGGCGGCGTAGATTTCCGTCGTCTGCGCATTGGTGGCGATCAGAATCTCGGCGGTTGGCTGTCCATCGCGCGCCAGTTGGCGCGCCTCGAGTGTGCCGGCGATGGCGATCAGTCCCATAAGCGGAATCCAGTGAAGGTGCGGTTTGCGGTTCATGTCGAGTCTCTCCAAATGCGGCTGCAACGGTCACAATATACCAAAACCGCGCCCAGGGTGCGAGTGGTCAGCGCGGTGTGAACACCGCACACAGGACCAGGGCTGAAGGCAGTTCTGTGCGCCCCGTTCACGGGGCGTTCAAGCACAGCATGGTGCGCCGTTGCTACCCCGCTGGCGCGGCAGCGAGGAGTTCCTTGCAATAGTTGGGGAAATCGCCGCGATCGGTGGTCTCGCGGAAGGCCGCCACGCCGAACTCGCGGCATGTCTCGATCCAGTCGTTCACCGCCGCACGGTAATCGCCCTTTTCGCCCCAGACCTGCCAGTTGAGCAGGAACGCATGGTCGATCGAGAGCTTCTCGCGCCGCACACGGCGGGCGAAGTCGCGTCCGTCGCGCTCCGCCGCGGCCACGGCGGCCGCCATCAGCCCGCGCGCCTCGCGCGCCTCCGCCGGCGTTATGAAAAAGTCGATGTTCCGGTGGTAGCAGCCGATCTTCTTCCCCTGCGCCGCATGGCGCGCCGCCGCACTGTTGAAACCGTCGAGGTAGCGCTTCAGCAGCGGGGCTGCGCCCGGACCGTAGTAGCCCCCGAGGAAATCCTGCACGAGTGCCTTCTCGTCCGCAGCCGGATTCCAGAGCAGATGCGCGAGGAGCCAGTGCATGAGCGGCGCGAAGGCGCCGGCGGTGCAGAGCGCGTCGCCCTGCTCGAACACGCCGATTGCGCCGGAGCGCGCGAAGAGACGCACGTTGGCGGCCAGCACGCCCAGATTCGGACGCGGCAGCATGTAGGAGGAGAAGTTCGCCACGTAGTCCCACACGTACAGCCGTCCCGGCGCAATCCGCGACCATGCCTCGAGATCGGCGGTGAACCCGTCGTCGAGCCGCCGGGTCTCGAGTGGTTCATTGAAGCCGCTCGTGATATCGCAAAGCCGTACCGTCACGTTGTGCCGCGGACGCGCCTTCGCCGGCGGCTTGCGTGTGAAGTGGTAGGCGAACGTGTCCACTGTGACGTGCGGGAACTCCTGCTCCACGGCCGCTGCCACGTCGTTCACGAAACGCAGGTAGAATCCGCTTGCCGCACCGCCCTCCTCCGCGATCACGGCCTGGCAGCCCGCGCATTCGCATGCGCCGCCTGTGCCGTCGTTCTGGCTCACCTGGATGAAGACGGCGGCGGGATCCTCGCGCAGGCGCCTGAGTGTTTCGGCGATGAACCGCTCCTTCATCGCCGGGTTCACGAGGCAAAGCTGCTCCGCGCGCCGCTCGCCGTCCCTGAGAGAGAACCACTCGGGATGCGCCGCGAAATGTTCCCACGGCGGCAGGATCTCCACGAAGCAGTGGTAGGCGCTGCCGCGCCCCTTGAAGAAATACAGCCGGTGATCGCCGCCCTTTTCCGGCGGAATGAAGTTCATTGGCGCGAACATGAACCGCGTAAGGGACGAGACGTTGCCCTTGAGCCGCACCTTGAAGTCGGCATCGAAACCGTCCAGATAGTAGGTCTCGCGGTAGGTGAAGGGCGACGCATGACGGATTTCGGCCGCGGGCTGCGGTACGCGCCCGTATGACGGATAGTGCGCCTCCGTGGATGTCCACCACCTGACGCCGCAGACGTCCTCGAGATAGGTGTCAACCGCGTAGATCGCGCCGCGCTGCGGATGCCCCGTCAGGATCACGCCGTCCGCAACGGGCTTCACCAGGATCTCGTCCGGCTTCCAGTCCGCGGCGGGCCCCGCCGCGCGCGTCGCGCCGACGTAGAAGCGCCGCGAGGGCTCGGGCACGGTGCTCTCCGCGATGATCGGCAGCAGGCGCCCCGTCATCCTCTCGATCCCGTCCGCCAGCTCCTTGGCGGCCGAGCGTTCCACGGCCGTCGGCGCGTCGGGCAGTACGATCACCTCGCGGGTGGCGAACTCGTCCGGCATGGTACTGCATGGGTTGGGGGTTACTGACGTTCTGCTCAAGTTACTATACCTCAGCGCTCGCTGCGGGGGATTTCGAGGATGAGGAGGACGGGATGGCCCCAGAAGCGCTTGCCGAAGCCGCCGTTGTCGAGAATCACCAGGAAGGAGCCGTCGTTCGAGATGTTGGTGCCCCAGACACCGTCGCCGCAGCAGAGGCCGTACTGCCGCTTGAGGGCGGGCTGCAGGAAGCCCAGGATCTTACGCTTGCCGGTGGCGATCTCGTACTGGTTGACGATCATTGTTCCGTCTTCGCGCGGCACCCAGTAGACAAAGCGCTGATCCGGCGACATGACCATCTGCAGCACGGGGAAGGCCTCCGGACGTCCCGTCACGCCGAGCACCTCGATCTGCGGTCCCTTGTCCCAGTCGGGACGGAAGCGGATGAAGCCCCCGCCGTAGTCGGTGTAGTAGCGTCCCTCGCGGTCGGGGCCTGCCGCCCACGCGCCATGCGTCTGCTGCTTCTTCTGGCCGGGATAGACGGGGATTTCAACGTCGTGCCGCTTGAAACGGTTTAACTCCGGATCGTAGCTGATGAAACGGTAGGGTTCCTCGCTGAGCTCGGCACTCCAGAAGTGCCCCGTGCCGGGATCAAGGAAGGTGGAGCGTACGCCCCACTGCCAGCCATTGGGTGGCGGTCCGGCATAGCGTACGCGGTGGGTGTTGATGTCGTAGCAGAGCACGGTGTTTGTCAGCGCCCCGCTGGCAAACAGTATGCCGCGCTGTGTATCCAGACGGTGATTGGGCAGGCTCTGGCGGGGCAGGGGCACGCCCCAGTTGGTGCCTATGCCGCTGTTGATATTGACGCTGAAGAGCCAGGAGCCGCGGTAGCCGGCCGCGTACCACTCCTCGGTGGGATACGGGCCGTGGTGGGTGGCACCCCAGACGGTGCCGTCGGGCAGGACATCCATATGCCCGTGCAGCTTGCCGTCGCTGTAGTCGTTGGTGGTCCAGCCGAGTGTCTCGGTGATGCTGGCGACACGTTCCAGACGGCCCGGCCGTCCCTTGGCGGGGTCGAAGACGTAGAGATTGATCTGCGCCCCCCGACCGCGGTGATCACCGGCGCCCATGACGAAGCGGTTGTCGTCGCTGCGGGTGACCGCGGCCCAGTTGGCCCAGCCGGCCTGGTAGGCCTCGCCCTCGGGAAAGTACTGCGGCTCCATGTCGGGCAGGATCTGGACATGCAGCTTCGGCGCACGCCGGGCGATGGTGAAGTCGCCCAGCGGATATTTTGGAAATCCATCGGGACGCTTGAGAAACTCCTTGGTGCCGAGGGTGGTCAACTCGCGCTTGAGGCGCAGCCCCTGCACGTCGTAAAGCGAGTTGATCTCGGCGCGCTCCTTTTCGGACGGGGTCAGGCGCGCAAAGGTGGCGCCCAGGTCGGGGATGCGGCCCGTGTGCCGCGGCAGTCGCCTGCACTTGCCCTTGACGGGCCAGGCCAGGGCGTGGACGCTCTTTTCGGCGGGCTTGACGCTGCCCGCGCCATGCAGATTAACCTGAAATGCCCGGGATGAATCGTGAAACCCCTCGGTCCGTGTCCAGAAGAGGCGCTTCTGGTGCCGGGCCGTCAGACCCGCGAAGGGGTGGTTGGTGGAGAGTTCCCCGCCGAGGAGTCCGACCTTGGTGAGCGTCAGCATTTCGTGTGCTGCCGGCAGCCGCCACTGGCCGGCTCTGGATCGATCCGCTAGTCCCTCGACGTCGCCGCCCGCCAGCTTGGCGCAGGCGGCCACGGCCTCTTCCCAGGTGTTGGTGCCCAGCGCATTGGCCTGCTGCAACCAGACCAGACCGGTTGCCAGGTCGGTCACGGTACCGTTGCCGTTGTCGCGGAACCGCGCGGCGCCCTCGTCCGCGGCGGCGCCGGCCGTCCCTTGCAGTAGCAGTGCCGCGCCAAGCATGCCCAAAAGCAGCCGGGCGTGAGTGCGACGGCCGCGCCGACGACGGGCGGAATCAGCATCCGGGGTTTGCAGGGTCTTGGAAGAATTCATGTTGTACTCCTGGCTGAGGCTCTTGCAAAATCCTTGCTTGCAAGTGGGGCTCACGGGCATCCTGTCCCTGTTCCATGGGCGGGATGACCATGCCACGAGGTTTTTTGCAAGCGTCTCCAGTATGAAACATCGGCATCGGCTGTCCGGGTGTTTGGAGGGAAGGCTACTTCAGCCTGATCGTGCCTTGCAGCCACGCGCGGGCGTCCTCGGGCCAGACGTTCGCACTGGAACCGTTCCGCATGACCCCGAATCCGTGGCCGCCGTTGCGGTAGATGTGCAGCTCGACGCTGGCACGCGCATCGTCGTGCGCCTTGAGATACCAGCCGATGGCGCTGTGGTTGTGCGGATCGTCGGCGGCTTGCGCGACGAAACTGGGCGGAACGCCATTCGTGAAGGTAAACTCCGGTCCGGGCTCGTAGCCCTTATCTCCCCACGGCACAATATAGGCCGGATAGATCAGCATTGTGAAATTCGGGCGGAACGAAAGCTTGTCGGTTTCGTCTATCGGCGGATACGGCTCGGGATTGGACGGCGCCGAAACGCTTGCGGCGAGATGCCCGCCGGCTGAGAACCCGATGATGCCCAGACGGTTCGGATCCACGTTCCATTCCTTGGCGTTGGCGCGGATGACGCGGAGTGCGCGCGCCGCGTCGGCATGCGCGCCCTGCCTGCGGTTGGGCGCACGGTACTTGAGGAGGAAGGCGCTGCAGCCGATGGTGTTGAGCCACGAGCAGACATCCACCCCCTCGTGCTTGATGGCCTGTCCCTCGTACCCGCCGCCGGGGCACACTACCACTGTCGGGTGCGGTCCCTTGCCGCTGGCGGGATAGTGGATCAGCGAGCCTTCCATGATGCAGGAAACGCCGATGCACCAGCCGTTGGTGGTGCAGATCTCGCTGTACTTGTCGTCTTCGGCCGGACGGAACGGGATGTCGCGTCCCTCCCAAATCCGGATCACGTCCGCATTGGGCGGATATAGTGAAACAAAGTTTGTCATGGCGTTATCAGGCGCTGCAACAGCGCAGGAGGCAAGTGCCGAAACGGCAAGTGCTAGTCTTGTGAGCTTCTTCATATGGCTACTTCCCAATCACCAGTGCCGCGGCGCTGCCGTCTTGGTTGCTGGTGAAGATCAGGGCGGGCAGGGTGGCGGCGGGATCGAGCAGGGCGCAGGTGGTCAGCAGCGCACCGCCGGCACCCTCGGTATCGCCGTAGAGATCGTCGGCGGCCCGGATGCGCCAGGAGGTCTGGTTCCCGATGAACGGCATGCCCTGGCGGGTGGTCAGGCAGGTGCGGATGGCGTCCGGTGCCAGCCCGGCATCGTCCAGCGCCTCGCGGATGGTTGCGGTGCCGGTGGCGGCCAGGTTGGCGGGCGTACCGCCGCGCAGGGCGCCGCCGAGGAGACGGGCGAGGGGGGTGACGCCGCGCTTCTGTGCCGTGGCAGCGTGCTCGAGCAGGAAGACGGCCGCGCCCTCGCCGGGCGGCTGCCGATTACCGGCGGCCAGGCGGGCGCGCCAGCGCGGCAGGCTGAGCCCCTCGGCTCCGCCGGCCATGACCAGGTCGGCCTCGTCGTTGCGCAGCATGTCCAGCGCCGCAATCAGGGCCTGGGTCGCGGCCACCCCGCCGCTGACGAAGTTCAGGTGCGGTCCGCATACCTTCCACTCCATGGCCGCGAGGCTGATGGCGGAGTTGGCATAGCTGTGGGGGAAGAGGATCGGCTTGACGAGCCGCGGCCCCTTGCTGACGTAGTCGGCAAAGAAGAGGTCGAGCGTCTGCATGGCGCCCCAGGCGGTGCCGATGGAGAGGCCTGTGCGCTCGGGGGCGAAGTCGTCGTCGCCCAGGTGTCCCTCCTGACGCGCCATGGCCGTCGCCGCCAGCAGCAGTTCGCTCTGGCGGTCGAGGTAGGCCTTGGGTGTGGGAAGGATGTCGGCCAGCTCGAATTCCGGCACCTCGCCGACGAGATCCCCGGCGCCTTCGGGCGGCGTGAGGCGCGTGGCGGGAAAGCAGGCGCTCTCGCCCTCCTGCCAGGCGGCGGCCGACTCCTCCAGACCGATGCCCAGGGCGGAGAGGGTGCCGCAGGCCGAGATTACGATGTCGCGTGGAAGTGGCATGGCGGATCAGACCTTTGTGAAGAGCAGGGCCGCGTTGCAGCCGCCGAAACCGGCGGAGTTGGAGAGCACGTGCCGCAGCGCGGCCTCGCGCGGCTGGCCCGCGACCAGAGCGACACGCGCCTCGGGGTCGGGGGTCGCGAAGTTGGCGGTGGGCGGAATCAGGCCGTGCCGCAGCGAGAGTACCGAGGCGATGGCCTCGATGCCGCCGGCGGCGCCGAGCATGTGCCCGAGGGCGCCCTTGTTGGCGGTCACCGGCAGTGCTTCGGCCCGCGGCCCGAAGATGTCGTGGATGGCCTGGGCCTCGGTGAGATCGTTGGGGCGGGTGGCGGTGCCGTGGGCGTTGATGTGATCTATGTCGTCGGGCGTCAGCCCGGCGCAGGCGATGGCGCCGCGCATGACCTGGGCACTGCCGGCGGCGCGCGGCGGCGGGGCGGTGAGGTGGAAGCCGTTGTTGCCGGTGGCCCAGCCGCTGAGTTCCGCCAGCGGCTCGCCGCCGCGCGCGGCGCAGACGTCGGCGCGTTCCAGCACGAGGGCGCAGGCGCCCTCGCTGAAGAGCGTGCCGGAGCGTTCAAGGTCGAAGGGACGGACGCGGTCGCGGGTCATGGTGCGCAGCGAGCAGAGGCCGCTCCAGGCGCAGCGCGATAGGGCGTCGTAGCCGGCGACCAGCAGGCGTTTGGCGCGTCCGGCGCGCAGGAGCGCGGCGGCATGGGCCAGCGCGGCGGCGCTGGCGGCGCACGAGAGCGAGAGCGTGACCGCCGGGCCCTCCAGCCCCAGGGCCGCGCCCAGGCGCCGGGTCGGCAGCACCTGGGCGCAGGCCGCGAGGGCCGTGTCCGGCGCCTCGCCGGCCAGGGCGCGCTCGCCCTCGTCGAGCGCGCCGAAGTTGCTGGCAGTGACGAGTCCGGTCTCCGCTGCACCGCCACCGGCCTGGGCCAGGGCTTCGGTACAGGCGCCCAGGGCGAAGCCGGTGGCGAGGTCGAGCTGCGGCAGCGGATGGGGCGGGGGCGTGTAGTCGCGGATCTGGCCGCCCTTGACGCAGGCGATGCCGCCCAGATCGAAGCGGTCGAGATCGGAGATGCCCGACTCGCCCGCCAGCAGGCCCTGCCAGAGACGGCCGACCGAGGCGCCGTAGGGCGTCACGGCCCCCATGCCGGTGATATAGATGCGTTCAGGTGCCATCAGGGGTGGCCTTTCATGCAGAGGCCGCCGTCAACGCAGAGCACCTGGCCGGTGATGTAGGCGGCGGCATCGGAAAGCAGAAAGCGGACAACGCCCGCGACCTCTTCGGGACGTCCGAAGCGTGCCATGGGGATGGCGGCGCACTGGCGCTCGCGCCTGGCCTCGGGGAGCGCGGCGGTCATGTCGGTCTCGATCGGGCCGGGCGAGACGACGTTGACCGTGACGCCGCTGGGGGCCAGTTCGCGGGCGGCGGTGCGGGCGAGTCCGAGAATGCCGGCCTTGGAGGCGCTGTAGGCCGCGTGCAGGGCATCGCCCATCAGCGCGGCGTCGGAAGAGAGGTAGACGATGCGTCCGCTGCGGCGGCGCACCATGCCGCGGCTGACGGCCTTGGTGAGGTAGAAGGCGGAGTCGAGGTTGGTCGCGAGCACGTTGCGCCAGGCGTCGGGGCTCATGAGCGGGATCGGCATGGCGAGGTTGATGCCGGCATTGGCGACGAGCTGGTCAACCCCGCCCCAGGCGGCCTCGATCTGCTTGTAGGCGGCGGTGATGGCTTCGGGATCGGTGACATCGGCCTGGAGCGTCAGCGCCTCGCCGCCCGCGGCGGTGATCTCCGCCGCCACGGCCTGCGCGGCCTCGGCGTCCTGCCGGTAGTTGACCACGATGCGGCCGCCGTCGCGGCCGAGCATCAGGGCGATGGCGCGTCCGATGCCGCGAGAGGCGCCGCTGATCCAGACGACCGGTGGCTGTTGGGCGTTGCTCATGGCTGCTCCTTGGGCAGGAAGGGCTGCAGGACGCTCTCGGTAATCAGGTCGACACCCGCCTGCTGCTGGATGGCGGCCAGGTCGAGCCCGTGGGCCTGGGCCAGGCGCCGCGCCCTGGGGGTGGCGCGCACACTGGGCGGGCGGGCGGGCGTGACGGCGGCTGCCGGGGCGTCCGCGGGGGGCGGGGTGGTGGCGGCGGAGGCCGTTGC
>JAAYLN010000010.1 GCA_012521875.1 Lentisphaerota bacterium | reverse complement strand
TCCCAGGACTTGGCGAGCACGGGGTCTCCGCCGGCGTATCGGAGCGCGCGGACCGTCGCGGACGCCGAGTTGCGCCCGCCGGTGCCGTAGAGGAGGTAGATTTGCCCGCCCATGCGGACGAAGGCCGGCGAAAGCGGAACGGCGTCGACGTTCTTCGCGCCGAGGATGGCGCCGCCGTGCGTCCCGACCTTGTCGGGCGAGGCGAGCTCACGGACAAAGAGTCCGCGACGCGGCGATTCGGCGGCGTAGCAGAGATAGGTCTTGCCGTTGTCCATCGTGAAGACGGTCGGGTCCATCGCCGTCTCCTCGGGCTGGAGACGGGCCTTGAAGGTGTAGCTGCCGAAGGGGTTGCCACCGCCTTCCAGCACGAGGAGGCGGTTCGGGATGACGGCGTCGGCCACCTCCCCGTCGAGCGCGAGGCCGTCCTCGCCGCCGCAGGCGTAGATGCGCCAGCGTCCGTCGGCGCCCTTGTGGAGTTCGGGGCCGCGGATGAGCTTCGGGATCTTGCCGCCGAGGCGGCAGGCGACCATCTCCTCGCATTCCTTGTCGAAGAGGGCGACGGCGCGCTTTGCGCGGCGGATGCGCAGGGCGTCCTTGTCCGTGACAAGGCGGTAGTAGAACTTTGTCGCGGGGTCATAGGTTACGAAGGGGTCCTCCTCCGTGCCGGAGGCGACGGGGTTGCGGAAGGTCCACTCGCCGCGCGACTTCGGACCGTCGCCCTTCTTTTCGGGCAGGACCTCGCCGTGGCGGATGCGCGGCAGGAAGGCGCCGTGCCAGGCCCAGCCTTCGCGGTAGGTGTAGTTGCGGTAGGTCTCGCAGCGCTGCTTGAGGTCGGCGAGGAGTTCGGCACGGGAGGGGAACGCGGGGCACGACGGCCCCGCACCCCGAGACTGTCCCGCTCCCCGAGATTGCTCTGCATTCTGAGACGGCCCCGCTCCCCGAGAATGGGCGGCTGCCGCGATGTCGTGGTTGTAGCGGATGAGGAAGGTGTGGATGATCGAGGTCGAGAGCTTGCGGACCTGTGCGTAGGTGCGCGGGTCGTCCTTCGTGGCGGCCTCGGCCTTGGCGAAAAGTGCCTGGCCCCTGAAGAGGTCTTCGGGCGTGAGGAAGCCGCGCGGGTCGCCGCCGTAGAGGCCGAGCGACTTGGCGCGGATGCGGATCTTGTCGAGTTCGCGGAGCCATTCGAGGACGAAGGGCGCGCCGTCGCCGCAGGCGCCGCGGCACCACTTTTCGATGAGCGCCCACTCGTCCTGCGCCGGGTTCCACATGAGCTTGGCGCAGAGCCAGCAGCGGAGGTCGATGAAGTCGGAGAGGCGTCCCTCGCCGAGCTGCATGTAGACGCCCTTCACGCCGAAGTCGCGGTAGGTGCGCATCTCGTCGCCGAGGGTGCCGATCGTGGGCCAGGGGATCATGTAGTCCGTGAACTGGGCGTTGTAGCCCCAGATGTAGACGTGCTTGTCCGTGAGGCGCGACCACTCGGCGAGGAGCGGGTTGTGGCGGGGCGTCCCGGCTGGCGGGAGGGCGTAGTTGCGCTGGATGCAGGCGAAGCAAATGTCGACGTTGGGTTCGGGCTTCAAGGTCTTGGGCGGCTTTTCGGTCGTCTCGTAGGCGAAGGTGAGGACGCGGGCGTAGGGGAACTCCTCGCGGATTTCGCGCGCGACGTAGTTGGCGATGTCGAGTTCGGGGCCGATGTTGCCGCCCTCGCGGGCGCGGAGCGCCTCGCACTGCGCGCACTGGCAGAAGTCGAAGCCGTCGTTCACGGAGACCGAGACCTGGGTGCGCGACGGGTCGGCGCGGAGCTTCGCCTTCGCGCGGCGGACGACCTCCTCGCGGCATCCCGGGTCAGTCATGCAGAGCTGCTGCTGGGTGCGCTTTTTCTCGGCCTTGCGCCAGGCGAACCATTCGGGATGCTCGGCGAAGGCCTTGGCGCCGCCGAGGCCGGCCATCGACTGCGAAAGGTCGTACTGGCGGTGTCCGCCCCATTCGGGCTTGATGGTGCCGGCGTACATGTCGCCGTTGACGCCGATCTTGGGCTTCCAGTCGGGATGCGACCAGGTGCTTTCGCCGTGCGGCTGGCGCACCTCGAAGAAGGGGGCGTCCGTGATGTCCAGCGAGTCGGGAATGGCAAGGTCGCGGACAGTCGGCACCGTCTCGTTGCCGGGCGCCCAGAAGCCGCAGCCGAGTTCCTCAAGCAGGCGGTAGACGGCGTAGAGCGGGCCGCGCGGCCCCTCGCCGGTGACGAGGAAGGTCTTACCGTCCGCCGCGCGGAGGCGGATCTCCTCCGGGCGCTTCGACTCATACGAGTTGCCGACGCGAATCGCGGCGGCGGAGGCGGGGACGTTGGTGACGACCTCGAATGGCGCGCCCGTCATTTTGCCGAGATACTTGGCGAG
The DNA here is from genome assembly GCA_012521875.1 of Lentisphaerota bacterium. Classification (GTDB taxonomy): domain Bacteria; phylum Verrucomicrobiota; class Kiritimatiellia; order RFP12; family JAAYLN01; genus JAAYLN01. Next base: position 51 of record JAAYLN010000010.1, on the reverse strand, counting down.
TTCCTTCGCGGCGTAGGCAACCGACGGGGCGGGGGAGGGGGGCGTGGCGAT
>JAAYLN010000009.1 GCA_012521875.1 Lentisphaerota bacterium | reverse complement strand
TTATGGACCGGCAGGACTACGAGGGCGCGCTGGCCTGCTTCGAGAACATCGCGCGGCACGCGCACGTCTGGGTCGAGCGCGACGCCGTCCGCAACCGCCTGCTCTGCTACCACCACCTTGGACGTCCGGCCGACCTTGTCGCCTGCGTGGCCGACATGACGGCGAAGAAGTACTTCAATGCCGTCGACACCGCGGGCTTCAACATCCTCGCCGCGCGCTACACCAAGCCTGAACAGCCCATCGACATGGAGGCCGTGAAGGCTGTCGTCAGGGAACTCGAACCCGCGCAGAAGGGGGAGGCTCTGGCCTGGGCCGCCAAACAACTGATCTCGGTTGGCGACAGCGAGGCCGCCCGTGCCTTGTACACCTACCGCCAGACGCTCTTCAACGCGCCCGCGCGCAACACCGCCGCCGTGCGCTACGTCAGAAACGCACCGCGTGATGTGGGCTCCTGGCTCTCCTCGGGACTGCTCAAGGATAAGTCGGGACGGCACGATGTGACGCACGTCTATGGGGCGCAGGAGGCCACCTTCCTCGTCACCGACGTGATGGCCGCCGGCCGCAAGGTGGGCGACGCCGGCGTCGAGGCCGACAAGGAGACCTACTTCCACGTCTGCTACGATGAGTACGGCATCCACCTCTTCTTCGTGGGTGTCGACTCCAGGTTCCGCGATGTGCTTGCCGGGGCGCTCGGCGGCAGCGGTTACGAGATGTATCTGGCACTCGGCGAGGGCGGGCCTCCCTACCAGTGGCTCTTCGAGCAGCCCAGGGACAAGCTCGATATCCCGCCCTGGAACTCGCCGAACCCCTACTACCGCCACATGAAGGAGTACGTGACCATCTCCAGCCAGCCTGTTGAAAACGGTTTCGCCACGGCGATGAACTTCGACTGGGCGCTGGCCTACGACCGCCTGCCCGAGAATGGCGACACCTGGCCCTTCGAGCTGATCCGCTGGACACGCGGCGGCGGCGTTACCTGGGGCGGCAAGCAGGTCTGGCAGATCGGCAACTGGGGACGCCTGGTCTTCGAGGGCATGACGCCCCAAGTGCGTCAAGCCATCCGCGAGATCATCATCAGGAAGGCACTGGCCCGCTACCGCGCCGAGCGCGAGCCGCGCCGCGGCGGTCTCATCGCCATCTGGCAGGATGCCGAGCTGGGCGACCCCGCCTTCTATGCGGCCAGGGTCGCGCCGCTCGTCGAGAAGCTCGACGACTATGCCACACTGGTCAAGTCCGGGATGGATGGGAAGACGAGCGATCTCCTCTACCGCGAGGCCGTCCCGTTGTGGTATGATTTCCGGTACGCCATTGATGACCTGCGTACCGAATACCTGACGCACAGGCTGACGGAATAACACGGTAGCTGGATATGGGAAACATAAACATGGGCAGTCGTTTCTTTAAGGCGGTATTACTTCTTTTTGGGGTTTCACTGCTTGATATGTATTTGATTATGGGAATTGTTGCCCGTTATTGGATGTTCAATTATAATGATTTTCTTTTGGCTTGCCTTTATGCCCTTCCCATTGGGTTAATTAGTTCCATTCCGCTGCTTTTTACGTTTAAGCGCAATTTGTTTGTTGCGCTGACGCTTGCCATTGTCATCACCTCGCTAATTTTTATTCCTCTTGCGACTGGAGCATCATGTTAAACGTACAACCGTCTTGCCAGACTAACAAGCTGCTTTTCGGGGTTGCGACTACCGACATCACACCGCCGGTCGGTGTGACACTGATGGGCTACGATCCGCGCATTTCCGAGTCCGTCGGGCATCCGCTGCGCGCCGAGGCGCTGGCGTGCGCCAATCCGGATGGCGGCGGCTGGCTGATGGTCAGCGCCGACGTCTGCGGCTTCTCCGCGCCGCTGACCAGGGTCGTGCGCGCCGCGATTGCCGATGGTACAGGTCTGGATGTCTCGGCCATCATGATCGCGGCCACGCATACCCACTCCGGACCGCATGTGAGCGATGCGCTCTGGTGCGAGCGTTCGGAGTTGGAGAGCGCCTACTTCGCCGAGTTGCGCGCCAAACTGGTTGATGTCGCCTTGCGCGCCTGGAACGCGCGCACGCCGGGCACGCTGGTGACCGCCGAGACTGCGGCGCCGGGGTTCGGCAGCAACCGCCGCGCCCGGAATGCCGACGGTACATGGTACAACCAGTGGTCCGATCCCGAGGGCACCAACACCGGCTACAACGATCCGGGTATCGACCTCGTCGGTGTGCGCCGGCCTGACGGTACACTCGATGCGCTGCTTGTGGTCTTCGGCTGTCATCCGGTCAGCTTCGGTTCGCGGAACCTGGCGATCTCGGGCGACTACGTCGGCCACCTCAAGGATGCGCTGGAGCAGAGCGGTGCGGTACGTACCGCGATGTTTAGCGTAGGCGGGCACGCCAACGTCGATCCGCGCGTTTGTGTGCAGGGCGATCCGGCGGTCGTGCAAGCGCAGGGCGAGGGCCTGGCCGCGATTGTCACGGCGGCGCTGCCGGGGTTGAAGCCCGTGCAGGGCGCTGTTGCCGCGGCGGTGCGCGAGCCGTGGGAGTTCCAGACAACGTGGTCGCCGCAGGGAAGGGTGAGCATCTATTTCCCGCATGCCGCGAAGGGGTCGCAGGTCAGGACGGGCATCAGCGCCTGGGGCGTGGGCGGGTTGGCTTTCATCGGGCTTCCCGGCGAGACGGTCAGCGAATACCGCCGCATCTTCCGCAGGCGCAGTCCCTTCCGCCGCACGATCCTCGTCTCGCTGGTCAACGACTTCATCGGCTACCTGCCGACGGACGAGATTCTCACGCAAGGCGCCTACGAGGCGATGCTGTCACCGCTAAGCCCCATCCAGGATGCGCTCACGGCCAGGGGCGATGCAGCGCTTGCGCGTTTACATGCGGAGCTTGGCGGGTGACACATGAGTGCAGACGAGAACCCCAAATATTATCCCTTTTCCGAGGTGCGGCGGCTTTTGCCTGAGCATGTCGTGTTTGCTATAAGAAAACGGCGCTTGTGGTTTGGGACATTTGCTGCCGCCTTGTTGATTCTGTTTGTCGCGCTGCAATGCGAAGGTTCGATGGAACGACCGAATTCTCTTTGGGAATTCTTCACAGGGATCCCGTGGCTGTTGTTTTTGATATTTGTCTTTCCTGTTGGATTAATCTGGTGGTTGATTCGGATTCTTCCGAGTGGAACCGAGGTGGGCAACAGTGTTGTTTTGGTGTTGGGATGGGGTATCTATTTCATACATGGTTTGTTATTGCTAAGAGCTGAACGTTGGAAAACGGCGGGAATCCTTATGGCAGTGCTTGTATTGCTTCTCATTACGAACATCTGCGGCTGTTATGCAATTTGGGAAGGCCGGTGATGAATAGACTAAGGTGTAAGAGGGCGTGATAGTGGGTGCAACGATGCTGATTTCCTTGCAGGCGTGAAGCCCCAAAGCGGTAAATCGCAGATGCGCGCAGACAGGAATGTCCGCGCCACATTGGGGGCGTCGAATGAATCGAATGAATCGA
>JAAYLN010000110.1 GCA_012521875.1 Lentisphaerota bacterium | reverse complement strand
TCTACGCGGACGTACTCGCCCTCTGTCACATACTCGGGCACATGGACCACCAGCCCGGTATCGGTGTGCGCGGTCTTGTTGCGTGCCGTGGCGGTCTGGCCCTTGAGCGTGGGCTCGCACGAGGCGACCCTCAGCACCACGGCGGCCGGCAGATCGATGGCCACCGGACGTCCATTGACCACCAGGGCCTTGATGCCCTCCAGATCCTCGGTCAGATAGCCGGTCTGCTCGTCCAGTTCCCCGGCGGTCAGCGAGAACTGCGAATAGTCCTGCTCGTCCATGAAGGTATAGGTGTCGTCATGCTCCTTGTAGAGGAACTGCACCGGGCGGCGGTCGAAGTCAACGTCGCCGAACTTGTCGTCGCCCTTGCAGGTCTGATCCAGCTTGGCCTTGGTCAGGAGGTTCCGGAAGCGGAACTTGAAGAGCGTGGCGGCGCCACGCGCGCTCGGGGTGATGACTTGCAGTGACTCGACAACATGCGGTGCGCCGTCGATGCTGACGATGCTGTTGCGGGAGAGGTCGCAGGCTTTTGGCATAGGGTGGATTGGTGGATGGGGTTGAAGATGGTAGGCCAGGCGGGACTCGAACCCGCGACCCCAAGATTAGGAATCTTGTGCTCTGTCCAACTGAGCTACTGGCCTAAAACCGTTGGTTTCCAAGGATTTGCGCAAAAAACAACGCCGCGCCAAAAGATGGGTGTTGACAAGTTGGGACGTTTTTGGGACGCTGTGACCGCCTGAAAGAGCAACAGACAGCAAAACCAAGAAAGGAACGGCAAATGTCAACCTACTTGAGAACATGGCGGGTAAGTGGCGCAATCATACGCCAACGTGGGCGGTCATATCAAGTTGAAACCCACTACAACGGCTTACGCAAGCGGCAAACCTTCAAGACAGTGGAGGAAGCCGAGTCTTACGCCAAGCGCATGGCACAGCAAATTCGGGAAGAGGGCGAAGCGGCCTTGTCTATCACCGGGGCTGACCGGCTTGACGCCTTGCAACTGCTGCAAGCCTTCCCTACCCGGCGGGAACAGGATGATGCCATCCAGGCAGCCGCCATACTGTCCACCAAGGGCAGAGACATCGACCTGGGCAAGCCTCAACCGTCCCCGCTTGCGGAAGCAGTCCGCTTCTGGCTGGCTCATCATCCCGATATTTCGGACATACCGACCATCGAGGAAGCGCTAGCCGCCTATCTGGAGCACAAGCAGGAACGCCGCGAGAGCACGAAGACCGAAATCCGGCAGAAGATCAGCCGTATTGCCAAGGCGTTCCCGAACACGCCCGTTTCGGAGATCACGTCTAGCATGCTCGACGGGTGGTTGACGGATAACCTGACCCTGCCTAACCGCAAGCGGTATCTCAATGTCTATCGAACCTTCTGGAAGTTTCTTGGCGAGAAATACAAGCTGGAGGCAGATCCCACCGCGCGGATCATGCTGCCGATCACGGAGGGCGATCAAAGCGAGGTAACAGCCTACACTGTTGAGGAGGCACGGCGCATTCTGCACGCGGCTTCCGCCTCTCCCCGCGCCGCGCAACTCGTCCCCGTGATAGCCCTTGGCCTGTTCGCCGGGTTGCGCCCGTCCGAGATTCAAGGGTTGGACTGGTCGGACGTGTCGCTGGCCTCCAAGCGTGTCCGCGTCAGTCCCGAGACCGCCAAGCGCCGCCGGTCGCGCTATGTGGACATGCCCGACAACCTTGTCGAGTGGCTGACTCCCCATGTCCGGGAAAGCGGCCCCGTATCCCTGCCGTTGATCACGTACCGCCGTGAACGGGCAAAGGTCATGGAGGCCGCCGGATGCACCTTCCTGAAGGACGGCTTCAGACATTCCTTCGGAACCTATCACCTGGCCGCGTTCGAGAACCCTGTTAAGACGGCCTTGATCATGGGGCACCGGGCAAACCAAGACCTTGTTTTCACGAACTACCGGAAGCTGGTCACACGCGAAGAGGGGCAGGCCTTCTGGCAAATCCGCCCGCCGCGTCTGATCGAGGCTGGCCATTGATGCGCCGTCATGCCTGCCGGCCGTGGCGGGGTGGCGTGGATCGGGGGCGCTAAATTAGATAGCCCACCGCTCCGCCGCGCTCCTCTTGCGGGACTCGTCATCCGCCCCGTCCTCTTCATCAAGGCCGAAGTCCGTTGCGGAATTCTGACCGACGCCCCACCGCCTGACGGCCTCGGGATTCGCGCCGCCGTATGCCTGCGCGTCATCCTCGTTGCGCAGTATTTCCCGCACGTACTGGCGCGCCCTCTTTATGTTCACGCGGGTCTTGCCTGACTCCGAGGGCTCCCCCCTGGAGTCCAAGACCGGCTCCTCCGCCATCTCCAACGCCATCTTCCACGCCGCATTCCTGTCGTTGAAGGTGGGCTTGCGGTTGGTCTCGCCAACCTTCCTGACGTTCCCCTTGTCGTCGCGGGAAAGGAGCATGGTGCCGTCGTCGGACTCCCACACCTGGCCGGGCTGCTGCCCCTCGGGATACGGGCTCTTCTCCTTTAGGCGCGGCACGGGTTGCAGGCCGGCCAGCTTGGCGTATGCCTGCCGTGTCAGCTCCCCCATCTCCTCGCCGGTGAAGTCGCCGGACTCGCGGGCTTCCTCCAGGGCATCGAACATGCGGTCGAAATCCTGCCGCTGCTTGGTGCTGTATTCCCACTCGATATCATCCCGCCGCCGCTGCTGCTTGTCGTCGGCAAGCTGGTCGCGGAAGTTGAATTCGGCCTCGCCGCGTTCCATGTTCAGGTCGTGCTGGTCGAGCATGTGCTGCTGCTGCCAGTCGCGTTGCAGCCCCGCCTCGTGCGCCCGGAAGTCGCGTTCCGCCGCCGCCTGCCCCTCGCGCCACTGCCTCTCGGCGGCCAGTCTGGCGTCCTCGTGCTTGCGCGCCTGCTTGTTGAGTATCTGCTGACGCCGGAACTGCTCAATGGCCTGCTGATGGGCAAAGGCGCGCTGCCGCCCGGCCTCGGTGGCTCGGGCGATATGGTCAGCCGCCTGGCGCGCATCCTCGGCGCGCCGCCTGCCCTGGCCTCCGCCGTATGCCCCGTAGAGCACCGGTGCCGCGTTGCCGCTGTGTTTTACAACAATTCCCATGTGTGCGTTCCCCTGTCTCCAGTCAACCCCCTCCTGTTGTGCCACCCGTCGTCATTCATATTGTCGCCCCTGCACCCGCCCCCTGCAAGTCCATTCTGACGCGGGAAATACCAGCAGCCCCAAACCTTGGCGGGGACGCCGGGCGGCATGGTGTTCTCGCCTGACGGGCTTGACGGTACGGGGGGTGTCCCTTATTCGGTAGTTGGGCTGAACCTGCCTCGCTGCTGGTTCCCGCCCGCCTCGATCATCCGTAGTACCGCGTCCAGTTGCTCCTCGGGGCTCTCGTCCTCCTCGGGCTCGATCAGGTACCACTTTTGCTCCGCCTGCTCCTGGGCGTCCGTCGGGGGAAGGTACACCCCCATCTGGCTGGCCATTTCCTCCAGTGCCCTCTCCTCGAGAAGCCGTGCCAGCAGCTTGTCCACTCCCTGCTTGCGGAGTGCCGTCAGCATCCTCGGGCGCATGGTCTTCCAGGCTTCCAGCATCCTTTCCTGATCCCGGCCGCCGATCCCCAGTTCCCACTTGTGTTCCTTCCGGGCTTCCGCCCGGATCCGTCTCGCGATTTCCTGCATCGTCATGGTGCTGCTCCTGTCATACATTTGTCATACATCATTGTCGCCCTTCCCCGCGACCCATGCAAGCCCATTCACCGACAACCCTTCGCCGGTGTCGGGGAATTGCCAACCATCCCCCTTGGTCATGCTGGTTGCCCCTGTTCATTCTGGTTGCGTATCCCTCGCGCGCGTGCGGAGACGCCGTGCGGTGTACCCCCCCCGCCGATCCGGTCTGATTCTTGAGGCGCTACCCAATCCCCTGCACTGCCCAGCCGGTAGGCTACTGGCAGCCCCCTAAAGGGGGGGGCTACCTAGTGCCTTTTGCGAGGCACTACCTGCCTAGTACCTAGTGCCTTTTCATAGTGCCTTTCCCCCTGCCCCGGCCGGTCGTGGCGGTGGCCGTGAATGGCGGTCTTTGTCGCTGTTTGTCCCAACCTAGGAACCTTGGTTGTTAAGCTCCCTGATCCGTGCCTTGACGGCGTTTTCATTCCCGATGAGGTGCCGTGGTGAAGTCCCCTTGTTCGGCCCCTTGTCCGTGTGGACCCGTTCATCATCGCGGGCGGCCCGGTAGAGCTTGTCAATCTGCGTGCCGGGCAGGTCGAAGCGCTTACGAAGCCTGGCTTGAAACTCGCTCTTGAGCCAAGCCCCGCTTAATGCCAGCTCAACGGCGTCCTCTATGTATTCACGCCACTTGTCGCCGCTCTGCTGCTCGCGCGGCTGCTTGCTGGCGGCACACACGGGGGGAAGGTCACTGGCCGGCCTGAAGATGCAGGATTCATCATCGAAGCGGACGGACAACGGATCGGGTGACTTGTAGTTGCGGCACAGGAACCCGACGACAAGCGCCCCTTCCTCCTTCCCGTGGGGGGTCAGCGTGATGGCGGCGTCATAGTCGCGCCCGATCACGTTTGAACCGGCGCCTCGGTCGCGGATGTCGCGGTCGCCGGGGGAACCCTTGGCGTCATGGTGGCTATATGCGACGGCGGCGCCGGTCATGGCGGCTATCTGGTCGAAAGCGGCCAGAACAGGCTTCATGTCCCTGGCGGAATTCTCGTCACCATCGGCGAGCTTGTAGAGAGGATCGAAAGTGGCGAACTCTATTTGTAGGTTCAACCACTGCACGAACCCCGGCATCTCGTCGTATTTCATGCCGAGCCCACGCGCGTTGAGGACATGAAACTCCGGGAGATCGCTGGCCGTTATCCCGAGCCCCCCTGCCATACGCACAAGGCGGCGCTGGAAATGCGTGTCTTTCAATTCGAGGTTCACGAACAGGACGTGGCGGCGGTAGAGGACTTTGAATCCCAGGAAGTCGCGCCCCGTTGCAAGGCACAGGCAAAGCTGGATGAGAAAGAAGCTCTTGCGGGTCTTCGAGGGAGCCAGCAACGCCACCTTGTCACCCAGATCGAACACCCCTGCAAGCATCGGGTCGGACTGGGGGATAGCCGTGGTAAGCAGGACGTCGCCTCCGACGATGCGCGCCTTGAGTTCTGCCCATTTGGGCGGCACTGATACCGTGCGGTCATGCGCGGGCGGCTTGGTTGCAGCGGGGGCGTTGTCATTCCCGCCGTCAGCGTCATCCCCGTCCGGCGGGGCGGGTTCGGGGGCAACCGTTGACGCGGTGGCAAGCAGGCTGGCCTGCAATTGCGTCCCCTGGGCCAGTTGCTGGTCACTCGAACGCAGCCCGTACTTGTCCAGCAGCCAGCCCCTCGGCTTCTCACTTGGCGTCCGGGCGGCCTCGTGTACCTTGCGCTCGAAGTCCCTGCATTGGGTGGTGTCCGACCTGTCCCACGGCGGTATGCAGCGGGGATTGTAGTCGTCCCACAGCATGTTGATCGCCGTGCCGGTGTCTAGCTCGAAGCCCACGACCAGCACCCTTGCCGCCCAGAGCAGCTTGTCGTGGCCGGCCTGCCCCTGCACGGCGGGATCGCACTCGAGCAGATAGGCGCGGGCCCGGGACACGACGTCGTTGATCTCGATGGGCGCAAGCGGCGCGGGCCGCGGCGCGGGTGTTGCGGCCTTGGCCTGCTTCCTCTCCCACGGCAGCGGCTCGCGTCCCCCCGGCGGACGCATGAAGTCGGGGAATTCCGCAAGCCCGGTCTCCCCCGGCGCGAAACCCTCCGTCCACTTGTAGGGCTTTCCGTTGGGGTGCAGCGACGGCGGAAGCATCACGTAGTAGCCGTCCGACCGGATGTCGATGCCGGGGCGGAAGCTGTTCCTGTTGCGCGGTGGGGTGTCCGACCGGAAGAAGAAGTGCGCTCCCCCCCGGGGAGTGTCCTGCCTCACGGTGTCGGGAAACGGCGGGAACTCCTCAATCGAGTCCCATCCGTTGATGCCCCTTGCCTCGTCAACGTCGACGTCCACCACGTAGATGCCCGACGCGGGCCCGCAGGCGACGGCGATGTTGGCGGTCGGGCACCGTGTCCACCAGTCGCGGATGGTCGCCTCGTCGGTGGTCGCGTTCTTGACGCCGTTGGTGGTCATCGGCACCTTTGTGCCGGGGCGGCACGGGAAGATATGCCAGCCCATAGCGGCGTAGGCTAATGCAGCTTTGAGCATGGTGTTTTCATTCATGGCGATGCCCCTCCGTCTTTGCGGCGGTCAATGCTGTGACAACGGCGGTTGGCCTGCCTGCCCCGGACGGCGCGCAACGACGGTATGTAAGGGCGCGGATATGCCCGGTTCGTGCCGCCTGTTGCGGAAATGCGTCAACGGTGATACACTGCTGTTGATTCACGACGTTCTCCTATCTGGCCGGTCGCGGTTGCCCCCGTGGCCGGCCTTTCTTCCCTTAGCGATCATGCGCCCCTCCGGCTGGCCATCAGCGCCGATAGGTCACTCTCGCGGATGCCGTGAACCCTGTTGCGTCCGGGCAGCCGGACTGCCGGTAGTGTGCCGTCCGCGATGAGGTTGCTAAGCGTGCGCCGGGACATTCCCAGACGCCTTGCCGCCTCCAGGGGACGGATGATCTGCTCGGTTTCAACCTGCTCCCCCTTGCTCATCCGCATGAATCGCCGCCGTTCGGCGGGAGTAACAGTCGGGTCGCTCTTCAGTATTGCCACAATCGCGGCGCTTGTGTGTGGTTGCATCGTCTTGCCTTTCCTCATCGGCGGCGGTTCATTCCGCCGCGCTTTCTGGCCTCAATATACCGATGCGAAGCTAGCGCCGTAGCTTCGCACGAAAAAGGCCGCAATTCCGAAGAACCACGGCCTTGTTGGTCTCATTATCAAGCCTTGCTTAGCTTTGCTTCGCTATTTTACCAGTCGGCATTGAATATCCGGCGAACATCGTATGGTGTAAGGTTGCGGTACTCCATCGAGAGAACCTGCTTGCCTTGAATCATTCCGTTTCGCGCTTTTTCACAGGCCTGAATGCAGGCTTCGGCTACGGTCATGCCGGGCGATTCTGAAAGGCGCTTCACTTCGGCGCGAATACGCGCCCTGTCACCGGTATCCCGCACCTTGGCCTTGAGGCGACCGCGTTCGGTGGGGGTCAGAGGCTTGTTGGCGGCGTCCTCGGTTTGCCGGCCATCAGACACTGACGGCGCGGCGGTCTTGGCCGGCGTGGCGGGTTCGCCGGTATCCGGCTCGAATGCCGCGGACACATTGTCCCATGCAAGGCGTATGTCCCGCTCACACGCCTGCCAGTCATAGGGAGCAACGGCGGCAATGAGGACATCGGCCAGCACATCATCAGGAACGGGAGCGACTTCAAGACCGGCCAGCATGGTGGTGCTCTCGGGGGAATCGGCAACGACCTTGCTGACCGTGCCGATCAGGACGGCGCAGGCATACCCCAGATGCAATGCTTTCGGCAGGGCGGGCTTGCCCTTGTCGTGAAGGTGCTCGATCTCCCATGCCGTCCATGCGTCAACGGCGGCGTCAATCTCCCCGCCCCGCTTGCGCCGGAGCCAGTTGAATGCCTTGGCTATCTCGAACGCCCAGCCGGGCGGGTTTCGTGTGCTCGTCATGCCGCGTGTCCTTTCGCGCGTCCTGAAGGTTAAGACGTCCGGGGCGGTCCGTCAGGACTAACGGCTTTCGGGCGCTACCCTAGCCCCGGACGAAGATATGGATTACCTTATCCTATCCCAGGTGTCCTGGTTTGGATATAACACCCATGTCGAGCCCGTGATCGTGTTGACCTTCAAGGCGATTTGAACGCTACCGCTAGAGGGGCCGCGTTCAATTTGATAAATTGACAGCGATTTGCCGAATACAAAACCGATGACAAATGCCGCTAAGATGCAAAGAATGTGCGTCTTGTTCATATTCATGTTCTCCCTCTTGAACCTCGCTTATTCCTCGTTCGGTTGACATTGGGTAGCTTAGGAGTCCCGGCGGGAATAGGTCGGGGGCGTGGTAAAGTTTCCCGATAAGCTCGGGAGTCCCGTTTCCTTTTTTGACCCGTTCGCCGGACGGGGGGTAGCTTGGGAGTCCCGTCAGGAATCGACCGGGGGGCGTGGTAAAGGTTTCCGTAATGCTGGGGAGTCCCGTTTCCTTTTCCGCTTTCGCCGCGTCCCGCCCTGCCTTCCCCGCTCGCCTCCCCGCTTGCCCTTGCCCGCGTCCCGCCGTCGCCGGCCATACACAGGCGGCCTGCTGCCGGCCTGTTGCGCGGTGCTGTTGCGCGGTGATCGTCCATCCCATCCCCTGTCATACGATTGTCATACCCTACGCCGTGTGTGTCAGTCTGTTGTCGGTCGGCATGTTGCCGCTTCGGATGGCCGGGCGGGGGTACAATCGGCATTGCTTGCCCCGAGCCCCGGAGTCTGCCAGCATGGCCGGCCGTGCCGCACCGAGGGGGGACGCGACCGGCCACACTGGCCTGCCTCGTTAGGACGCGACCGGCCACCCCTCGACCGGGGCGGAAAAGCCGTCGTCGGTATTCACGAACGCGCATAGGCGACCGTCCGCGTCCCTGCTGTACCCCACTACCATGCTGTCAGACTCCACATGCCAGTGGACGGCGGGGCGTCCGGCCTCATCAACCTCGACCGTGACCAGTCCCCAGCCCTCGATGACCCAGCCGAGACCGTCCATCGGCATGAACGCCGGTATTCCGGCGACCTCGGGTGTACCCCCCGGGCGTATCCTGTTCACCCACGCCTCAAGGGATTCACCGTCCCTTGGTACCGTGTCCCTTGGGGCTGTTTCGCTGTTATGCTTCGTCATGGTTCTCTCCAAACAAGATGCCCCCGCCCGACTGGTTTAGCACGGCCTCCGAGAAGGCCACCAGACGGACGGGGGCAAAGTGTGTTGGTCTCGGATTGTCGCGGTGCTACTCGCGGCCTTGTCTCCAAGGCAGGTTCAGCGTAGCGCATTGCCACCATGCCTGTCAACACCCTTG